>CAYSKN010000171.1:0-6921 GCA_964431565.1 uncultured Gemmatimonas sp.
GCAGTCGCGCGGCGGACATGTGAAGATCATCACACCCGGCACACCTGCGCGAAGCGTGAGTTCGACCGCTGAAGTGTGAACATTTCCCGCACAGGGAACCAGCTGGATTTCGGCGCCACGATCGCGAAGCGAATTGAGCTGGCCGGGCGCGGCATGCTCGCAGCACATCGCCACCGGGCGGAGCGCATTGCGGTCCGGAAGGTCATACCTCTCACGCACACGGCGTATCTGATCCCGTCCCGTCATACCGGCGGGACCCACCCCCATCGGCGGACACGAACCAGCACAGATACCACACGATACGCACTTCGCCGGATCCACATTGGCAACCATTGCCGACTGGTTCTCCCTGGCATTCTCCCGTGGAATCATCGTAATGGCTTCCCACGGGCAGTCCTGGGGACACTGGTTGCACCCTGTGCAGTAGCGTTCATCCACCCAGCTTGGGGTCCATTCTTCCGTACGCGGTCTTTTTAGGAAGAGCGGGATGAACAGAGCCAGTCCACCCGTGGCAATGGCTCCTACCCACGATACCCATGGTGGCAGTGCATTTGCCCAGGGCAGCCAGAACGCATAGAACAGATCGACGGGCACGCGCGGCTCGACCGAGAGCAGCGATGCCTCGGGAGCCAGCGGTGCGGGCAGCACCATGGAGAGCACCACGAGGGCGCCGCCTACAGCGTACATGAGCGGCCGCGGAGGCAACGAGACCGGACGCGCCAGGTGCGACAGATGTATCCACAAACCGGCAGCAACACCGAGCGGAAGCGCTACGTGCAGGAAGAGATTGATGAAAAAGAAAGCTCCGGGTATAGGGTTCTCGCCGGAGAAGACACGCTTGGTTGGCTCACTGAGGATCGGCAGAGCGTCGAAGAACCGCGCACCACTCACAGCGAGCTCGGCACCGAAGGTATCCCACACCATCAGGTAGCCAGTCCAGCCACTGACGAAGAGCATGGCGAGCAGAATAACCCCTGACGACCAGGCCAGTGCTCTTCGTCCCCACGACCGGGACTGGGCGAACATGCGCCATGCGTGAATTGCCACCGCCACCACCATCGCGTCGGAGGCGAACCTATGCAGGGAGCGTATCCACCGTCCGAGAAACGGATCGGCCTGAAGGCGCGCCACCGACTGCCACGGGGCACCCACGCGGTAGAAAAGCAGCAGATAGAGACCGGTGACAATCAATACGACCAGCAGCGCTACGGCCACAGTGCCGGTCTGGTGCATCGGATTGTATTGCCACCCATACATCCGGGTGACCGCTGCATCAGCGGCCCGAAGTGGTCGCGACGTAAGTCGTTCTGGCAAACGCATCAGGGAAACCCTCTTGCGAAGACATATGCCGTGTGGGCAGGATAGCGCTCACTATAGCGGAGTCGTGCGATCCGCGGCACCTCACACAATAACCTCCTTTACCATGCGGATATCCGAAAGATGCTGCTGCCGCCTCACTGTGTAGCCGTTCGGGCCTCCGCTATCCTCCTCTTCCTCCTCCTCCTCCACCCGAACTCAAGAGGGTTTCATGGCAGAATCGCCACCACGGGATGACGCACCCGAGACGCCACCTCTCATGCAGCGTCTTTTCGACAATGTTTTCCTGCTGCTCATACTGGGCAATATCGTGATGCTGGTTGTTTTCACTGGCTGGGGCATGTGGGAGATTCTCTCGATGCCTGTCGGCACACTCCCGTGAGGTCCGCATGCTGACGAAAGTGCATTCCGGACTTGATCCAGTGCCGGGCGTGTGGTGGAAGCCGGCGCACAAGTCGGAGAAGATCTGGGTCGCCATTTCATTTGCGTGGTGCATGGTTCTGTTTGCGATGATGCCCCTGTGGCACTGGAAAGGCGGACAGAATCCTTCGGGCATCAGGCGCAAGGTGGAACCAATGAAGTTCTACGCCCGCACGATGGAGTTCGCGCAGCAGTACAAGATCGGTGAGGACCGCGGTATCCCGATTGTTGCACCGCCCGCCGGTGCAGAGATCTACCTCACCGCCATGACATACCAGTGGTACCCCATACTTCAGCTCGAAACCGGTGCAACCTACCGCCTGCACATGTCTGCCCTCGACGTCAACCACGGTTTCAGCCTGTATCCACTCAACGTCAACTTCCAGATCGTGCCAGGCTACGATTATGCGCTCGAGGTGACGCCCACGGCATCGGGTGACTTCCGCATCATATGCAACGAGTTCTGCGGTATCGGTCATCATACCATGGTCGGCAGGGTGATCGTGGTGGACCAGCAGGGTCAACCAGTGGCTGATAATTCCAACGCTGTGATTCGCGACGGAGGTGCGCAGTGAGTGTCGCCTCTCCAGCGTTTCCTCATCGCGTCTGTCCTGCCACCGGCCGGATCGTTGCCTCCAGTGCAGAGGGACTGATCAAGGCGAACGCTGTCGTCTCCGTGGTATCGCTGCTGATCGGCGCAATTGCAGCACTCCTGCTCGTGCTCACACGCTGGCAGGCGGTCCACCTGCTCCCTGCGGAGTGGTATTACCGCCTCCTCGGTGTGCATGGCATGAACATGCTGATCTTCTTCATCATTTATTTCGAAATGGCGGTGCTGTGGTTTGCAGGAACCATTCTTCTGAACAGTCGGCCGGCTTCACCGAAGCTCGGATGGTTCAGTTTCTACCTCATGGTAGCCGGCACTCTGCTGGTCGAGTGGGTTCAGTGGTCAGGCAAGGCCGATGTCCTCTTCACATCGTATCCGCCACTCAAGGCACACCCGGCTCTGTACCTGGGCGTGATCCTGTTCGCGGTAGGCGCACTGATGGTTTGCGGTCTGTTCTTCGCAACCCTGGTGATAGCCAAACGTGAAAAGACATACGAAGGATCCATGCCCCTGGTTGTCTACGGCGCGGTAACTGCCGCCATCATTGCAGTGATCACGCTGCTCCACGGAGCTATGGTCTACATACCGACATTCCTGTGGAGCCTGGGCCTGATCAAGTCGGTCGACCCCGAGATCTACCGCATGCTCTGGTGGGCGCTGGGTCACTCATCACAGCAGATCAACGTGGCGGCGATGGTCGCCATCTGGTACATGCTCGCCGCACTGACCGTGGGTGGCGTGGTGTTGAACGAGAAGGTGAGCCGTGCCGCGTTTGTTCTCTACATCCTGTTCATTTCCATGGCATCCGCCCACCACCTCCTGGTGGATCCGGGCTTCGGGCCCGCCTGGAAGGTTGTGAACACATCGTACTTCATGTACATGGCCGTTCTGGCTTCGATGATTCACGGATTCACTGTACCTGCCGGTATGGAACTCGGCATGCGCCTCCGGGGGTATACCGACGGGCTCTTCGGCTGGCTGAGGCGGGCCCCGTGGGGTGATCCCGGATTCAGCGCGCTGATCTTCAGCGTGGTCGTATTCGGATTCATTGGCGGTATCACCGGTGTGACAATCGGAACCGAGCAGATCAACATCCTGGCCCATAACACCCTTCGTATCCCAGGGCACTTCCACTCGACAGTGGCAAGCGGAACCGCCATGGCGTTCATGGGCGCTACCTACTACCTGTTGCCACTCGTATTTCGCCGCAAGGTGGCTTTCTGGGGCCTTGCCAAGATACAGCCGTATCTCTTCGCCATTGGCATGCTCATGGTGTCGATGGGCATGACGTTCTCGGGCAGCTTTGGCATCCCGCGACGTCACTGGGACAGCTCCTTTTCCCAGGCGCTCTTCGATGTCGAGTTCAATCCGGCGGTGGACATCACGCTGGCCGTCATGGGCATCGGCGGCATACTGGCGGTCACGGGAGCGCTGGCCTTCATCGCCATCGCAGTAAAGTCTGTCTTCTTCGGTGAAAAACTCACCACCTGGGCTACCGGAAAAGAGATCGCCGGTATCCCGCAGGGGCTCACCAACCCACCCGTGCAGCCTGCCAATGCAGACGAACTCAACGCTGCACTGCACGACGAATCGCGCGGCATCATGGGCGCAACGCCTGGCACGATAGTGCTGGTGGCGATCTTCCTTCTTTCGTTCATCGTCTACTTCTTCACGAACTGGAAGCTTCTCAGCTCCGTATGGAAGGTGGGGTAATTGCATGTCTGACAAGCGAGCGCGGGGTGGCCTGGCTGTGGCCACTCTCGGATTGATTCTCGTCATCACGGCAGCGTGGTGGGCGCTCGCGCTGTGGCCTGTCTCGACCGACGTGCCGGAGTGGGTCCTGCGCACACGTGCAGCCTGCTTCGGCCGTACGGCCAGCGGGCTTCCCAACGCGGGAGGCTGGATTCTGCTCATCGGCGAACCGATCGGCATGCTTGCGGTGCTGATGGCGGCGTGGGGAAGCGCACTCCGTGAAGAGCTCCAACATTTGCGTGCATCATTCGCCGGTAAGATTGCAATTGCGGCGACGGGTGCGTTTGTTCTTTTCGGCCTGCACGCCGCAGGCACCGTAGTGGCCAACGCCCGACGGGCAGCCAATGCATCACTGTTCGCAACTCAGCCATTCAGTGGCTCCTACGATGAGGCGCGGTACACTGAAGCCCCGCCTTCCATGATGCTGGTCGACCAGCATGGCGAATCGTTTTCGCTCGACGCCCTCCGCGGGAACCGCGTGATCGTGACTTTCGCCTATGCACACTGTGAGACCGTGTGCCCTACCATCGTTCAGGATCTCAAGAATGCACGGCGTGACGCAGGAGCTGCGGACGCCAGGCTGGTTGTCATCACCTTGGATCCATGGCGCGACGTTCCCAGCAGACTGGGCACCATCGCCAGGCAATGGGAGCTGGGAAATGACGATCACGTGCTCAGCGGGCCCGTGGACGATGTGCTCCAGGTGTTGGATGCCTGGGGCGTAGCTCATGCCCGCGATACCAAGACGGGCGAGGTTGCCCACAGTTCTTCAGTAGTTCTTCTTGACCGGGAAGGGCGCGTGTCCTACAAGATGTCGGGAGACTGGCAACGCGCCGCCAAATTGCTCCAAACCCTGTGACAACCATGAGGACAGCATGACGGCAGGCACTCGATGGGTGCGTGACGGGGTGATATGCGGGCTCATCGCATATGCCGCGGTGATCGTCTTCTACAGCGGATTCGACTTCCTTGCGAGTCGCGGTCCGCTCTTCACCGTGAACCTGCTCGGTCAGGGACTCTTCAGGGACGTCCGTGACCCGACGATACTGCAATACGCCATTCCGGTGGATCGGCAGGTGGTGTTCTGGTACAATGGTGTACACCTCATAGCATCAATCGCTATCGGGCTCTTCGTGCTAGGCCTCGTCGAGTATGCGGAGAAGAATCGCAGGCGCGCCGGCCTGGTAGCCGGGCTCATCGTCGCCGGATTCGCAGCCACGATTGCCGTCATAGGAAGGCTCACCGAGCCCATGCGGGATCTGCTTCCATGGTGGAGTATTGTGATGGCAAATGCGGGCGCGTCCGCATGTTCCGCATATGGCCTGCTCAAGTTGCGCCCGGGTCTGGTGCAACGCATGTTCAGTTGATACGGATCCAGCAGCAACAAGCTACCTTCATCGTTGATGAGCGGATCCAGAATCGTTTTTGTCGTTACCGGATCAATCGCTGCCTTCAAGGCGGCACAGGTCGTATCACGGCTTGTCCAGAACGGACATGAGGTGAGGGTGGTGGCCACGCAGGCCGCGCTTCGCTTCGTGGGCACTGCCACATTCGAGGGACTCACCGGCCATCCGGTGCTGTCCGATCTGTGGGAAACGGGCCGCGCAATGGATCATATCCACCTTGGCAGGTGGGCCGACCTGGGCGTCATCTGCCCAGCCAGTGCGAGTACCATTGCCCACATGTCACACGGGCTGTCCGACGATCTGGTGGGCGCGCTGACCCTCGCATGGCCCCGATCCAAGCCTCTGCACCTGTTCCCGGCTATGAACCGGGAAATGCTGAGTCACCCTGCCACCAACGCCAACCTGGCGGCTATCGCCTCGGCGGGAGTGTTGGTACATCCAACTGCGGGTGGCAATCTCGCCTGCGGTGAGGTCGGGGCAGGCCGGCTGCTTGAACCCGATGAGATCGTCAGCCTGATCCTGCCACGCAACCTCGGCCGGCTGCTCCTTACAGCCGGCGCCACTCGCGAGCCCATTGACGGAATCCGGTTTCTGTCAAATGTCAGCACCGGTCGGACTGGTGCGACCCTGGCAGACAGGCTCGCCGCCAAGGGATGGGAGATCACTTTCATGCACGGACATGGCTCCGTGCAGTCGGCGAGTGCCAGTAAGCGTATGCTCTTCGGATCGTTTGCCAGCCTCGACAATTCACTCCGCCAAGAACTGGCCACACACCATTACCGGGCGGTAATCCATGCTGCAGCCGTTGGTGATTACTCCGTCTCTTCAGTGAACGGATCGGCAGCCGACGAGCACGTCAAGCTCGCGAGCGGCAGGGAACTGGAACTGCACCTTAGGGCGAACCACAAGATCCTGCCACATCTGAAGGCCTGTTCAGCGAACCCCGATATCGCCGTGATCGGCTTCAAGCTCACCCTGAACCAGAGTGAAGAGCGCTGCGTGCAGATCGCCCGTGCCCTGCTGAGCGCTTCAGTCGATGCTGTGGTCGCGAACGACTGGTCACGCATCAGCAGCGAACGGCATCCGGGGCACCTTGTCCTGTCAACCGGAGCAACTCCGTTCGACACTACCAACGAACTCGCCGATCTGCTGCATAAGAACCTGATCCCGCCGGAATAACACGATGATTCTCTGTCTCGATGTCGGAAACACACAGATCTTCGGCGGAGTTTTCGAAGACGACCAGCTCCGGATTCGCTTCCGTCGCACGAGTCGTACGGGCGCATCCAGTGACGAAATCGGCGTATTCCTGCGTTCTGTACTGCGTGAGAACGACATTGATCCGATGAAGGTGAGCCGGATCTCGCTCTGCACTGTGGTGCCGGAGATGCTCCACTCAATGCGGAACGCATGTCTCAA
>CAYSKN010000172.1:0-6887 GCA_964431565.1 uncultured Gemmatimonas sp.
CCGGTTCTGCTGCTTCTGGGTTTCGTCGTTCTCAATGCGGTGCTGATCATTGGTATCGCACATCTGACGGTGACGCCTCAACCCACGCCGGTGAAGTCGATCCCCTATGAATCAGGGATCACGCCGCTCGGTGATGCGCGCGAACGTTTCTCGGTCAAGTTCTACCTGGTGGCCATGCTCTTTATCGTCTTCGACATCGAGACGGTGTTCATGATTCCCTGGGGTGTGCACTATCGGCAGCTCTCATGCAGTGTCCCGATGGTGGATGGCAGTTGCCCACCGGGGCAATTGTCGTTCTTCGGATTGGGTGAGATGTTTGTCTTCGCGTTGATCCTCGTCGTGGGCTTCGTGTACGTTTGGAAGAAGGGAGCGTTGACGTGGGACTGACACCACCGAAGGGCGCCCGGGTTGCATCCTTTGTGCCCCCCATGAAGCATGCCGACGTAGGCGGACAGGATGGCTGGATCACAACCCGGCTCGATATGCTCGTAAATTGGGGACGAGCCGGCTCGCTCTGGCCGATGCCGTTTGGCACCGCCTGTTGTGCTATCGAGTTCATGGCCACAGCGGCGAGCCGTTTCGACCTCGCCCGGTTCGGAATGGAACGTCTCAGCTATTCACCCCGCCAGGCTGATGTTCTCATCTGTGCTGGTCGGGTACCCCTCAAGCTTGCACCCGTCCTGCGGCGCATCTATCAGCAGATGCCCCAGCCAAAGTGGGTCATCTCCATGGGAGCGTGTGCTTCCACCGGTGGGATGTTCGACAATTACGCCGTTGTACAGGGAATCGACACCATCATTCCGGTAGATGTATACGTGCCGGGCTGTCCACCGCGTCCTGAAGGGCTGATGCATGGCATCATCATGCTTCAGCAGAAAGTTATGAGGGACAGAATGAAGGACAGCTCCAGGCACATTGAAATCGAACCTGATCCGCAGAGCCAGCTCTACATTCCTCCATCGAGAATAGATGAGTTGTCGGAGCCTTTCGGCAACTCTGTCCATCAGACCCGCTCCGTACCGTGAGCGCGCCCGATACTGATGCGGCCAGCACTGCCAGCGTCCCAGCCGGAGGGATGGCGCCTTCGGTTCATGGAGCAGCAGTGGCCGACGGCAAGGGTGTGCCTAGTACTCCGGTCAATGTTCCGCGTTCGGGCGCACCAGTAAATCCATCGGTCGCTTCACTGGCCGCGCGTTTCGGGTCTGCTGTAGTTCGAACCGAAGTGATCTGGGGTGAGACAACCGTGTGGATTGCCAGGTCCGCCATTCATGACGTTGTGCGCTGGCTTCACGACGATCCGGGCGAGTGCTACGACTACCTGGTCGATGTCACGGCGGTGGAGTATCGCGAATCTCAACGCCCGCTCGAGGTCGTCTGGCATCTGCGCGCACTGGAGCGACGACGTTTCCTGCGACTCAAGGTGGAACTGCTCAAGAGTGAGCCACTTGAGATCCCGAGTGTGACCGACGTTTACAGCGCTGCCGACTGGCTCGAGCGAGAGTGTTACGACATGTTCGGCATCACCTTCACCGGACACGGAGACCTGCGGCGCATTCTGCTGTGGGAGCGCTATCGAGAGGGTTATCCGCTAAGAAAGGACTTTCCGCTGCGTGGTCGATTTTCGCGTTCGGAGCAACTCAAGCAGGTGCTCTCCGAGGATCCGGAAGCTCGTTATTCCCTTGAGGAATTGTCCATCGCCGACGCCTTCGACTCTCTGCCGGAAGACATGAAGCGCAGGCTCGCCCAACGCTCAGCAAAGGGCGACGAGAGGGAGGGCGAATGAGCAGCCGTCGTCGTACCATCGAAGTGGCACTTGGCACGAGCGGCCTCGACGCCCGCGGCCGGCCCCTTCGTGCATCCCTCGTGCACGATGGTGATCGTGTTGTAGCACTCGAGTCACCGCAGATATCTGAACCAGACCTGACGACGGATCACATGCTGATCAACATCGGTCCGCAGCATCCGGCGACGCACGGTGTGTTACGGCTGGTACTGGAGCTCGATGGTGAGACAGTCGTGCGGTGCATACCGCACATCGGATACCTGCATTGTGGATTCGAAAAGATCGGTGAATACAGACAGTACAACCAGATCATTCCCTGGACAGATCGGGAGGACTATCTCAATTCACCGGGCAACAACGTTGCCTTCGTTCTTGGGGCGGAACGCCTCTTTGGGGTTGGAATGACGGAGCGCTGCAAGGTGCTGCGGGTCATTCTTATGGAACTCTCGCGTATCATCTCGCACGACGTATGGCTGGGTACCACATCAGTGGATATCGGTGCCTTTACGCCGTTTCTCTGGTTGTTCCATGAGCGTGAGAGCGTCTACAATCTGCTCGAAGCATGGGTCGGTGCACGCCTGACCACGACCGCCACACGTGTGGGTGGCATGGCCGCTGACATCCCCGATGGCTGGCTCGACGGCCTGCGGGCATTCCTGAAGAGTTTCTCGAAGACGCTCGAGGAATCTGTCCGAATGCTGGAGACCAACGCGATCTGGGCAGGTCGTACTGTCGGGCTCGGAAGCATCAGCGCGAAGGATGCGGTGAATTCAGGCCTTTCAGGGCCGATGCTTCGGGCCTCTGGTGTTGCCTACGATGTACGCAAGGACTTCCCGTATCTCGACTACGAGACGTACGACTTCGAGGTACCTGTTGGCAGCACCGGCGATGTATATGACCGCTTCCTGGTTCGCGTCGAGGAGATGCGTCAGAGCGTACGTATCCTGGAGCAGGCCATGCAGCGGCTGCCTGGTGGGCCGATCAATGTCGACGACCCGCGGGTAATACTGCCCCCGAAGCACAAGGCCACGAGTGAAATAGAATCGATGATTCATCACTTCAAGCTGGTCATGGAGGGGCCGCGCCCTCCTGCGGGCGAGTGTTATGTGGCGGTGGAAAGCCCTAAGGGTGAGAAGGGATACTATTTCGTTAGTGACGGAACCTCGAAACCTGTACGCTGGCGTATACGTCCGCCTTCGTTCGTCAACCTGTCGGCGATTCCCCGGATGGTGGAAGGGCACCTCCTCTCCGATGTGATTGCCATCAACGCCAGCATCGACATCGTGATGGGAGAGATTGACCGGTGAGCCACGGCCCATCTGCCAGCGGCGGAGCGATAATCGCCGCACCACCGCATGGTCATCATCAGGATGAACCACATGAACCCGTCTTCGTCGGCGAGAAGCGCGTCGAACTCGAGCGTATCCTTTCGCGCTACCCAACAAAACGGGCGGCCTTGCTGCCTGCTCTCTGGATGTTGCAGGACGCTCGGGGATGGGTCAGTGAGAAGGGCATGGAGGAAGTTGCCGCTGCCCTTGAGATCACACCGGCCTTTGTGAAAGGCGTAGTGACATTCTACACCATGTACCATCAGCATCCGGTTGGAAAGCATTTCATCCAGGTGTGCACGACTTCACCCTGCAACGTGTGCGGAGCTGAGGACGTGGTGAAGTCTTTCCTGGAGCACACTGGTTGCGAGGACCTTGGCCTCACCAGTCCCGACGGCAGGTACACAGTCGTCGAGGTGGAATGCCTGGGTGCATGCGGCTTTGCCACACCGGTGATGATCAACAACGACTGCATCGAATCCGTAACACCCGAAGCGGTGCCGCGTATTCTGTCGGAGCTGAAGTAATGGGCTATCCACATCCGCCGCATCCGCGAGAGACGCAGGTACTGTCGAAGTACTTTGGTGACCACGAAGCGCGGGGCCTGGAAGGCTGGATCGCACGCGGTGGCTACGAGGGACTTCGCAGGGCGCTCGCCATGGATCCAGTTGAAGTCCAGAACGTGGTCAAGGATTCAGGGCTTCGCGGCCGCGGTGGCGCAGGTTTTCCGACCGGGCTCAAGTGGTCGTTCATGAAGCCGGATGGAAAAACGCACTATCTGTGCTGCAATGGTGACGAGTCGGAGCCTGGTACATTCAAGGATCGCGAGATAATGCGCTGGACGCCGCACGGGCTGGTGGAAGGCGTGGCAATCGGAGCCCACGCGATCCTTGCTGAGACGGCGTACATCTACATTCGCGGCGAGTTCATGGAACCCTACTCGCAGGTCGCCCGGGCTGTCGATGATGCCTACGCCGCTGGTATTCTGGGCGCCAATGCGATGGGCTCCGGCAGACGGATCGATGTGCACGTGCACCGTGGTGCCGGCGCATATATCTGCGGAGAGGAAACGGCACTCATGAATTCGCTTGAGGGCCGTCGCGGCAATCCGCGTATCAAGCCACCGTTCCCGGCGGTGGCAGGTCTCTTCGGCAAGCCCACGACCATCAATAACGTGGAAACTCTCACGGCCGTGCCGTACATTCTCCGCAATGGTGCGGAATGGTACAGGCAGTTTGGAAGAGCCGACAATCCGAAGAGTGTAGGAACCAAGCTGTTTTCCGCTTGCGGCAACATCACCAGGCCCGGCAACTACGAGCTGGCACTGGGCTTCCCGTTCAGGGAGTTCCTCTACGACCTATGTGGAGGCCCACTCCCGGGTCGCGAGATCAAGGCAGTGATCCCCGGTGGATCGTCCGTCCCGATCCTTACGCGCGAAGAGGCCGAAGGCGCAATCATGGATTACGAGGGCATGGTCGCTGCCGGCACGATGCTGGGGTCCGGCGGGGTGATTGTGTTTGACGACAGGCAGGACATGGTGCGACAGATAGCGCGCCTAACGCGTTTCTATGCACACGAAAGCTGCGCCCAGTGTACGCAGTGTCGAGAGGGTACTGCCTGGACAACGCGGATTCTCGAACGCATCAGGGATGGCGAGGGCAGGGCAGAGGATTTCGACACACTGCTTTCCATTGCTGACAACATGACCGGGAAGACCATCTGCGTACTGAGCGATTCCTGTGCCACGCCGGTGGTATCCGGCCTGAAGAAGTTTCGTCACGAATTCGAAGCAAAGATCGTGGCGAACCGTTCGATGGTCACCGTACCGGGAGCGCTCCGCGCTTCCGTGGCTTGAGGACACGATGACAGACGTGAAGATGGTATCGCTCACGATAGAAGGACGAGCGGTAACGGTCCCGGAAGGTACCTCGATCATTGAGGCAGCCAAGACCGTGGGCGTGCTCATACCGCACTACTGCTACCATCCTGGACTGCGCGTGGCTGGCTCCTGTCGCATGTGTCAGGTGGAAGTCGAGAAATTTCCGAAACTCATGCCTGCATGTGCCACAGCAGTGGGTGATGGGCAGGTTGTTCACGTTCATTCCGACCGTGCCCACGAGGCACGGAAGGGTGTGCTCGAGCATTTGCTCATCAATCATCCACTCGATTGTCCCGTGTGTGACAAGTCGGGCGAGTGCAGCCTGCAGGACTACACATTTGCGGAAGGTCCTGCCTCCTCGCGTCTGAACGATCCGAAGCGTTTCAGCCCGATGGAGGATTTCGGAGGCGACATACTCTACGTGCAGAACCGCTGCATTCTTTGCACGCGCTGCGTCCGATTCATGGAAGATGTTGCACAGGATCCCGTGCTCAATGTATCAGAGCGAGGTGACCGTGCGTTCATCGGCCGGGCAGAGGGTCACGATCTCACGAATCCGTGGGCAGGCAACGTGGTTGATCTGTGTCCGGTGGGAGCACTCTTGTCCAAGGATTTCCTCAACAAGGCACGTGCATGGGAACTGGACCGGGCACCAACAATCTGCACGGGATGCAGCCAGGGCTGCAACATTGTGGCCGAGTTGCGTGACAACGTCGTGGCACGCCTAAAACCGCGTCCCAATGACGCGGTCAACCAGTATTACATGTGCGAGGTGGGCAGGCGGAGCTACCGTGAGTTTAACCGTCGTGACCGCGCCGACCAGCCGTTGGTGAGAAGCTTCGGGCGTCTGGAAGTGGCAGACTGGGATGATGCAGTCGGCGCGGCCGCTGCGGCGATCGGGGAACATCGCCCGGTGGTACTCGCCTCGGCGAATATCTCCAACGAGGTGTTTTTCCTTCTGGAGCACCTGATTTCTGATCGTGGCGGGCAGGGTTTTTTCCGGATCACACGTGGCGAGGAGTTTCCCTTGCCGGGCGTCGAGGATCTCTCATTGCGCTCGGAGCGCGCCGCGAACGGCACAGGTGCCCGCACTCTTGGATTCAGGGAGATCGCGAGTTTCGATGGAATGGTCGGCTCCGGGGATGCCTTGATCATCGTAGACGACCAGCTCGTGAACATCGATCCTGCGCAACTCGCTCTTGCGGGGAGCATCGTATACATCGGGACCATTGTTCCAGAAGTGATTGCAGAAACGGCCGCCGTTATCATGCCCATAACGAACATGCTGGAAGAAGAGGGCACATTCACCAACCTGCGGGGCAGAGTACAAAGGTATCTGCAGGCGCGAACCGCGCCCGGCATGGCACGACCTGGCTGGTCAGTCATCGCCGACCTGCTCAGCGCGCTGGGAGGGAGTGTCAGCTTTCACCTGCCGTCGGAAGTGTTTGCGGCACTCGCTGCCACCCATACCCGTTTCAGCGGGATGACATACGATGGACTCGGATTGCACGGACTCCCCATGGCAGAAGAAGGAGCAGCCGTTGAGTCCACGTCCACAGGAGTGCCCCGGTGAGCAACCCGACCGTCATGGCAGCTGTCGAGATTGGCAGCCGGTTTCCGAGAGCGGATCCTCAGCTGGCTCCCGATGCCATCGGGACCTTCGTGGCAGCGAGCATCGCAAAGATTCTTGTGGTGTTCGTCGTCTGGCTGGTTACCGTGGCCATGCTCACGCTGCTGGAACGCAAGCTGGCGGCATGGTTCCAGGATCGTCGTGGCCCGAACCGCGCCGGTCCTGGTGGCCTTCTGCAGCCGGTTGCCGACGGCATCAAGAACTTCATGAAGGAAGAGACCAACCCACCTTTTGCGGATCGTTGGCTTTTTCTGATCGCACCCGCAC
>CAYSKN010000173.1:0-6861 GCA_964431565.1 uncultured Gemmatimonas sp.
GATCGGATACATTGACAACCCTGACTCTCGATCCTGCCCTCCTTCCCTTCCCTCTGGTCCTGTTGCCCAGTGCATGTCGCCGAGCTGAAGCGGAAGTCGGTTCTTGAACTCCGTGAGCTGGCTGAGTCCCTGCAGCTCACCAGCACAAGCGGCCTTCGTAAGCAGGAGCTCATTTTCCGAATTGAGCAGGCATTGCTTGATGCGGAGACGACACTTTATGGTGAAGGCGTTCTCGAGGTACTGCCCGAAGGTTACGGTTTTCTTCGATCGCAGGACTTCAACTACCTGCACGGCCCTGACGACATTTACGTTTCGCCCTCCCAGGTGAAGCGCTTCGACCTCAGAACCGGTGATACGGTCATGGGTGAAGTGCGCCCGCCAAAGGAGTGGGAACGCTATCTCGCGCTTCTGAAGGTGGAGCGCATCAACGGTGGAGACCCAGAGCAGTCAAAATTGCGCAGCGCTTTCGACAACCTGACCGCCAAGTACCCCGACGAGCGTATCCGCCTGGAGCGGGCCAATGGGGAAGTGGCCACTCGCATCTGCGATATTATTGCCCCGCTGGGCAAGGGACAGCGTGCCCTGATCGTTGCTCCGCCAAAGGGCGGCAAGACCATTTTGCTTCAGCAGATGGCCAATGCCATTGCAGAGAACCACCCCGAAGTGGCGCTCATCATTCTGCTGATCGATGAACGCCCCGAGGAGGTTACCGACATGCAGGCGTCGTGCCCGCAGGCCGAGGTGATCTGCTCCACTTTCGACGAGTCGGCCGACCGTCATGTGCAGGTGGCGGACATGGTGATCGAGAAGGCCAAGAGACTCGTGGAGTCGGGGAGGGATGTGGTGATTCTCCTCGACTCCATCACGCGACTCGCACGGGCACACAATGCGGTCGCTCCGCAG
Source organism: uncultured Gemmatimonas sp. (assembly GCA_964431565.1). Classification (GTDB taxonomy): domain Bacteria; phylum Gemmatimonadota; class Gemmatimonadetes; order Gemmatimonadales; family Gemmatimonadaceae; genus Gemmatimonas. Next base: position 904 of record CAYSKN010000173.1, read on the forward strand.
GGTGGCAAGCTCATGTCGGGCGGAATGGAGGCAACCGCCATGCAGAAGCCCAAGGCCTTCTTCGGCGCGGCACGAAAACTTGAGGAGGGCGGTTCACTCACCATCGTGGCCACGGCGCTCATAGAGACCAACTCACGAATGGATGAGCTCATCTTCGAGGAGTTTAAGGGTACCGGTAACATGGAGCTGGTGCTCGACCGCAAGCTTGCGGAGAAGAGGATATTTCCGGCGATTGACATCAACAAGTCCGGAACCCGCCGGGAGGAGCTGCTGCTGTCTGCGTTTGAGCAGCAGCGTATCTTCCTGTTGCGAACATTCCTGGCCGACATGCCGAGCGACGAATCCATGCTATTCCTGGTCAAGCGCATGGAACGTGCTAAGAGCAACCGGGAGTTCTTTGACCAGATGGCCGAGGCGTAACCTGCATGAATGTCGCCGCACCGGAGCCGGTGCCGTGCGGGCGTCTCCTGGCAGTTGATTGGGGTGACAGACGCATCGGGCTCGCGCTGAGTGATGAGCTCGGAATAGTGTCTTCACCCGTGGGCTCGATCATTCGTCGTGCGGGAAAACGCCCGCCGATCGCCGAACTGATGCGTCGGGCAGAATCGCTGCAGGCGACCGGTTTCGTCATCGGGTTGCCCATCGATCCCGATGGAGCGGAAACCGAACGTTCCCGCGAGGTGAGGACAGTGGCAGCCCGACTCGTCGTGCGACAAGCACTGCCTGTACGCCTCGTCGACGAGCGTTTCACCACGTCTGCTGCCTTGCGGAGCATCCGCGCCCAGGGCGGAAGCACGCGTGGACGCAAAGGCGAAGTCGATGCGTTTGCAGCGTGCGTGCTTCTTGACGGTGTGCTGCGGGCTGCCAGACAGGGCGTCAGACTTGGTGAGTCTGTTGAGCATCGTTCCGATTCGATTCTGCATAGAACATCAGGAGAAGCGGACTGATGTCGGCTGTGAGATGGAGAAGCCACTTTCTGATGCCCTGCCTCGTGCTGGCCGGTGTCGTGGCAGCAATTGCTTCCGGGCGTGAGTTTGGCGGTGTACAGCAGACTCCGGAGGTACAGATCCGGGTCATCATCCCACGCGGCGCCAGCATGCGTGCGGCGGCCGATACGCTCGCGGCACATGATGTCATCGGATCAGCGCGGTTTTTCCGGTGGTTTGCCGCCATCACCGGGAACGAGCGGTCGATCAAGCCCGGCACATACCAGTTCGCCAGGCGGTCCGGGTACACATACGTGCTGGACGCGCTTGTCACAGGAAAGGGGCTGATACACACGGTAATGGTACCGGAGGGGTTCGATCTCCGCGACCTCACCCAACTGCTCGTGAAAAGCCTCAACGTGAATCGGGACTCTGTGCATGCCGCCGTCACCGATACGGCATGGCTGTACCGACTTGAGGTGCCTGCAGCTACACTCGAGGGATATCTGTTTCCGGCCACGTACTTCTTTCCCGACGGTACCACTGCGCGTGAAGCGGTCGAGGCTATGCTTCGTCAGTTCGAAAAGCAGTGGAAACCCGAATGGACGGAACGTGCCCGGGGCATGAAGGTATCGCGTCACGAGATCATGACGATGGCCAGCATAGTGGAGAAGGAGGCACGCAAGCCGGATGAGCGAGTGCTCATCAGCGCGGTATACTGGAACCGTCTTCACAAGGGAATGCGCCTGCAGGCCGATCCAACCGTACAGTACGCGCTGCCACAACACGTCGAACGCGTGCTGTTCCGGGATCTTGCTGTCGACTCAAGATACAACACCTATAGACATGACGGGCTGCCGCCGGGGCCAATCGCGTCGCCGGGTGTGGCGTCCATTGCTGCGGCACTCGCTCCAGCCCAGGTGCCGTATCTCTATTTCGTGGCACGTCCCGACGGCAGCCACGAATTCCGTGGCACCTTTGCCGAGCACACCAAGGCAATTGCCGAGATCAGGTCTGGCAGACTTTCCGCTGGCATGAGCAGGCGCGACTCGTCTCCCTGATTGAACGCGGACAGAGGCACCGGATGACGCTGCGGGAGGAATCGATCTCACTGGTCATATCTACCTTCAACTGGCCACGGGCACTCGAGCTGGTGCTCGGCAGTGTGCGCCGCCAGCGGAGTCTGCCGGGTGAAGTCATCGTTGCCGATGATGGTTCAGGAGACGAGACACGATCACTGATCGAACGCGAAGCACGCACTTTCGCTGTACCGCTGGTGCATGTGTGGCATGAAAACAGAGGCTTTCGGCTTGCAGCCATCCGGAACAAGGCCATCGCCACGACGCAGGGCGAGTACATCGTGCAGATCGATGGCGATATAATGCTGCACCCCGGGTTCATCAGAGAACATGCCCGTCGTGCGCGAAGGGGGGCGTGGGTACAAGGCTCACGTGCATTGCTTGGCCGGCGCTGCACGGAGGCACTCCTGCGGGGGAAAAGGCGCATGCCGGGGGTGCTGACGGGAGACATGAGGAATCGGCTCAACGCCGTGCATTTCCCTGTGCTCTCGGATTTCGTACGTGGAGTTCGTGATGATTCCCGCCGCATACGCGGTGCCCACATGGCGTTCTGGCGCGAAGATCTGATTCGGGTAAATGGCTACGACGAGCAGATGGACGGCTGGGGCCTGGAGGACACGGAGCTGGCGGCCCGTTTGCTTCATGCAGGTGTCAGGCGACGCAACATCAAGTTTTCGGCGGTGGCTTATCACCTCTGGCACGAATCAGCGAACCGCATTCCGGGAACGCTGAACCGGGGTCGACTTGAGCGCACACGCGCACTCCTGCTGACACGAACAGAGTGTGGCCTGGACAGACATCTCGGAGCAGCGCACCCAAAGCCGCCATCCGAACCGGCGGCGGCGACCGGAAAGACCGGACCTGCATGACCGGCAGTCGCGATCGGTCGAGACCAGAGTCCAGGGCCATACAGCAAAGTCACGTACTGGGTGCGAGCCACGATATGGCCGTGGTCAACATGCGTGGCACAGAGCGTAACAGGTGTGAACATCCTTGGGGGGCGTCCGGTCCGATGTCGAAAGCACACCGGAGGCTCCCGCCGGACTCGTACAGATCATCGAAAAATTGAGGTGCGCAACTCGGATACGCCCGATGGGCCCCCTGTGGGAGATCTCGTTTCGTCATGTCGGTGCAAGCGACCTTCGACCTCCCGACGCAAGCTGGTGGCACGAGCAGATGCGCATTTCGATTTCACGCCACTCATTACTCGCTGACCTTTCGGCCACCTAGAGGATCGCGCATGACCAGGGCGACCGATTGCCCTGACGCGTCGTTGACCGGTACAGCGAGTATCTGGTGGTACAGTTGCTGTCTGCAGTACCGATGCATCAACTGACGCAATCGTCAGCGCACCGTAAGATCTGACCAGACGCAGTGATATTCTGGCCCGCAATGACGCTGCTGCACGCTACCGTGAGGGGCTTCCCTGAGACTTGCGGATATTGCCGGGTGAGCTTCCGGGAATGATCGAAGCTGTTGAGCTGGAGTGCGATATCTGGCGACACCATGTGATGGGCAGAAGACAGGTGCTCGTCCGGATCAGAGTGAGAAGCGCATCCTCATCGGTGGCCCTGCATAGCACTCGGCACTCGGCTGCTCCTCCTACCACAGGTCAATTGCCCCCGCACATTGCGAAGCCGACTCAGCACGTGCCTGCACTCGATGTCTCTCAAACCTCCCTAAGGCGGATTGACGATAACCTCGCGTTCAATGCACTGGGCAATGTCGAACCCGCCGAAGGTGATGCCTCCCAGGTGCGCTGCGGGTGACCACGCAAGGGCCGTCAGTTCGATACGAACGTCGTGGATCCGCCCGCACTTGCAAGATGTCGCACCACCGCGGGGGGGCGCTCTAAACGGGTACAATGGCATCAACCTGCAGACGAATGGACTTCTGGCTCATGGTGGCCTGCCCCACGGTTTCATGCAGCCATCGTGAGTCGCACGCGATGGTCTTCGATACGTTGCATGATGCTGCTGATGAGTGTGATCGGCGCCTCTGCCAGTGTGCAAGCGCTTGCCAGCCAGCAGCTCGTCAGGAACTGCTCGCTGTAACCGAGGCGTGCATTTCAAGGGGCGCCGCTTTGGTCCATGAGCTGAGCGGCGCATATCTCATTTTTTCGCAACCAGCTGATCGACGCATGAGCACAGTCACCAGCACCACTCCGGGGGTTGCGTAATTCAAGTGACGACATAGGTTGTCCACATTCTTCAACAACTCCGAGGGGTACTCCCATCAGTTCGCCCCGGTCACTCAAACACGAGTACGAGCTTTACGTCGAAACGGAAATCGAGGACTACAAGGACTCGGTTACGCGAAGCTCGCTTCTGAAGATCGGGGATGAAGCGGTCGAGACCCTGTGTCGGTCGGACCAGATCGCGCTGACCGAAATTCTGGTCTGGCAGGAAGTCGATCGCATCATCGCACGGCGGTTGCGGCTTCCGAGCTACACCACATGGAAGCGCCGTCGACTCAAGATGCTGATGGAATATCAGAAGCCCGAGCACTGGGGAATTGATCCCGACGCAGCGCTCGTGCGCGCACTTGATACCTCCGGTGATCGCAACGTATTGGTTGCGGGTACTGAGCGCGAAGGTCCGGCTCTGTTTCTGGCCGCTCGCGGCGCGGCGGTAACCGCGCTCGGGCAAGCGGAGGACGCCGTGAGGCGCGTGGTGAAGGCAGCCGAAGCTGCTGGCCTGACCGGGCGCGTACGCGGTTGCTGCAGTGATCTGGGCGCTTGGGCGCCCGACGTTCAGCTCCATGCGGTGATCTGCTCTCCGTCGGCATTTGCCGGACTCGACGTGGAGGACCGCGCGCGGGTCTTCGAGGTGCTCCAGAGTGCCACAGTGGACGGCGGTGTGCATTTGGTGGAGACGATCAGCGCCGGAGCCTGCGGTGCCCCGTCCTTTGCCGTGCCTATTGAGGAACTGACCTCACGCTACCACGGATGGACGATCTCGGTGGAGCGAAATGCCGGAGATCAGGAGACGTTTCTGGCACGCAAGGCTGCCGTGGCCTGAAGGCGGCGGGCATGGCCCCCCAAGCGTTGATCCAAACTCAGAGTCAAACGATGAGGGATGTCGTGCGTGTCATGATGACACGCAGTTGGCCTCTTGCGTAGTGTCGGGAGGACACTCAAGCCTCTGCTGAATATTGGAACAGTCGTGCAAGTGTTTTCACCACAACGACTTTCTCCGTCATAGAGATCTGGCATCTGATGTGCAATCCCGCGCCGCTGTAACCTTTGTATCCTGAACCTGAAAACATTGAAGGTGGAGGCTCGCCCACCATGCGTAATCTGCATTCCCGTAGGGAGTCAGACGATTCTGAACCACTTGGCATCGTAATCGCCGATGGCGGTTACGGCGTGGATGCCTTACCGCGTTTTTCCGCGTTTGTCTGGGGTCCCGCACCCGAAGAGAGTGAATTGATTGTCGATGGGGAACCGCTCGCAGCCGCTGCCTGCTGATCCGTAGGGCTGATTATGGGCGACGATTCGCCCAGTGCCCGGCTGCGGCAGGATAAGGCACATGAAAGGCGCCGGCATGTCTGCCGGCGCCTTTACTGTGTAACCCTGCTGCAACGTCGCTGACGAACGAATTACGCAGTGACTGGAGCCGCTGGCGGCGCAACCTTCCTCGCGCGCTTGGCCGTCTTGCGGGTCTTCTTGGCCACCTTCTTCACAGTCTTCCTGGTGGCCTTCTTCGCGCCCTTCTTTGCAGCCTTCTTCACGGACTTTCTTGCAACCTTCTTTGCAGCCTTTCTGGCACTCTTCTTCACGGCCTTTCTCGCCGTCTTCTTAGCGCCCTTCCTGGCGGCCTTCTTGGCCGCCTTCTTCACGGTCTTGCGTGCAGCTTTCTTTGCGACCTTGCGGCCACCCTTCTTCGCCGCCTTCTTGGCGGCCTTCTTGGCAGGAGCCATTGGAACAACTCTCCTCTCGAGGAGGTGGATCG
>CAYSKN010000174.1:0-6770 GCA_964431565.1 uncultured Gemmatimonas sp.
AATGAGAAGGCAATGAGTGGCGGTCGCGTTTCTTCTGTTGGCGGTACCGTAATGATCATCAGTGAAGCACACAGCACGATTGAGAGAATTCCAACACCCGAAATCGGACTGTTTGAGGCACCAATGAGACCTGCCATATAGCCGCATATCCCGGCAATCAGAAACCCCGCAAGCAGTACAAACGGAACCGTCATGGCAGTCAGGATACCGCTATGCGGTGCGAGTACCGTAGGTTTGAGAAAACTGAATGCCAAGTACGCCGACGTTGCGAGACAGGCCGCGGTGAGCGCGATTATCCACGCAGCGGGGAGATCACGATCGCGGGCGTCGGAGACGGTACTCCTGGACGCCGCAAGCGTGCTCACCAAACCGGTGATGACCGGCCGCGCAAGACGGGCCAAGGTGTAAATTGCGGCAATACCAATGGCACCAGCACCGATGAAGCGTACCTGCATACTCCATATCATCCCCGTGTGTGCTGCGAGCGTCATGTCTGGCGGGCCAGGCTGCACAAGTGTCAGTATGGGAACGCTGATGCCCCAGGCAATAACGAGGCCCACAAGCATGGCAAGCCCCACCGATAGCCCTACGAGATGCCCTGCACCAAGCAGAGCAAGTGACCAGGCGATATTGTAACCGCTTGTCGCCGTTGCCCCGATGCGGAAGAAACCGGTGAGCTCGGCTGCGGCGATTCGCGTGGCAGTAATGATGGCGAGTCCACCCGACGCTGCAGCACCGAGAAGGACTGCAGTGAGACCCTCGCGGGCCTCTCCACCGTCATTCGTCGTCTCGGCCCGTACACCGCTACCCACCTTGAGTACCTCAGCAGCCGCGACACCCTCCGGATAAGGAAGATCAGAGGTGGTCACAAGGGCGCGGCGTAACGGAATTGTGAAGAGTACGCCCAGTACACCGCCCGCGGTACAGATCAGGAATGACTGCCAAAAGGGAAAGCCCGTCCACCACCCGACTATGACCAGTCCAGGCAGCACGAAGATGATGGCCGAGAGTGTGCCCGCCGCAGACGCGACGGTCTGTACAATGTTGTTTTCGAGGATTGACGAGTCCTTCACGGCACTCAGGACAGCCATGGATATCACCGCCGCCGGAATCGACGAAGCGAAAGTGAGGCCCACCTTGAGACCGAGATAGACGTTTGCCGCAGTGAAGACCGTTGTGATCAGGACACCGAGCACCAGCCCGCGGACAGTTAGTTCTCGTGGCTTCATGCACGCAATTCTACATGCGGCCGGTCATTTCGCGAGACAGAGGAGACTCCGAAGACGAGATCACAATCGGTCGCGAGAATGCAGCAGGTACTGATGGCTAGAAACTTACCATGAGCCGCACCTGAAAGCGCTTGTCGGGAGCAATACTTGCTTTCGACACCGTGCCGAGGGTCTCCTGATAGTCAAGCGCGAGCTGGGAGCGTCTGCTCCTGATCATGTCAAAGATCAGTGAAGTCTGTAACAGGTGTGCAGACTGTTCAATAGAGCTGTTCGGCTTGACGGTATCGTAGCGCAGCAGGAGACCAAGCGGCACCGTGGATGAGCTATCGACAAGCTGCATCGGTCGAACCATCGCGAACCCGGTTACAATGTTCCCCTTCACGTTGGTGACGGTGCGCGGCGACGCAGTTGTGTTGGACCCACTCTCCACACCATCGACGTGCTCTGACCATCCGCCGGCGAGTGCAAGGCGCGGATCCCTGATACCGATCCACACGCCGTAACGGTTCCGCTCCACTGCCTTACCAACGGGACCAACCTGTCCGATTCCGCCGTTCACGAATCTGCTGGCAGCACTGTTGATATCGACCCACGGCGAGACAGCGAATGTTCTCAGCAGGCCGGTTGTTCGAGAAGCAAGCGGCGTAAGCGTCAATCGCGCAGCATAGCTCTTGAATCGATCGGTTTCCGGACTGGTGTACCCGTTGCCGTTGCTGATGGCAACGCGCAGTTCACCCCGCTGGCGAGGGAAATCGAGTTGTGCTGACACTCCGATGTCCGTCGACGGAACATAGCCAAACCGGTCAACCGCGACTTTTCCCATCCAGCGCGGCCAGAATGTCTCCTGATGATCGACTATGACGGTCTGCAGCAGGCCGGCCCGCAGGAAACCGCCAAATCCGGCGACATTGCCCGGACGATCGTACTGCAGGTAGGCGTACTTCATGCGGATGACATAACCACTGCCGGATGTCTGCGGTGCTATATCGGGTGTTACACGGATCCCCAGTCTCTCCGAAACAGGCACTCGGAAATTGAGATAGACGCGGTCCAGATCGAACTTGTTTGCACCCTGTGCTTCGGGGTTGGTGCGAATGCTGTATCCAGCCACAAGGAGCCCGGAAACATCGAGCCTCGATGCAGGTGCAGGCTGAGCGCCGAGCAGTATCGGGAGCCCTATACTCAACACGCCGACGCCGGAAAGAAACAATAATCTCATATGTTATAATGTCTGGAGGTTTGATCAGTACTACTTGAACCGCATACCATTCGGTGCGATCGAGCCACTGGATGGCACGAAGGTTCCGGACGCAGACGGTGACGAGCCGCGACGACCATTGCCCTTTCGGTTCTGCTCCACATCACGTCGGCTGCCGCCCTCAACCGTTGTTCCAGATGTGACTGAACCCGGAATGCCACCATCGCTTCGCATGCTCAGCGCGATACGGCTGCGCGCAAGGTCCACGTTCCGCACGGTCACCATTACCTTCTGACCTACCCTGATCACATCGCTGGCGTCCTTCACGTACCGATCGGCCAACTGGCTCATATGCACCAGTCCATCCTGATGCACACCAATGTCCACGAACGCACCAAAAGCCACGATATTGGTCACCACACCCTCAAGACGCATTCCGGGCAACAGGTCGGAAGGCTTCTGGACATCCTCACTGAACGCTGGCGCTTCAAATACCGCACGTGGATCACGCCCGGGCTTCCTGAGCTCGGCTGCAATGTCGCGCAACGTGGGTATACCCACACCATCACCCGCATATTGTGACAGATCGATCCGCTCAATCAGGCTGTCGGCGCCAATGAGCTCGATCACCTGCACACCCAGGTCATCGGCCATGCGCTCCACCAGTGGGTAACGCTCCGGGTGCACGGCACTTGAGTCCAGTGGATGGGCACCTCCGCGCACACGAAGAAAGCCCGCCGCCTGTTCGAACGCCTTCGCCCCCAGACGCGATACAGACCTCAGGTCATGCCGGCTGCGGAATCCACCAGAGCTGTCACGAAACGTCACAATGGACTGTGCGAGCGTAGGACCAATGCCCGCTACATAACCCAGCAACGATGCCGAAGCGGTGTTTACCTCCACACCTACACGGTTCACGCAGCTCTCAACCGTATCGTCGAGTCGCTTCTTGAGACGCGTCTGGTTCACGTCGTGCTGGTATTGACCCACACCAATACTCTTCGGATCGATCTTCACCAGTTCGGCCAGCGGGTCCTGCAAGCGTCGTGCAATGCTGACAGCACCGCGCAGTGATACATCAAGCTCGGGAAATTCCTGACGAGCAATATCACTGGCACTGTAGACCGAGGCACCAGCCTCACTTACCACTACCACCTGCGGACACGGGAACCCCAGCTCGCGCAGTGCAGCTCTCGTAAGGGATTCAGTTTCACGACTGGCCGTACCGTTGCCAATGGCAATGAAGTCGGGCGAGACGCGTGTCACCAGTAAGCGGATCGCATCGGTGAAGCGATCTTCCTGTTGCAGATACAGGGTGTCCGCATGCACCAGCGCCCCAGTGGCACTCACCACGGCGACCTTCACACCCGTACGAAACCCTGGGTCCAGCCCCATCACGCGCTTCCCGCCAGCAGGGGCAGCGAGCAGCAACTGCTCGAGATTACGGCCAAAAATGGAGATCGCCTCTTCGTCTGCGCGTGTCTTGAGCTCCACGCGCAGCTCAATCTCAATGGCTGGTGCCAGAATCCGCTTGTACCCGTCTGCTGCCACTAGAACAAGCTGTTCCAACGCTTTCCGACCACCAATCACTTCACTCTCAAGCCGGGCGACTATCTCGTCAGCAGGCGCCTCAATGCGCCACAGCAATTCACCTTCCTTTTCACCACGACGGATGGCCAGCATGCGATGGCTCGGTATGCTGCCAAGCGCCTCCGAGAAATCGAAGTAATCCCTGAACCTCGACTCATCACTCGCCTTCCCCTGAATGACAGTGCTGCGCACCAAGCCTAGAGCACGCGTCATTTCACGCACCCAGCCGCGTACCGCTGCATCGTCGGCTACCCGTTCGGCAAGAATATCGCGCGCGCCCTGAAGCGCAGCCTCTACGGTAGGTACAGCCGACGGCGTACCGTCCGTGTCCGGCAAGACAAATTTCGCTGCCCATCGGAGCGCAGCATCGTCGGACAATGTGCCATCCCATATCATTTCGGCCAACGGCTCAAGTCCCCGTTCACGGGCAATCACAGCACGCGTACGCCGCTTGGGCCTGAACGGACGATAGAGGTCTTCGAGGCTCTGCCTGGTATCAGCACCAAGAACCAATGCTCTCAGCGCATCGTCCAGCTTCCCCTGTTTCTCGATGCTTCCAAGCACCGTGACACGGCGATCCTCGAGGTCATGCAGATAATCTGCACGCTCACGAACATCACGTAGCTGCACTTCGTCCAGTCCGCCGGTTACCTCCTTGCGGTAGCGGGCGATAAATGGAAGAGTTGCGCCTTCAGCAAACAGAGCAAGCGTGCGCTGGACCTGTGAAAGGCTCAGTGACAGTTCACGCGCCACGCGCCCTATGATCAAGGCGTTGGCTGACGGTTCGGTTGATGCGGTCATGGCGTCAAGCTAGAGCCGCACAAGCCTGAAGTGGAAGGCTTGAAAAACAACGATGGATGACTGTCAGGGTGTCTGTCACAGCGGGGCCAACCAGCTCCGATGCCGGCATCCCTATCTGATCGGTACTCCCTTGCGCACCAGTGGCACCCCATGAGTCATCCAGGCGGGCGCAGGAGCACACTATAGATAATGATCGAAGTATTGCTTCATGCGAACCTGGAGGCCCTTCTGGTTCTTCTTCGCGAGATGATGCGGTTCATCAGGGTAAGAGAGAAGAATGACGTTCTTGCCATTGCGCCGGGCGGCATTGAAGAACTCCAGCACCTGTACCCAATCCACCGCACCGTCTGCGGTGCCGTGCAGGATGAGAAATGGGGTACTGATGCCCTGAACGTTGTGAACTGGAGACTGGCTTTCGTACAAGGCCTTGGCCGTCCACGGTGTGCTTTCGGCGCCCATGCGCACCTGCCCGACTTCTGTCATGCCCTGTTGTACAGTGCAGGTCTGCTTGTATGGCTGATCATAGAATGACACACGGTTCGTAGGAGGTGCTCCCGTCATCACAACCGACAAACATGTCGGTCTGCGTTACGATGAACGAGAATTGGTAGCCGCCTCAACTGTGCCCCTGCAGAACGATATGTGCGGAGTCGGCATACCCCAGTTCGATCACCTTCCTTACCGCACTGGTGACACAATCGACTGCCGATGTACCGGGACGACCGATTCCGTATACTACATCGGGCTGCAGCACCAGATAACCGTTGCTTGCATACGTGGATATGTGCGGACGGTCATCATATACCGGCATCGAGAACTGATGGTGTGTGTTAGACATCTTCTCGTAGAAGAATACGATCATCGGAGACTTCCTGCCGGGCTCGTAGTTGACAGACAGGGTCAGTGTTCCCTGAAGGCGCGCTCCCTTAGAGTTGGTGTAGTCAACGAGCACCTTGCTGCCCCACGCGAAATCTCTGATCTGCGGATTGGCATCCGTCACCTTCACTGGCGCGGGAAAAGCGGTGGTGGATGTTCACCAGTCGGGATATTCGCTGAAAGTCTGCTGTGTGAAGATCATACGATCGACGAGCCCGGCCTTCTGAATACCACCGACCGACTTGTCGGCCATGAGCAACGGAGTCGGTGTCTTGCCGGCCACGCCATGCCAGTAGGCCGACTGCTTGGTCCACCCGCCGTAAGCGCTGTAAAGGAGAGGCCTGGTCAGATCGACACACTCATCCCGATCGTCAACCACAGGAACGAATCCCGGAAAAGCTCCACTGCCACCAATTAGATCAAGACGCTGGAGTCTGAAACGAATCTGCCTTGCCTCACCCTCACCGGCCGTGAGGTTGACCGCCGTGGAGCCGTCGAGAGCCGGTTGCCAGATGTCGAAGCGATCATTGAGCAGAAACCACCTTCCGTCCTTCGACCATCCTCCAACACCATAGGTGGGAAGTTCATACGGATGGTCATCATCGACATCTACGAAGCTGCGGCCTGCCGACTTGCCCTGCTGAATGCGCTCTGCAGTTTCGAGATTGAACACATACACCCTCCTCTGCTCGAGATACAGGAACCAGCGGCTGTCCGGACTGGTTCCCATCGTACCACCCAACGCTCTGCCGATCAGGGTACGTTCGCCGGTGGCAAGATTCACGCGGTAGTAATCGGCACGGCTGGTGCCTCACGACACCTCTCTGCGATAGGGTACGTCGAGTCGCCCTATCCCCCATCTTGGGTTTCGTGTCGGTGTTACGGTACGCATAGCTGAGTCGGCCAGTTGCAGGAAACGGCCAGAGCACGATGGCCTGAGCTGCTGGCTCTGTCAGTGGGCGTGGAGGCGGATCCAGCCGGCTGCTGTCCCATCACCACTGCGGGCAGCATGAACAGCAGACCCAGACGGAACTCCCATGAAATTGAAGGACGTAAGAGAAACTTCAGAGACATCG
>CAYSKN010000175.1:0-6751 GCA_964431565.1 uncultured Gemmatimonas sp.
GACCTCGCGCTGATTGATGATGCAGTTGCGGTGGCGATGAATGAACTCAATGGGATCTTCAACCGTGATGATGTGACCCATCCTGTCGGTATTGATCTTGTCTATGATCGTCGCCAGTGTCGTGCTCTTGCCGGAACCGGTTGGTCCGGTGACGAGAACCAGCCCGCGTGGGCGATCTGCAAATGAGGCGATCACCGGCGCCAGCTGGAGTTCCTCGAACGTCTTGATCTGAAACGGGATACGGCGAATGACCATGCTCACACAGCCGCGCTGTTTGAAGACGTTGCCGCGAAAGCGCGAGAGATTCGCGATTCCGAAGGAGAAGTCCAGTTCGTCTTCCATCTCGAAGCGCTTTTTCTGATTCTCGGTGAGCACCGAATAGGCCAGCTGCAGCGTATCCCGCGGAGCAAGTACATGCCCTACTGCGCTGTTTACGATGTCGCCGTCCACCCGAAGCTTCGGTCGGTCACCGGCTGTGATGTGGAGATCGGAAGCGCTTCGCTCGATCATTTCCTCGAGCAGCGAACGCAGTGAGATTGTTGTCTGTGCCGGAGCGGTCATCGGTTGACGGTCGGGGAGTCAGTGGGCCCACAGCCTCTCGGGCTGGACGAGCCTGCAGTCACCCGGGAAACGTGATCGTCACAGAAGCTCAGTTCGCTGTTTCACGGATGACCTGCTCGAGGGTGGTAATGCCCTTGAGAACCTTCAGCCAGCCATCCATGCGGAGCGTCAGCATCCCCTCTGCGATGGCCGCAGCCCGAATCACCTGCACATCCGCGTTCTGAACCACGAGCTTCTTGAGTGCAGGCGTCATGAACATGACTTCATAAACGCCCTGGCGCCCCTTGAGTCCGGTACCACCACAGGCCTCACATCCCTTTCCTCTGAAAAACGGAAGTTCCTCTATCCGGGTATCAAGCGAGAGATTGTGCAGGTGGGGAGCCGCCTCGGCAGTGGCATTGCGGCCGGCGTCCTCAAGAGCTTCCTGAGTAAACTGCAGCTCGCGAAGGGTTGTGCCGGGTTTCACCTTCGCACCGGTGAGTTCAGCCATTTCCGGCACATACTTTGTCTTGCATCTGTTGCACACCCGACGTACAAGGCGTTGTGCAAGAACAAGGTTCAGCGCCGAGGCGACATTGAAGGGCTCGAGTCCCATGTCTAGGAGGCGGACGATCGTCTCAGGCGCCGAGTTGGTATGAAGTGTACTCATGACCATGTGTCCGGTGAGAGCTGCCTTGATGGCAATACCACCGGTCTCGAGGTCACGGATCTCGCCCACCATGATCACATTGGGATCCTGCCGGAGGAAAGCCTTGAGTGCTGCAGCGAAAGTCATGCCGATATCGGTCCGCACCTGAACCTGATTGATCCCGAATAGATTGTACTCCACCGGATCCTCGGCCGTCATGATGTTGGTGTCGAGATTATTGATCTTTGACAGGGCAGAATAGAGGGTTGTGGTCTTGCCGGATCCGGTTGGACCCGTGACAAGAACCATTCCGTATGGGTTCTGGATGGCCTCCATCAGTTCACGCTCGGCACGAGGTTCGATACCGAACTTCTCCAGATCCAGCGTCAGGTTGCCCTTGTCCAGAATTCGCAGTACGACCTTCTCACCAAACAGCGTAGGCAGCGTGCTCACCCGGAAATCGATTACCTTGTTGCCTACCTTCAGCTTGATTCTGCCATCCTGCGGTACCCGGCGTTCGGCGATATTGAGTGACGCCATGATCTTGAAGCGGGAGATGAGCGCAGCCCGCATCTTCAGAGGCGGCTTCATCACCTCCTGCAGCGCGCCATCAATGCGGTAGCGCACACGCAGTTCGTGTTCAAAGCACTCAAAATGAATATCGGATGCCCCCTTTGACACTGCATCCATCATGATCGCGTTGATGAGCTTGACGACGGGTGCTTCCTCGACCTGGGCCGCGAGAACGCTTGCGTCGATCGCGTCGTCCTGGTTCTCTATGATCTCAATGTCGCTGTCATCACCGGCGATGTCCTGCAGGAGAGACTGCATGTGGATCTCGCTGGACTCATAGTGCTTCTCGATGGCGGCGCGCATCGAGTATTCCCCGGCGAGTACGGGAACTATGTCATAGCGTGTGATGAACTTGAGGTCGTCCACCACTGCCATGGCGGTCGGATCCGCAATGGCGACGGTCAGTTGCCTCCCGTCGCGCTTGAGCGGCAGTACCGTATGCTTGCTGGCCAGTTCTGCCGGAATAAGCTTGAGAATACGAGGGTCGACCGCAAAGCGTGTCAGATCCACAGCCGGCATGCGATACTGACGTGCGAGCATGCGTACGACCTCGGTCTCCGGTACCAGACCGAGTCGCACCACGATGAATCCGAGGCGCTGCCCCGGATGTGCAGCCTGCTCCTGCAGCGCCCTGGCCAGATCCCCCGGCGAGAGCAGCCTGCCGCGAACCAGAAGCTCGCCGAGCCGCTCAGGCTCGCGGCCCGTCAGTGGTGTTACTGATGCAGCCATAGAAACGTGAATTCGCTACCGAGATGTGAAGGGGTCGATGAGAAGCCGGGGGCTGTTTCTCACTGTGTGAGGGACTGTGCCGCGGAGAAAACGTCACCAGTGAATCAAGGAGACGCAGGGTGGCGGGACCAATGCCACGCACCTGCCGCAAGTCATCGAGAGACCTATACGGTCCAGCCCGCTCGCGCCGTTCGACAATACGTCGTGCTATGGCAGGACCAACCCGCGGGAGGGCTTCGAGTTCGCGCTCGGTTGCCGTATTGACATCGATCGGAAACATCGGGGCTGACCTCCCGACTGAACCGATCCGACCGCGTGTCCCCGGCGGCGCCATACTCACCTTCTCTGTCTCAGCGATTGTCCCGGTACGAGCAGCTCTGGCATTGCCTGAACGAGGCCGGCTCCGGGCTGATTCGATGGCTGCCCGTTGGGCCGCGAGCGCCCGCGCTGCACCGGTGGCAGGAGGCACCGAGGCTCCGCCCAGAGCGGCCCGCTCGAGACGCTCCACTCCCCGGGCACGAACACTGGCGCCCAGCAGCGCCATGATCACCAGGAAGCCCAGGATGCGTCGCTCGCCTTCTGTAGCCATGGGTACACGATGACCTGGCGAGTTTACGGAGGCGTCACCCGAAGCGCGCGTTCATCATCATTGTCACGCAATGGCCCGCCCCGCGCTCCTTACCCAGGTTCCTCAGCGCAGAGTGCCACTGAAAAACCGGATCTGCAGCACCATACTCAGGATGACGTTCGTCGTCTGCCGATTGTACGCACGATCGAAGCTGACGACACGACTGCCGGTAAGCGTGAACGTGAGAAGCTCGGACAGGTCGGTGTTGGCATTGATGTTGAGTGCGCGGCGACCGTTGTTTGTCAGTACCGTTGGCACGCCGAATTGCGATGAACCGTTACCGAGCGCTACGGTAGTCCCGGCGACCACCGAGGAGTTCTCTTCACTGTCATAGGACGCGCTTGCACGAAGCTGACCGTTACGTGTGTTCCAGCTCTCAGGCAGGGTGAAGGTACGTGCCACACTCACTGATCGTCGCTCGGTGTTGCCACTGATGATCGATCCCGGACGCAGATCCTCGCGCGATTCGCTGCTTGTGCGCACGGACGTTATGAGATCCCCAAGAAATGCCCATGTGACTGAAGCAGATATCGGCTTTCGGGATGCAACGAGACGGCCGCGATCGGCCAGTCCACCGGTTTCGTTGGGAATCGTGGTTTCCTGCTCGGTCTTCGTGTAACCGGCATCGACGTAGAGCATCGAGATGACCTTCTGAATACGTCGTGGACGCCAGTTCCAACGCAGCGAGATATCGGGATGGACCGTTTGCGAGCTGGTGATCAACGCCTGGAAACCATCCATCAGGCGTCGGGTCCACATCTCGTTCGTCCCGGATTCCACACGTGCCTGAAGACGAAACGCCAATGGCAGGTTCAGCGAGCCAACGGCGACAGTCCGGCGCATGCGACCGGCCGTGGTTGCCAGCCTGGCGTCGACTCCACGGAATGAGTTCACCCCGCCAAGTCCCAACTGGTAAGCCGAACCCGGATTGAACGCTGTGTTGTCGTAATTCGACGTGAGTCCCCGCTGCCACTGAAAATCGAACGGTTCGATCATGCCGCCGATGCGCCTCATCCAGCCGGCGTTGTCTGATCTCCGTACGAGGATGCGACCCGGATCGAACGTGGTGCCGAGGCTGAGGGAACTCACGACACCAAAACGCTGTGGTAGACGAAATGCCCCGGTCGAATCCCGCATGCGAAGCAGTGTGCGGGCATTGGGATCCCTGCTGAGAGCAAAGGAACTTGTGAAATCGAGGCTCGGCTTTACCCAGTCGGAAACAGACGGCCGCATGCGAAGTGCCGAAGTGAACGACCGTTCCCGCTCAAGTCCTACATCGGCCCCGAGCAGACGCATCCTCGCGGCATGCGCAGCCTGTCCGCGATCGACATTGTCAGCGTATGTCCCGTCAAGCCGGTAATCACGCAGGTCCAGCAACTGTCGTGCTGCAAAATCAGCACTCACGCCGGGGGTAGGCCGGAACGCCAGCATCGCCATGTTCCGCCAGCCATGGGTGGACGCCGACACCACTGCTCCTGTGTCGGTCGGTGACGCAGCGGCCTTCGAGAACGACGTTGCCGAGTTGCTGGTGCGGGCCAATGAACTGGTCAGCCGGAATTCGGTGGGACGCCAGCGAACATGCTGCTCACTGAAGTTGGCGAGAGCATCTGAGTCACGGAGTCGCCTGGGCAGCATCCGCACGATCCGCTTAACGAACTCCGGTAATCGGCTCTCGCGTGTCTCATCTGCGAGAGTCAGGCCAGCACCAACCACGAAGCTGCTGCTCTCAAGGCGTTGAAAAGTTGACTGCGAACTTCCGCTGGTCCACGTGCCGTTCACCGAGAATGCGTTGACCAGCGGAGCATACCAGCCGCGTTCAAGCGGCATCGTCCGTCGCATTGCCAGCGAGTAGCTTACCCGGCGATCGTTGGGATCACGCACACCATCAATGCTCCCGGCCCGCACATCCGTCCGGTTCACGAAGAGCTGTTCCACTCCCGTCCCGGAGTAATCGACGCTGAAAGGGAGTGCGATTCCCCAGTTAGCCGGCAATGCGCGATCAAGATGGAGCGTGGTGCCCATGCTCACCGCGTTGGATGTGAGGAAAGTCGGCGCTTCGCCGAGCTGACGGAAGTTGGGATCGCGCCGTGTGAGGTTGAGCCTGATGCTGGCAAGGTCACCGGCATTTGCGTTCAGGCCGATTTCGCCCGCAAAGCCCATGTCATCCACAACATCGCCCAGACGGATATCGTTCACCCACAACTCGAGAGTGTCATTGCTCATGATTCCCTCGGCACCGCGCGGAATGCTGTCCACACGCAGGAATCCAACCGCCAGTTCCTGCACGCCGGCGAGATTGGGCGGTGTGACCGCAGGATCGGCGGTGTAGACGATATAGCCATCATGACAGACCGCATATCGCCTGCTGATGGCGCCAGAAGGCGTGCCGGAACGTCTGATGAGTTCGAGATCGACGCCGGTGCACTGCAGGGAGTCGGCACCGCCATGCATGAAGGCAACCTCTAGCTGCGCCCTGAGTGCCTGGAATCGTGTGAGATCCACGTGTATCTCGGGAAGCCATGCGCTCTGGCTGCTGCCACTGTTCACGGGCGTCCGGTACATGTAGAAGTTGTGCTCGTCGCGCCCGATCTTGACGTATCCATTGAGCTCACCACCGACTCCCCAGCCGTTGCCTCGCCCTCGCATCCACATACGCAGGGAACGATAACCCATGAATGTCTTCGTGCCTTCCGGGAAACGCAGAAAAGCCTCGGCGCGGTCAAAGGGACGGAACTGACGGCCGGGAACGCCCGCCTGAATGCGAAGTGCCTGTTCGTTTACCTGGACGCGTGTGTTCTCGTAGCCTGATCTGCGGCTTTCCGGCGCTTCAACCACACCGGGTGGCGACGAGTAGGGAATCGCCGAGGTGGAGTCGAGTGTCCCGATGACGCTGGCGATCACGAATCCACCTGCAGCACCGCTCGAGTCACCCGCCATACCACTCAACGGCTCAGTGCCACGCTTTAACCAAGGCGCGCCGACTAGGCGCAATCGCGCCAGTGCAATGCGGCTGAAGGCGTCATCCTCCATATTGGCGCCCGAAACCATCGTGATACGCATTGCTCTGACGCGACGATCGTTGGGAGAATTCAACTCTTCGGTGGGTGCACGCCAGTTGAGACGAACCTGCACCCAGCAGAGCGAGTCAGCCGTGATGCCGACACCACTCGAATCACGCTGCTGAAAGCACCGCCCCACCCGAGTCCAGCTGCCCGGGTCGCTCAGATTCACCACAAAGCGCTTCAGTTGCTCCTGATCTGCCGAAGCCGCTGTCATATTGAGCTGACCGTCGAGGTCGATGTCCTCCTCATCAAGGCGGTTGTTGTGTGTGGTACAGTTGGCCCTGTTGTCATCCAGCGACCGCACACTTTGCGATGACTGCGTACAGAGCGGCACATTGAATCGAGTGGTGACCAACGGTATCGTTCCGGTGCGGTCAACAACCACGATCGTATCAGCCACGTCTCCGGCAAGCCCCCGGTCGTTCTCGGCAGCATTGAATGCACGCGAAAGCGGATCCCTTTCCGAATCGAGCCGGTCGTGGCCGACCAGACGCTTGCCGCGATATGTGGTGTCGGCCGGGAGGCCCGGAGCCAACGGCGCACTTACCGTCAATGTCTCCGGAGCAAAGG
>CAYSKN010000176.1:0-6696 GCA_964431565.1 uncultured Gemmatimonas sp.
GGTCTGGGCCTTGCTGGTCAGTTTGCTCGTGATCATCGGGGAAGCTCGCGTGGAGTACCCCGGATGGTAAGGATTTTCCTTACGCACTTCCAGCCGGGCTCGATCACGCACGGAGGATCCGTTGTGGCGGTGATATCAGCCACGGACGTTTCGGGTGTGAATGTTCTGAATTGGGAGTACGACGTCAGCGCCACCATCGTTGACGCTGCACCATTGGCAGCCGGAGTACGGACCCAGGAGGGCGGAAGCAGAACTGGCTGCGAGAGCCCGCCCTGCAGTCACCCGTAAGCTCATAATTTATTGATATATATGTATATTTTTACATCGTGCGTCGCAGAGAGCCCACGAACTATACCCATCCGTGCCTGAGTCGCGACGCTGACCACCTGTGAGCCTCCTCACGTCAGACTTCGACCGCTTCTGACTTAATACGATTTAACAGTTGGTCGGAACCCGTCAGCGAGAAGTCCCGGAATGCGCGTCTACACCACAGGCGTTTTCGACATCCTTCACCGTGGGCACCTGAACATCCTCACTCAGGCCGCCGCCCTGGGTGAACTCACGGTTGGAATCATGAGTGACCAGGGCGTCGAATCCACCAAAGGTACGCGGCCCATCCTGAGCATCGATGAGAGGGAAGCGCAGATCCGCTCGCTCCCCTTCGTGACCGAGGTAATCCGCTATACGGACGTAGATCAGCGGCAGAACTACACCGCCATCAAGCCCGACATCGTCGTGCAGGGAGACGACTGGCTCTTCTCGGAGGATCGCACGAGCGCCATCGGCTATCTGCGCGAGCACGGAATACGCCTTGTGTTGTTGCCGCGTACCCAGGGCATTTCCACGACCGAGATCCGAAAGCGCGTCGCCCGATCCGGGCGACGGGACGAACGCTTCCTGCGCGAATGTCAGCGCATGATCCCGGCAACCCAGTTGAAGCGCTACGAAGCCTTCGACGAGCCCAAGGTTCTGAAACTGATGCAAAAGATCTCGAGTGAGGGCGTCTTCTTCAACCCCATCTCGATCGTCAAGGAAATGGTAGTCATCGACGGAGCAAACCGGTTCGAAGCACTGTGCCGACTCGGAGCCCGTGACGTGCCCTGCGTCGTCTACGACTACTCGGATATCGACCTGCTGGGCAATGTGCACTTCATCAACGACGGGGTACGCACCCGCTTGTCCGAGTTCGCGCGCGAGGAAGGCGAGCGTATCGAGTTCCCGCGCCGCACTCCCAAAGACATCCTGGACGCCGCGGAGCAAGGCAGCCTGATACCCAATGGCGAGACGTTTCACCGCGTGCC
This sequence comes from uncultured Gemmatimonas sp., assembly GCA_964431565.1. Lineage (GTDB taxonomy): Bacteria > Gemmatimonadota > Gemmatimonadetes > Gemmatimonadales > Gemmatimonadaceae > Gemmatimonas. The sequence continues at coordinate 1,302 of CAYSKN010000176.1, forward strand.
CCAAAGCGTCGTCCGCTTGCCGATCCCTCTCGAGAGTCTGGTCGCTGCCCAGCCGTTCGATCTCGGCGCGCATATTGATCAGCTCATCCACGAAGGGCAGATCCGCTTCTATCAGTCGAGTGTCTATATCTGCGACGAGTGGCAATGAACATGTCGACGAAGGTGGCAACGGAATTCTGGACATCGCAGAAGCGCTATCCGTTTTCATTCACACGCAAGCGCCGGCTGCACGAGCTCAATTACCTGGTCCCGCGCCTGGAAAAGCTCGGAGGAAAGCGATTGCTCGACCTCGGCTGCGGCGACGGCTCCCTGCTGGAGTGCCTCCTCAGGATCACGGATTACGAGGAGCTCCACGGATACGATGTCGCAGCGGACCTGCTTGCCGGCATCGATCCGCGCATCAGCACGCGCGTTTACGACATCTCTGACCCTGGCCCACTGCCGGAAGTCGATGCCACGATCGTTGCCGGCGTCATCCAGTATGTATTCGATGATGATGTGGTTGACCGCGTATTGTCGCTCGTCCGCTCACCGATGATCTGGTTGCGCTCCACCTGCACGCTGAAGCCGGAGTGCGAGAGCGTGGAGAGGGACGACTATGCATCGAAATATCGCACCATCGACGAAACCCGCGCCCTGATCGCGAAGCATTTCAATGTGACCTCCGTTGAGCGCGTATACCCTGACGAGCTCGAGTCGGCCTACGGAACCAAGCAGTTCTACTTCGAGGGCACGCGGAGACTCTGACGGCATGGGAATCCGAGCCCGCCACGCCCCTGCTCTATTCCTTCTGGTCGCGTGCCTGCACGCACCTGGCGCGCTGGCTTACATAGATCCGGGTACTGGCAGCGCGCTGTTCTATGTCGTCACCGGAATCGTCGTCTCCGCCTACTTCGCTCTCCGCGGCCTCTACTACCGGACGATCGAGTTTGCATTCCGGGTCCGCACCCAGGCACAGCATTGCACTGTGGCAATCCATTGTGAGGATCCACGGTATGAGAGCACTTTCATGCCCATCATCCGCCACCTTGTGCGCAAAGGCGTGGAACCCACGCTTTTCACCATGTATGAGCGGGACAATACTTATGAGCCACTACCCGCCGGTGTTGCCCATCGAGCCATCTCCCCGGGTATGCTGGGCTATGCATACCTGAACAATATCGTCGCGGACGTCCTCGTAACGACGACTCCGCAGCTCGATGTCATGACCTTTCGCCGCTCGCCTCGCGTCAGGCACTACACAATCGTTCAGCATGCGCTCGGCGAATCCCGCTATGTCCGACCCTTTGCCTACGACAATTACGACTCGGTATTTTGCTGCGGGGAGATTCTCAAGCAGAACCTTCGGCGCATGGAGGAAATTCGTGGGCTGCCTGCCAAGGAGTTGTTCGAAGTAGGTCTTCCTCACTACGAAGAACTCTTTCAGAGAGCGAAGAGCGCACCGCCTCCGCCCGGAGACCGACCGACGGTGCTCGTGGCACCGAGTTGGGGGCCGCTGAGCATGTTCGAATCGTTTGGTGTCGACTTCATCTCGGAGATCGCGCGGCAGTATCGGGTGATAGTGCGCCCCCACCCGCAGATGAAAGTCTCACAGCCGGATCTCTACAGGAGGATCGTCGCGCTCGATGGAGTTTCCGTCTCGACGCACCGTACGCCGATCGAGGCAATGTCCGAGGCTCACATACTGCTCAGCGATATCTCCGGCATCGCACATGAGTTCGCATTCATCTTCGAACGGCCAGTAGTCGTACTTGACCAGAAGCAGGCCGTGGGTGGCCTCGAAGGCGAGCTGCTCGGGGGAGACAGCGAAGTAAAGGCCCGCTGCAGGGAATTCATCGTACCCGTCGCCCCAGCAGAGATGCCGCGCATCGTGCAACACATCGGACGGGCGCTTCGGCACCACTCGGCCGCCAGGGTGACCGAGGTCAGGGATCAGCTCATCTACAACTTTGGCAATGCAAGCGAAGTTGCGGCACAGCAGATCGCAGTCTTGCTCGGACGCATGAGGAGTACCTGACCTGATGAAGTCAGCCCTCGACATATTCATACAGCCGCTATTCCAGATCTACGCGTCGTTCTTTGCGTGGCTGCCCCCCTCAGTCGAGCCGGGGATGGCAGTGATCCTGTTTGGCATCGCACTGAACCTCGCCCTTACGCCGTTCTACAACCACATCGAACGCGGATTGGGCGACAGGCGCCTGAAGCGTGAACGCGTACGGGAGGACGTTGCGCGGATGAAGCGCCATTTTCGCGGGCGCGAGCGCTACTTCTACATTCGCGCCGTTCATCGCCAGCATCGCTACCATCCGATCTCCGAACTTGCCGGTTCGGCTGATCTGTTCCTGCAGGTATTCGTTTTCATCACGGTGTATCACTTCCTGGTCGATTTGCCATTGCTGAATGGAGCATCCTTCGGGCCGATCAGTGACCTCAGCCAGCCCGACCACCTGCTTCTTGGCATCAACCTGCTGCCGATCGCCATGACAGGCATCAACGCGATCTCGGTGCTGGCGTACATCGATGAGCCGCGCAAGCGATTGCAGGCGATCTCGTTGGGACTACTTTTTCTCGTCCTGCTGTATCGCAGCCCATCCGGGATGGTGCTCTACTGGACGACCAACAACCTGTTTTCGCTGGTACGAACGGTCATCCAGCGCCGACAGCTTTTCCGGCTGCCGGCCTCGCTGCGGGAATTCATCGGCCGCCTGTCGCTGCAACAATGACCTTGCTGTTGTTTCTCATCGATGCCGCATTGTTGTTTGCGGCTTTTCGCCTCCTCAGCTCGCCGCGCCACAGGCTGCCCACGCTCTGGAGATTCGCTGCCGGTGCGCTGCTGCTTTTCATCGTCTCGGCAGTAAGCCTCTGGGTCGCTTGCCGTGAGGAGACCGGGCTCGCGCTCGCCCTGGCAGCTGCCACCGGTAGTCTGGGCATACATGGACGGGGGCTTGCAGACTTCACGACAGCTCTGGGTCGATGGCGATTGCTGGTCTTCCTATTGTCCGCCTCGACGATCATCGCGCTGACGTTCTTCGCCATTCCGGTCGCGACGTTTCTCAGTTCCCCGGAGGAACTGCAGATCGGCGCAGATTTCCTCCTCGAGACCAACGCACGCAAGGCCGTGCTTTTCCTCTATGCCGCGCTCATTGCCTATGCGCTGGCATTTACCCCGCGCATGCGCACGTTGCTGACCATGGCTGCGCTGTGGCTGCTCGTTGTCGTACTGGTATACGCATACATACTCCCACTTGGTTATCCGATCATGTCGGGCCTTGCGTTCGAGCAGCTGCCGACGGCGACCGATGTCCTGATCCTCAGGTCTGCCGCGGACCTGGTTCTGGTGTCGTTGCTGGCCGCAGCCGTCAGCCTGCTCGTATTGAAAATCGATCCGCGCCGCCTGACGCTGTGCGTAGGCTTGCTTGGTCTTTCCATCTTCGCTACGGCCGGTGCGGGATTGCTTCGGGCGGCAAGTACAAACGCCGTACCTGCGGGCAGCGACGAGATCGAGGCGATGCAACCTCTGGCCTACTCTGCGAATCATCCCAATGCCCTCGTACTGTTCCTGGACCGATTCATGGGCTCCTATGTGGAGACGATTCTGGAACGTGACCCCGAGCTTCGCGATCGACTGAGTGGCTTCGTCTGGTATCCGAGGACCGTGTCGGCGGGTCAAAATTCTATCGCTGGCGTACACCCGATGTTTGGCGGCTACGACTACACGCCGGACGCAATGAACGCCCGCGGCCGGCCACTGAAGGATCTGTCCGTCGAAGCCTTTTCGATCCTCCCCTACAACTTCTCGAAAAAAGGCTATCAGGTCAATGTCGTGAACCCTCGCGGCCTCGGGTTCACGGTGATGGGCGATTGTTCGAGGATACAAATCGCCAATGTCCGCTGCACGCACCAGCCCACGTCCGTGCTCGCACAAGAGGCGAAAGCCATGGACTTTCCATTGGGCGAGATCGCCAAGTCCGGATATACGGATCTGCTGGTGCTCCTGGCCTCCATGCGCGCGGCCCCCTATTCCATCAAGGAAGTCATCTACCAGAAGGGCCCATGGAGGCAATTCCTGGATCACTCTGCAGGCACTACGTTCAAGGAGTGGGCCGCGCTGAAAGCCTTGCCCAGGCTCTCCACCGTGTCGGAGAGGCCCCCAACGCTCAACATCCTCTCCAACATCCTCCCGCACGAACCCTACTACCTCGGCGAAGACTGTCGGCCGCATCAGCATCGGCTCGATCTACCGCTCGAGCAAGTACGCCAGCGTGGCGAAACGAGCCTGTTTGGCCTGCAGCACGCCATTGCCGCCAGATGTGCGCTGCTGCTCGTCGCCGATTACATCGATTTCCTGAAGCGATCCAACGTGTATAACAACACGAAGATCGTCATCGTATCCGACCATGGCATCGTCGGAAACGTCGAGGACACATCAAGCCGCGCGGTGGCCGGTGGTACAACATCGAACGATTACGTACGCACAAGATCGGTACTGCTGGTCAAGCCGCTAGGCGCAACTGGCCCGCTGCGGGTCTCCGAGGATTTCATGCCGAACGCCGAAGTTCCCCGGATCGTTTGCGAAGACATCGGCGGCTGCGTCAACCCTTACCTGGCGGACAAGCCGATCGACACTGCGGGGCGCAACGATCCGTTCCGAGTATTCGTCGTGCCGTGGCAGTTCAGGGCCCAGAATGCCGACTCATTCGTCGTCCGGCGTGAACTCGAGTTGCGCGGCAAGGATCCCTATGCCGCCAGCGGCTGGCACGTCGTAAAGTGACGCGCACGACTGATAGCCCAGCCTGCTGCACCGGGCTGGGTGTGAGCCACCTCTAGAAAACGCCGCTCGAGATCCGGCCTGCAGATGTGATTTGATATAAGACGACGATCACTGGCACTGCTGGTTCCCACATGCACGCCCCGTTGCAGTCACCATCGACCCGTCCCCGGTTGCAGGGGCTGGGCGTTGCATGCGCACTCGGGATCGCATTCATGCTCCTCTCGTTCCTGAGGACGCTTGGCGATACGGGGTCCATGAAATTCGGCGACATTGCCATACGCACAGCCATGGAGACACCGCTGTGGGGCACTTCGCTCGGGCGCAGCCTGGCGTATTTCGTGTTCGCGCAGCTGCTCGCACACCTTACGTTCGCCGCGCTGTGTTGGGCACTCGCCTGTCTGACGCACTACGCATGGCCGGGCACGAGCGTGACACGTCGGCAATGGGTTCTGATCTGGTTCATCGCAGGCGCAGCTTGGGTGATGCTCGCAAATGCGTCTCTCTTTCCGGCTTCGTCGCTCGGCGAGCCCTACTCCAGCGTTGGCACCATGCATGTATTCGGACTGCCGCTGTACATGGTGGCAGGTTTGGGCCTCGCGGTCGCGATCTCGATCTGCCTGATAC
>CAYSKN010000177.1:0-6653 GCA_964431565.1 uncultured Gemmatimonas sp.
CTACCACGATACGTCCGAGAATGTAGCCGGCCACGACTTCGAGAAACCCCAGGTCACCGATATAGGCGAGCCCTGGAATACTGATGAACGTGAGAGCTGACGTCTCACTGGCCACGATCGAGAACAAGACTGCCCACCACGGTATCGCCCGCTCGGCCACGAAGTAGTCGGACACTGAACGCTGTTCGCGTCCGATCCAGATTCCCAGTGCGGTCGTGCCGCCAAGGTAGATGAGCAGCACGAATAGGTCGAGCAGATCGAAGCGACCGGTCATGGGCTCCTGTACGGCCGGTATGTCAGGGTTTCATTCTTCATGCTAGTGACGAGTGAAAGGGGCGTTGATGCCGTAACCCCGGACTGGCACAGGCCCGCCACTCGCAGAGAGTAAACGGGCCTGAAAACTGTCAGGGCCACCGGCATACCGGAGGCCCTGACACTGGATTCGGTGTGGGTGTTCGGGCGCCGGCCGACATGGGGCCGGTGCCCGGGGATGTCACGCTGAGAATGAACTGCCGCAACCGCAACCGCCCGTGGTGTTGGGGTTGTTGAAGGTGAACCCCGACCCCTGCATCGACGAGACGTAATCGATGGTGGTGCCGCTTAGATACTGAGCCGAAAACGGATCGACAAAAACCCTGAGGCCCTCTGCCTCTATGAGAACATCGTCCTCGGCTGCCTCGTCCTCGATGACCAGCCCGTACTTGAAACCGCTGCATCCACCGGGCATCACGGAGACACGAAGTCCACCCTTGTCAGCGGTGACTCCTTCTGCGTCCATGAACTTCCGGACCTCGCTCGCAGCGACTGAGGTGATAACCACCGTGACTTCGGGCTGCTGCATCGTGCTCATTGCTATCCTCCGGTACAGCGGGTTCGTACCCCGCGTGATCGACTGCATGCCACGACCGCTCGCACCCGCGAGAGATAAGTGGCCATGTCGCGTCCGCCTGATCCGAAAACTAAGGGAATCCACCGCCGTACTGCAAGAAACTGTCGCAAAGAAGCGCCCGCTTGAGAAACGACGTGTGGCGTGCGTTCATCCAATGACAATGCCTCGCCGCACCGCCCGCGCCCTCATCTCAAGTCGCAGAGAGTAGTGTGGGGACAGGGTGATGTGGTGTGTTGCCAGTGAAGGAGTAGTGCAGACCATGTCACCAGTCTTCAGAGAGGATGTCCGTGAAGGCAATTAGAGCCGCCCTGCTGTCTGTGGTGATGGTGGGTGCATTTCTCGGAGCATGTGCCGGCAGCGGTGGGCCGCAGAATAACGGGCCGTTCCCGGGCGACGGTTCTGACATGCTCAGGGGGCAGCGAGACCGTCCGTCTGACCGCAGAGTCCGACCTGGTATCACTGTCCTCCTGGATGACAGCGTGAAGCTGGTGGCGGGCAAGCGCGTGGCTCTGGTCACGAATCAGACGGGTGTTGACGAACAGGGACGGCGTACCATCGACCTGCTCTTCTCTGACCAGCGCGCCCGGCGTGCGGGTGTCCGGCTTGTCAGAATCTTCGCTCCAGAGCACGGTATCCAGGGCACCGAGCAGCGTGAACACATAGCCGACGATCGGGACGCAAAGACAGGTCTGCCGATCTACTCTCTGTACCAGCGAACCACCGTTGGGCCGCCCGACAGTCTGCTGCAGGATGTGGATGTAATAGTGGTGGATCTGCAAGACATCGGCACCCGCACCTGGACCTATGTGGGCGTAATGCTTTATAGCATGCAGGCTGGGGATCGCCGCGGAATTCCCGTAGTCGTACTTGACCGGCCCAATCCCCTTTCGGGAGCCTTTGTAGAGGGGGCTCTGCTTGACTCCTCACTGGCAGACGCCAGTTATCCGACGCCCGGCGGTTCCACCAATGGCTTTGCACTCTACCCAATGCCGCTCAGGCACGGCCTGACCATGGCGGAGATGGCAAGGCTGTTCCAGTCGGAGCTCAAGCTGGGCACGCGCCTTGCTGTGGTACCCGTGCGTAATCTCAGGCGTGACATGTGGTTCGGTGACACGAAGCTGCCGTGGATCCGGCCCTCGCCCAACCTGCCCAGTCTGACATCGGTGCTGCTCTATCCGGCGCTCGTGCCGTTCGAGGCTACCAACGTTTCGGTAGGGCGGGGAACGAGTGAGCCGTTTCAGCGTTTTGGGGCTCCATGGCTGAGGGCGGACTCGGTGGCGCGGTTACTCGAAGATCTTTCGCTCACGGGTGTCAAGTTCAAGGCAGAGCGCTTCACGCCATCGCGGCCCGGTGATATGAAATACGACGGACAGCAGGTGCCTGGTGTGCGCATCGAGATCATCGATCGTGATCGGGTGCAGCCTGCCCGTATCGGAGCTGCCCTGCTGTGGGCGCTCAACCGTCTCCATCCGGACTCGCTTAAGGTCAACGGAAGGCAGTTCGATCTCCGAATGGGTTCGGCCTGGGCCCGGGAAGCGCTCATGGGAGGCGCCGATCCCGAAGCCGTGCTGGATCGCGTTCTGCCTGCCGTGATCACTTTCGAGAAGGACACCCGACGGTATCATCTCTACCGCTGACGATTATGGGGTTCTAGGTTTTGAGGGTTGGAAAAGAAGTCGGTAGGGCTGGTCCGTGGTCGCCTGGTCAACCCCCGTCCCTGTAGATGCGAACGCTCTGGAATAGCATGATTCGTGGCTATCTGGCCATCATTGCCCCGGTGGCAGACTGGCTGGTGGCCCGACGGGTGCGTCCGAACACCATCACCACGATCGGTACCGTTTGCACCTGCATTGCAGGTGCAATCTTTGCCGAGGGTCATATCAGTGTCGGCGGATGGTTTCTCGGCCTTACAGCGCTCTTCGATGTGTTGGATGGAACCGTGGCCAGACGGACCGGGCAGATCTCGACGTTCGGGGCTTTCTACGACTCGACACTTGATCGGGTTGCCGACGGTTTCCTGCTCGGCGGATTTGTAGTTTTCTATGCCACGCATCCCGTACATGCCAACAAGGCCATGGTGATCGTGGCGGTCCTGGCCATGATCGCCACTTTTCTTACGTCGTATACCAACGCCCGGGCCGAGGGGCTCGGATTCACCGCGCGAGTGGGCGTCCTTCAGCGCCCTGAGCGCATCACACTGCTGTCTGCACCACAGGCCTTGTTCGGGCTCGCGTTCGACGGCTGGGTTCTCATGGGTATCGTGGCGTTGCTGATGGTGACCGCATGGATCACCTTCATTCAGCGCCTGCTGTACGTGCACCGCATAACCAGTGTGACGCCCACTAATACTTCTCCCGGAGAATAAACGAAGTGTCCGATCCGACTCGCGGCACGCCCGCGACCATCTCTCCTGCGACTGGTAAGCTTGCCATCTTTACGCCTGGCCTCGGCGCCGTGGCGACGACCTTCATTGCCGGCGTCGAGCGCGTCCGCCGTGGACTCTCGACGCCCATTGGGTCGCTCACTCAGATGGCCACCATACGTCTCGGGAAGCGCACGGACAATCGCAGTCCCCTCATCAGGGACTTCGCACCACTCGCCGCGCTCGACGATATCGTCTTTGCCGCATGGGACCCCATACCGGATGACGCCTACACGGCCGCTTCCAAGGCGGGTGTGCTCGTCAGGGAGGACCTCGAGGCGGTAGCGGACTTCCTGAGAACGATCAAGCCGATGCCGGCAGTGTTCGAGCATCGCTACGTGACCCGGATAACAGGTGCCACCAACGTCAAGGTTGGTCGAACCAAGCGTGAGCTTGCCGAGCAGTTGCGCGCCGATATCCGCGACTTCATGACGACCAGCGGCGCTACACGTGGCGTCATGGTGTGGTGTGGCTCGACGGAGACATATATCAAGGCCGGCATGCAGCATCAGACGCTGGAAGCCTTCGAAAGGGCCATGGACGAGAATGACGATGCCATTGCACCCTCGATGCTTTATGCCTATGCGGCCATCATGGAGGGGATAGCATACTGCAACGGTGCGCCCAATCTCTCGGCCGACTTCCCGGCCCTGGTAGGACTCGCCAACCAGCGCGGTATCCCGATTTCCGGCAAGGATTTCAAGACCGGTCAAACCTGGCTGAAAACCGTCATTGCGCCAGGAATGAAGGCGCGCATGCTCGGTCTTGAAGGGTGGTACTCCACCAATATTCTTGGCAACAGGGACGGTGAGGTTCTGGACGATCCCGCTTCATTCAAGGCCAAGGAGGAATCCAAACTGTCGGTGTTGCACACCATCCTCCAGCCGGACTTGTATCCGGAGCTCTACAAGGACTTTTCGCACGTCGTCCGCATCAACTACTACCCACCGCGCGGCGACAACAAGGAAGGCTGGGACAATATCGACATCAAGGGATGGCTTGGCTATCCGATGCAGATCAAGGTCAACTTCCTCTGCCGGGATTCAATCCTTGCAGCGCCCCTAGTGCTCGACCTGGCACTGTTCAGCGATTTTGCGCAGCGTGCCGGAATGAAGGGTATTCAGGAGTGGTTGAGTTTCTATTACAAGTCACCGCAGGTCGCTGCGGGGCTGGATCCGGAGCACGACCTCTTCATCCAACAGACAAAGCTGAAGAACACGCTTCGTCACCTCATGGGTGAGGAGCAGATCACTCATCTCGGGCTGGAATACTACTCATGACTCTCGGGCGTGCGCGTCACCTTCATCGCGCCGCAGCTGCTGCTGTGGGCGGCCTTCTTCTGGTCGGCTGCGGTCCGGTGGAATCGCGGCGCAACGAACTCCGGCTGGGTACCGACGATTTTGTCATCCGCGTTTCTCCTGAAACCCGGCCAACGCGCGCGCTGGATACCATCTACTGGATGGTTACGGTACACGACGCCAAGACCGGACTGCCGATTCAGGGCGGTCAGGGGCGGATCTTCGGTACCAATCAGGATCGCAAGACCGTCTCAAATGGGCTGGAAGAGACCGAGGAGCTCGGTACCTATCGCAGCCACCTGATGTTTGTGACTGCCGGAATGTGGGCCATGGCGATCCAGTTCCGACGGGATTCGACCCAGGTATTGCAGAAGACACAGGACTGGACCCAGGATATTCTCACCGCTGACGAGCCGGCAGATTTCACTACGCCCGAAACCGTTCGCCTGCCTGAGGGAGCGACGACACCGACGCCTGAGGTGCCCCCTGATACAACCAAGCCACAGCAACACTGAAGGAGTCAGTCGAATGCGTCATTTTCATCGGACATCGTTGTGGCCGGATGAAGTGCTGACCATAGCGGATGGACATTTCGCTGCCGTTGGACTTGCTCGTGACGGTGCCGATTCGCGTTCCCGCACGTATTCAGGCGTTCTGGGTACGATGACGCTTTCGGTGAGAATGGAGGGCGGTCACTACACGTTCGTGGAGGTGCACACGGATCAGGTTGGGGAAAGCCGTATCGACAAGAACGTGAAAAAGTACTTCAACGTTCTCCATCGTACAGCCGATCCCCGGCATCTGATTGAGGCGGGCTATTGAAGGCCGCCTCCAGCCCCTTGTCGGAGGACGACCGTACAGGGCGAAACATTGGCGTGGGCTGCTTCACGCTCTTTATCGGTGCAGCCAGCGGTGCAATGACCGGGGTGGGCATTGGCAAGCTCATGGGGTTCTTTAATCGCTGCACTCCGGCGGCCGGACTGCCGGCCTGTGAATGGTGGGTATTTGCAGGCTGGGGCGCGGTGATCGGCGCTGTCTCGTTGCCGACGCTCGCGTTCTGGCGTCTGTGGCGCGCGGATCGTATTGCGGACGCCACTTCGGCGGCGGCCTCGGGTACGGCTCCCAACTCAACTACCAACGCAGCTTCAACTGATCGAGGATAATACCAGTGGCTCGAGTGGACGTGATCATGCCGCAGATGGGTGAGTCCATCGCAGAAGGGACGGTATCGCGCTGGCTCAAGAAGATTGGTGACAGTGTGAAGCGCGACGAGGCCATCTTCGAGATCTCAACTGACAAGGTTGATGCGGAGATCCCCTCTCCCCAAGCTGGAGTCCTTGTCGAAATTCTCGTTGGCGAAGGGCAGACCGTCGAAGTGAACACCACAGTGGCCCGTCTTGAGACCGATGCGGCCACAGCCGTGGCTGCTGCATCTGCTGCTCCGGTCGACGCTCCTGCTGCAGCGTCTCCTGTCAATGCAGCGCCCTTGTCGCCATTGGCCGGGGCACCTGTGGTGCAGCAGGCCACTGCGGAAGGGGCCGCCCGGGGCGGCGCAGTGTCGTTCGATGAACGTGTGCGTTCGAGATCGTCGCCACTGGTCCGGAAAATGGCCACGGAGAAGGGGGTGGAACTTTCGATGGTGCCCGGGAGTGGGATCGCCGGTCGTGTGACACGAAAAGATCTCGAGGCCTGGCTTTCCTCGCATCCGGTGTCAGCTGCTTCACGGCCCGCATCCCCTGTCACAGCACCCTCCGCAGCGGGGCACTCCCCCCACTTGGATACGCATGGTCCCACGGCCACTCCGTGGGCCGGCGACACGATTGAGCCGATGTCCAAGATTCGCAGGCTGACTTCGGACCACATGGCAATGGCGCGTCGCGTTGCTGCGCATGTGACCACGTTCTGGGAAATCGATCTTACACGTGTGGCACGCGTTCGTGCGGCTGCCCGCCGGGATTTCGAAGCGCAGTCAGGGCAGAAGCTCACGTATCTGCCTTTTATCCTGCACGCAGTGTGTCAGCAACTCAAACGACATCCGATCATC
>CAYSKN010000178.1:0-6553 GCA_964431565.1 uncultured Gemmatimonas sp.
ACCGTGCCTGCGCCTGGCAGCGCGAATAGCGCACGATTCGGGCGCGAAGAATGTCCGGTTCAGGCAGCGTGATGCCGCAAAGACAGGCTATCCGGATTCGACTTTCGATCTGGTGACTTCAACGATGTTCCTGCACGAGACGCCGGTTGCGGCGTTGGGCAGCGTCTTCAGCGAAGCGTACCGGGTGCTCAAGCCGGGTGGCCGCATGGTCCATCTCGATTTCTACCAGTTTCCGGATGTGTTCGGGCGCTTCCTGCACTATGGGCATGGCAGGCGCAACAATGAACCCTACATGCAGCCATTGGCGGAGCTCGATCTCCCGAAAATGCTGCAGGAAACGGGCTTTGAACACGTGAAAATTCAGCCATTCAGTGAAGCGCCAGGCGTCGACCCGATGAGCACTACCGAGTGGCGGTTTCCATGGACGATCATAAGCGCCGTGAAACCGGGCCGCCGTTGAGCAGGGCGCGAGGTTCAAGCCCGGGTTCGCGCTCACGACGGGTTCTCAAGAGCTAGCTCAGGTCAAGGTCGCCACGCTAGCCATGCCGAGCCTTCGGCGGCGGGCCCTGCCATCGTCTGATGGAACGCACGTCGATGTTGAAGAGGTCCAGGACTCTGCCGACGCTGTGATCCACCACCTCCTCGAGGGTTGAGGGGCGGATATAGAAGGCTGGAACTGGAGGAGCGATGACGGCGCCCATGGTGGTTGCGTCGAGCAGCAGCTTGCAGTGCCCGGCGTGCAGTGGTGTTTCCCTGACCATCAGCACGAGTCTTCGGCGCTCTTTCAATATGACATCGGCGGCCCGTGTCAGGAGGTTGTCGGAGTTTGAGTTTACGATTCCCGACAACGTTCTGATCGAACAGGGCGCCACTATCATTCCATCGGTCCGAAACGAACCGCTGGAGATACTCGCGGCAAGATCCTTGACGTCGTGCACGTGGCTGGCGAGGGCTTCAACGTCCTTTACGGACCGGTTTGTTTCCAGCCTGACGTTGAGCTTGGCCGTTGCGGTCATGACCAGGTGAGTCTGGATACCCTTGACGGCCTGAAGCATTTCCAGCAGGCGAATGCCATATATCGTGCCGCTTGCGCCGGATATTCCAACGAGCAGGTGACGCTGGTCTGACGATGGATCCATTGATGGTGTTCTTAAGCTCTAGCCTGCGGGGCGATCTGCGACAGCGGCTGTGCGGTGCGATTGCGAGGGTGTTCCGTCGCGCACTATACCTGTTTCAGGGTGTGAACCAAGGCGGCCCACAGCAAGGCATTGAACGGTGCGCAGCAGCGTTGGGCGGAATAATTTGACACTCACCGGGCAGTGCGAGTACCTTCGCACAAATTCAGACATCGTTAACTATGTTAGAGCGTTCAATTTCGAGATGGATGCTCTTGATTTCCAGGAGAAAAGCTCATGCCGACTTATGAGATTCTCGAGGAATACGTGGAATCGCAGAGGTCAGCGATTGACCAAGGTGAGCCGATCACTGTGGAGGTTCGCGATACCGCCACATTTGAGCGCCTTGTGGTCAAGGCTGTTGTGGGTCCGCCCGGGCGGCCGGTTGAAGGCGGTACGCAGCTGATTCTGAAGAATCTGGCCGAGAACATATCGTCAAGCGAATGGACGATCAGGATCCTGGAAGAGCTTGATGTCGAGGCCGTTGCGATAACACCGCAGTCGAGTTTTCGAAAGAACGCTCCGGATGGATGAGCGGTCGAACGAACTGGGATGACGCTGATGCTTGACAGACACCTGAGGGAGACTAGAGGAACAACATGGCACACCATGATTTGAGAGACTTTCTCAAGGCGCTTGAGGACGCGGGCGAACTGCATAATTGCGACGAAGCGATTGATCCGCGGCTCGAGATGGGCGCCGTGGCGCAGCGTGTGGCCGAGAAGGGCGGGCCGGCCGTAAAGTTCACGAAGCTGGCGAACGGGCTGCCGGGCGCGAGCATGGTCTGTGGGACGATGAATCGTGGTTCGCACAACCTGTGGGCCAAGGCGGCCATAGCGCTCGAAGTTGATCCGCAGGTACGACATCCCCAGTTGCTTGACGAGGTGGTCAGGCGACTGGATGCCCCGATCAAGCCGATGCAGGTACGAAAGGGGCCTTGTCAGGAAAACATTCTGCGCGATGCGGCGATCGATCTTGGAAAGATCAATGCCCCGTGGATACACAGTGGCGACAGCGGTCAGTGTCTCACGTCCTGGAGCGCGACTCTTGTGCAGGAGCCTGGCAGCAATGGCCTGGTTGTCTGGGATGTCATACCGCATCTGGTGGCCGGTGCCCGCGAGCTCACTGCGCCGATTGCCGAAGACAGTGCTGTCGGGCGCGCATACCTGAAGCATCAGGCGGCCGGTACGCCGATGCCGTTTGCGATCGTGCTGGGCGGACCGCCCGTCGTTCAGCTGACTGCGGCCTTCCGCCGCAGCCGTGACGGCGGCGCACCGGCCGATCTTGCCGGCAGCCTGCAGCGCGCGCCGTTACAGCTGGTCAAGTGCCAGACATCGGCGATACTGGTGCCCGCGACCGCCGAGATGGTCATTGAAGGCGTCGTGCACCCGTCGCGAACTGCGACGCCGCATGTATTCCCCAATGCCCTCGGCTATACGCTGCAGGACGAGACGACTGCCCGGGTCTGGGAAGTCAGCGCGATCACGTATCGCAATAATCCTGTGCTGCCCTTTGCAAGCTGGGGCGTGCCGGTTACCGAGATTCAGGTTGCGCGCAGCCTCGACAGCGACATGCAACTGAAGCAGGAATTCCTGCAGCGCGGCACGCCGGTTCGGGACGTTTTCACGCCGCCCTGGCTGGCGGGGTGCATGGTGGCAGTGAGTACGAAAGTTCCGTACACGGCGTACTCGCAGGCGATCTCGGGCATCATTCGCACCACGGAAGCCACCAGGGATGTGCCGTATATTCTCGTCTGCGACGACGACATTGACATCACCAATCCGGTTTCGCTGTTTCACGCGATGGTGACGAAGTGCAAGCCTGGACGTGACACCTGGCAAATCCAGAACAGCCGTGCATCACACCAGGCTCCCTATCTGGACGCCGCGGGTCGCAAGCTTGGGCGTGGTGCGTCGATGATCCTCGATTGCACGTGGCCGCTTGACTGGGACCGCAGTATTGCCGTTCCGCCCCGCGTTGCGTTCGACCAGTGTTATCCGAAGGAGCTTCAGGAGCGCGTGCTTGCGTCGTGGTCGACCGATCTTGGCTTTCCCAAGGAATCGGACCGCCCGGCGGGCATTACCTGAACTCTTCCGGACACAGACTCTAGTTTAAGGAGCCACGAGCATGTCATTTCCCTATCACGATCTTCGTGAGTTCATGGAAGCCTGCGACAAAGCGGGCGAGATGGTCACCATTGAGCGCGAGGTCGACTGGAATCTCGAGGCGGGTGCTATCGCGCGCCGGATTACAGAAATTGGTGCGCCGATGGCTTTCATGAAGAAGCTGCGCGGAACCAGAGAAGGTTTCAGCGTGCTGGCGTCCCCGATCAGCAAGGGCTGGCGCAATGATTTCTCCCGCGTCGCCATCGCGCTGGGTCTGGATCCCGATGTGGGATTCAAGACGCTGATGAATGAGTTCATCGTCCGGATGGCGAATCCCATCAGGCCTCTGCAGGTTGCGAGCGGGCCCTGCAAAGAGAACATCATCAAGGGCGCCGACATCAACCTGTTCAATTTTCCTGCTCCGTATCTGCACGAGGGTGATGGTGGCCGCTACCTTGACACCTTCGGGGTTACGGCGTGCAAGGATCCGGACAGCGCCTGGGTCAATTGGGGCGTATACCGCCATATGATCCACCGCAAGAGCATTCTTGGTGGGATTGTCAATCCGTTCCAGCATGTGGGCATGATCTATTACCAGCGCTATGAGGCGCGCGGCAATGCCATGCCGTTTACGATTTTCTTCGGCGGCTGCCCATCCGCTGCGATGATAGGTTCAATGAACGTCCCGGCCGGTGTGAGCGAGGCCGAGATCGCCGGCGGGCTGCGGCGCGCCCCGCTGTCGCTCGTCAAGTGCGAGACGAATGACCTGCTGGTCCCGGCCACTGCGGAAATCGTCATTGAGGGTCACGTCCGGCCCTACGAGCGATGGGACGAAGGTCCGTTTGGCGAGGCGACCGGCTATCGCGCCAGCCCGCGCATGCCACGACCGGTGTTTCGCGTGGACTGCATTACTCATCGCAATAATCCGATCATGCCGATCAGTTGCCCAGGCGTGGAACTGGACGAGTGTGAAATTCTGTTCGGCGTATTCGCCGCGACAGCCGGTGTCGACAGGGATCTGCGCAAGGCCGGTTTGCCGGTGCGGGCGGTGCTTGCTCCGCCTGGTCTCAAGTTTTCATTGCTGCTGATAGTCGTCGAGAAGGGCCACGCTGGCATTGCCGACGCCGTCACGAGCGTTGTGCGTGCCTCGAAGGGTGGCGTGAATTTCCAGTACATCATGGTGACGGATGAAGCCGTTGATGCGACCAATATGACGGAATTCATGCACGCGGCATTTACGAAAGCGCACCCCATCAGCAGCATCCAGATCATGAATCTTTCGCCCGGGCATCCGCTGATTCCGTTCTCAGACCTGCATGACAAGATGCACGCGCGGGGCGCGTCCCTGACCTGGGATGCGACGACGCCGGTCGAGCAGATTGCCAATCGCAGCGCCCCGCAAAGGGTGTCGTTCGAAGATGCGGTTCCAGCGGACGTGCAGAGCAGGGTCAGTGGTTTGCTGAAGACGATGGGCGTAACAAGCGCCTGATTCTTGCAGCGAAGTATCGTATACGGGTTCTAGGAGGCTTTGGAGCAAATGAGTACGCAGCCAGGCGAGTTGTTTGAGATCGTCAAGATGAACGTCGACAACACATGCGATTTCGTATGTGAGTCGTGCGAGCGCTACTTCGGTTGCACCTTGCCGGAGAAGATCGACCTGGCCGACCGCGGGCGCATGGATATTGCGACGCGCAAGATGGCTGGCATCAAGAATAAGATCTGTGTGCTGAGCGGCAAGGGCGGTGTCGGAAAGACCACGACGTCAACCAATCTCTCGGTTCAGTTGCAGATGCGCGGCAAGCAGGTCTGTATTCTGGATTCGGACTTCGACAGTCCGTCAGTTCCGCGCATGATGGGCGTGCTTGATGCCCCATTGATGGCCGGGCGCGACGGAATCATTCCGGTCAAGAGCAAGCTTGGCGTCTCGGTCATGTCGGTGGGGTTCCTGCTCGAGGACGCCGAGGTCGTTACCTGGTTTGCCGACATGCGGCGCTCGGCCACGGAGGAATTCTGCGCCAACGTCGCCTATGGTGACCTGGATTACCTGATTGTCGACCTGCCGGCAGGTACCGGAGTCGAGACTATCTCGGTCATGCAGTACATACGGGACATGACGGGCGCTGTGATTGTCACGATGGCCTCCAAGGTGGCCCAGGCCACTGCGCGGCGAGCGGCGACGCTGTGCCGCGATGGCGGAGTGCCTGTGCTCGGCGTCGTCGAGAACATGAGCGGCTATGTGTGCCCGAGCTGCGGAGACGTTTCGGCCGTACTGCGCTCCGGCGCCGGCGAAGAGCTTGCCGAGGAGCTCGGTGTGCCTTTCCTGGGTCGCGTGCCGCTGCACAAGTCGGTCGCGGCCGGCAGCGACGAAGGCGTGCCTTTGTCCGCAAGTGCACCGCAATCCGAGGCGGCGCAGGCGTTCAGCCTCATTGCGGATAACCTCGAGAAGAGTATCGAACGGCTGCGGCAGAAAGCGGCTGCAGGGAGTGCTGCAAATGGCTGATGTCACGCATGAATTTGATTTCTTCGAGACACCCGTAGCACCGTATACGCTGCTGACCGAGGGTGCGGAAGTCACGATCCACGTCCGTAACGCGGCGACCATGGAGCAAGGCGCCGTGCGCGGGATTGTTTCCCGCAACAAGGACGGGTTGAAGGGCAATGAGATTGCGCAGCTCAACTGCTATGGACGGCTTGGGGTGAGGATCGATGAGTCCTGGTATATGGCGGTTCTCGAGCACCTGGATGACGCAGCGCTCGCGACCGACCATACGCTCGCCCAAAGCCTGGACATCGAACAGGGATTGAAGGCAGCTGAGCAGTTCAAGAAATCCCGCTATCGAAAAGACAAAGACAAGGAAACCTGACCCATGCCGTACGAGGTCTACATCGGATATGTGGCCGACAAGGACACTGAAATCGAGGCAGGCCAGGCGTTGACGCTGGAGGTGCGTGACCTCGACACGTACGAGCGCAAGATCGTGCGTGCGTTGGTGGGCAAGCCCGGCGCGAGTCTGGCCGAAAGTGATGAGCTCTGGATTCTCGACTGGGTCGAAGCGCGACAAGCAGAGCCGTGGCGAATCAAGGTCCTCGAAGAGCTCGAGGACGAGGATGCCACGAGTCTGCGCTCGGACATCAACGAGACCGACCTCAAGAGCCAGGCAGACGCCAGTCAGCGCTATGCCGGTGGCCGCGGGCGCGGCAAGAGCATGCCTGAAATGATGGGCTCCGAGGAAGCTCGCAAGTTCTACGAGAATATTGCGCGTATGAAAGGTG
>CAYSKN010000179.1:0-6462 GCA_964431565.1 uncultured Gemmatimonas sp.
TCCAGCCAGCGCTTGAGCACGGCTGCCTCGGCCTTGACGTCATCATCCTTCGCAATGAGGCCCTTGATCTCCTTGAGCCGGGCATTGACCTCAGCCTTGGCGATCTTGTCGAGTGCGCCGAGCACGCCTTCCTCGCCGCCGTGTTCCTCCTCCAGCTCGGCGAGGCTCGCGGTGGCGGCTTCGAGTTCGGCGTGCGCAGCATCGAGCGCTGCCTGCTCCTTGGCGAACCAGCGCGCCACGATGAAGGGCTTCGGGATCAGTTCGCAGGTCCAGCCCCTGTCCTTCGTCCTGCCCTTCTTGTCGGTCTCGAGGATGCGGGTTGTCTTCGCCACCCAGTCGTCGGCCGCGATGAGATAGGCGTCGTCCTGCATGGTCTCGGCCCAGTAGTCCATCAGGTGCTGGTAGACGTCGTAGGCGTCGAGCAGCGGCGCATCCTTGAAAGCGGCGAGCAGCTCCTCGGACAGCGCCGCGATCAGCGCCTTGGGGTGGCCGTCCTTGTCGAAGGCGGTGAGCTGCTTCGTCGCCGCCGCGCGCCAGCCGGCGAAACGCTGGGTCACCGCATGGTTGAAGGCGGCGAACTCGGCGTGCCCGAGGATGGCCGGCCGCACCTCGGGCAGCGGCAGCTTGAGGCGCGCATAACCAGGGCGCTCAGTTGCGTCGAATGGCTCGAACAACGCGGCGCGCACGCCGGGGAGCACGCGCCAGTAGTCCGCCAGCGCATCGAGGTCGCGCTCGGGAATGCCGCCGCGCAGGTGCCCCTCGATGTCCTGCAGGTCTTCGCGCTCGCTGCTGTCGATGTAGCGCGGCAGGTTGAGGTTGTAGTCGTTCTTCGCGTCGGCGATTTCATCGAACGGCACCCTGCGCGCATAGCGCGGCACGTCCACCTGGCGCGTGAAGGTGTCGACGATGCGGTGGATGTCCTGCTCGCGCAGGCGGTTCTTGTTGCCGTCCTTGATGAAGCCCTTGCTGGCGTCGATCAGGAACACGCCCTTGCGGGCGGCGGCGTTCTCCTTGTCGAGCACGAGGATGCAAGCGGGGATGCCGGTGCCGTAGAAGAGGTTGGCCGGCAGGCCGATGATGCCCTTCAAGATGCCGGAGCGTACCAGCTCGCGGCGGATCACGGCTTCGGCGTTGCCGCGAAACAGCACGCCGTGCGGCAGGATGCAGGCTGCCTTGCCGCTGCTCTTCATCGAACGAATGATGTGCAGCAGGTAGGCGTAGTCGCCCTGCTTGGCCGGCGGCACGCCCCAAGTGAAGCGCTCGAACGGGTCGCCCTTGCCGCTCTCGCCCAAGCTAAGGCCGGTGCTCCAGGTCTTGTCGGAGAATGGCGGATTGGCGACCACGTAGTCGTAGGTGCGCAGGCGTTCGCCGTCCTTGAACTTGGGCGCGGCCAGCGTGTTGCCCGAAAGAATGTTGGCGGTAGGGAAGTCGTGCAGGATCATGTTCATGCGGGCAAGGCCCGCCGTGGTCACGTCCTTCTCCTGGCCTTCGAGCGTGATCTGCCTGCCGGCCTGCGCCGCCACTTTCAGCAGCAGCGAGCCCGAACCACAGGTGGGGTCGTAGGCGGTGGTGGCCGCCCTGGTATTCTCGGGCGAGATGCCGATCACCTGCGCGATGACGCGGCTCACCTCGGCAGGCGTGTAGAACTGCCCCTTGCTCTTGCCGCTCTCGGTGGCGAAGTGCCGCATCAGGTACTCGTAGGCGTCGCCGAGGATGTCGTCGTGCTCGGCGCGGTTGCCCGAGAAGTCGAGCTCGGGCTTCTGGAAGATGCCGATCAGGTTGCTCAGCCGCTCGACCATCGCCTGGCCTTCGCCGAGCTTGTTCGGGTCGTTGAAGTCGGGGAAGTCGCTGCGGGCCAGGCGCGCGTTGGCCTCGATCAGCGGCTGGATGACCTGGGTGTTGATCCTGTCGCCGATGTCGCTCTTGCCCTTGAGCGCGACCATGTCGGAGAAGCTCGCGCCCCTGGGGATCGTGACCGGCGGGGCGAAGTCGCGGCTCGCGCCGTATTTATCGCTGATGTACTTGATGAACAGCATGAACAGGACGTAGTCCTTGTACTGGCTGGCATCCATGCCGCCGCGCAGTTCATCGCACGAGGCCCAGAGGGAGGAATAGAGGTCGGATTTCTTGATAGGCATGCGCTGCTTCTGCGATTCCTCGTGGTGGGCGCCGTTGCTCGTCACTACACGACAGCTCTTCCTTGCGTGTCCGGGTTGCCAGCCGGCGACCATCTAACGTACCGCCCTGCGGTGGCCAAGGCAGCTGCCCCCTCCCCTGCGGCAAGCGAGGGTTAGCTGGCGTGTCGGTTCCGGAAACGATCATCTGGAACCTTCGAGAGCGCGCGGATCATCTCAAACAGTGCAGCCAGCCCATCGTCAGGCGCTACGTATCCGGGTTCGTCGTACACATCGAGCCGGATCGTCACCGAACGCTTCAGGCATTTCGCCCACGGGTTCCTTCACGCCCGCAGAGAAATCGTAGGTGCTTTCATCAGTTTCTCCTCGCTGCAGTCAGCGCCTATGGGAGCGCAGGCAGAAAACCTCCCGTGAACCTGGTTCTCGTGGCCGAAGGCGAGGAGGAGATCGGATCGCCCGATTCCCGTGAGATTGTCTTCAATCCCGGGGTCGAGGCGGCACTGCGCAAGCGTGTCGGGACCATAATCCCGTCCGGTCGACAGTCGCCCGATGGCTCGGTGGAAGTGAGTCCCGGAGCCCGGGGCGTGGTCGAGCTCGAACTGATTGTTACCGGCGAGAAGTGGGGACGCGGACCGAAACTCGATGTACACTCGTCGCTGGCTGCACAGGTGGATTCACCCGTCTGGCATCTGGCCCAGTGGGCAAGACGATCCTGCCCCTCCAGACATTAGCCAAGATCGATCGCGCGCTGTATATCGACCGGCTATCCGCACGAGGTAATGGAAAGATGGGGTGCTCACCACTGGCGAGCGTCTCATCCAGGCCTCGGAATCATGCATGTCGGTCGGGATCGCCGGCGAGCCTCGTCACCAATGCGGGCATATTCATCAGTGACTATGGCGGTTCATAGAATTGCCTGTTCACACCAGTTGTCGCCGCACGCGGGGCATTTCCGGGGCAGCCGGCAGGCAGGCGGCTGACAAGCCTCGAAGCACGGTGGAGGTGCCGGCCCACCCGGCCCCCCCCCACCCCCCGCCCCCGGCCCCCGGCGGGGGGGGGGGGGCTCGCTGACCACTCGGTGGGGGATCAATCCGGATGGCGGCCGGGTGTGGTGGGTGGTGTCAGGATGCAGCATGAACGACGAGGCTACGGTACCAACTGCGGGTGCACACGGTCCTACGGCTCGATGCGGCCTCAGTTGCCTCTCATGCCGGGTGTTGTCCGCAGCTCGTGCAGCAGAACGGCAGATGGTATGTCGGAACCGGGCACTTGATGGCATTATGCGACGAGGGCAGGGGACTGTCGTAAGGCAGGCCGATCGGGATGCCGACGTGGCTGGAATCCGGCAGAATCTCGGACATGACCTCTTCGCGTTGTTGAAACGATGGTGTGAAGAACATTGGTGCAACGTACGGTCAGGACGATGAGCAACAGAACTGTGGATCGGATTTCCTTTCTTGCCGTAGCAGCAGTCGCTCTGCTGACGCTACATCATGGCCTGAAACTGGGATTGCTTGATCGATGGGCTCCGTTTCCGTTCATTCTGGGGGATCTCACCATGAGCCTCTTCCAGGTGGCGCTCATCCTGCTGATCGAAAGCATCACCAGGCGGTACATCATCAAGAGGGCACCCACTGAAGGCGACCGTTACAACCTGCTGCGGATCACACGACTCCTGACGGTGGCCGCTCTGCTGGTCGTGATGGCAACGTTCATCTTCCAGAAACCGTACGCGTCACTTGTCAGCATTGGCCTCGTTTCGCTGGTGCTGGGGTTTGCCCTGCAGGCGCCGATATCGTCGTTCATTGCCTGGTTGTACATCGTGTTCCGCAGACCATACCAGGTGGGGCACCGCATTCACATCAACGAGCATCGCGGCGATGTGATCGAGATCGGTTACCTGGATACCATCATGCTGGAGGTCAGCGGCGATTACCTCGCCAACGATCGGCGAAGCGGCCGGATCATCCATTTCCCGAACAGCATCATCCTGCGCGACAAGGTGATAAACTATTCCGGCCCCCAAGTACCATTCATCTGGAATGAGACAGCACTCCAGATTGCCTACACAAGCGACCTGGCATTCGTGGAACAATGCCTGCTGGAAGCAGCAACTGTCGACTTCAGGGAGCGTTTCCCCTCAATGGATGCCGCTGTGCCGGAGCACCGCGCCGAAGTGTATTTCAGGAACAACATATACGCGTGGCTGGAAGCCGTTGTGTCCTATCCTGTTGAACCGACGGATACCACAGGCAGACGCAATCGGATACTGCGCCTCGCCCTGCCCATGCTCAACGCGGAGCCAGACAAGGCGCAGTTCCCTGAAGGAGTACAACGATGATAGCGCGCGCGAGATGCGTCGGGTGCATTGATCACGCCAATGCCGCCTGCTCGTCGCTTGGTTTCACTGGCGCGGGTCGGGTACCTTCGGCAGCACATACGTCTTTCGGAGTGCATCGAGATACTCGGCCTTGAGGCCCTGTATCGTCTGGAACTCGCGTTTTACCGTAGTGCGGAAGTCGGCATGGGTGGCAAAGTCGAACAGGAGTGCAGTCATGGCCTGTGCGTCGACAACAAATCCGTCGTGGCCTACTGAAGTCAGCGCATCAGCTTCCATTTCGTAGGTGTGCGCCGGTGCATTAGAGCTCTTGGCCTTGAAGCTGAATCCAGGGATCGCACTCGACACACTGCCGGTCTCTTCGTATCCCATTGGCTTTCCTGGCTCGGGATCGACGTCCTGTCCACCGTACTTCTTCATGTAGGCGAATGCAACCTCGTTCAGTGAGCCAACACTGATGCCGTCACGTGCTTCGCCATAGTGATCGATCTTTACCTTGGTGCCGGTTGCAAGTGCAGCAGCGTTGGCAGCGTTGACCACAATGTCCTGAATCTGGGCCAGATACACCTCGTCCGGATAGCGTACATAGAAGTCCGCCACGGCCTTGTCGGGAACCACGTTGGGTGCGGCACCGCCTTCGGTGATCACGCCCTGTATACGTGTTTCAGGACGCATGTTGCTGCGCATGTCATCAATATTGCCGAACAACTGCCTTACCGCTGTCAGGGCATTGCGGCCGTTCCATGCTGACTGCTGATGTGAGGGTGCACCAATGAAGGTAAACTTGACTCCATTAATGTTCATGCAGCACGTCCCGAACCCTGCTGCCGGCCTGCTTGTGTTGCTTGATGCGTGGCTCTTGACCAGAATGTCGGCCCCTTCAAACACGCCAGCCTTGAACATCTCGGTCTTCGCATTCGGCGGCATGATTTCCTCCCCGGGTGCGCCATAGACGGACACCGAACCGGCAGTGCCTGATCTGCTCAGGAACTCGGCCATCGCCACTGCAGCAGCGATACCGATTGGCCCCTGTGTGCTGTGCTGGTCACCATGAAACGCACCCTGTGTGCCGCGCAAGGCATCGTACTCGAGAATGACGCCCAGGTTAGGGCCCGGCGTGCTCTTTCTGTAACGGGCCACAAACGCAGTGGACAACCCCGCAACGCCGACCTTCACCTCGAAATCGTGCTTCTCGAGATAATCGGTGAGCACCTTAACGGATCGGGTTTCTTCGAAGCCGATCTCCGGATGTTTGGTGATATCGTCACCCATCGCCAGGAGCTCGGTCTCCATGAGTTCTCTGGCACGCGCTACCACCTGATCGCGCTGGGCATTGGGGCCGGTAAGCCTGGTTACCAGCGTCGGCAGGCCGAGGGACTTCTGCAGCTCGTCGAGCTTTCTGATCACACCCGGTGCAGCGGCTCGCTGCGTAGGTGTTTCCTGAGCGCCGAGCAGACACGGTGCAGATAGGCCAATTGCCACAATTGAGGCTCGAAGATACCGTCGCATCACTTCCTCTGGAATGGGCTCGATAACCGGGTCGATGGCTTGTGCCGTCCGTTCTGCTGTCGATTCCGGTATCGGTTGAAACAACGCGGGTCGATCGGGGATTCAACTCCAACCCCGGCCCGGTGTCAACCGAAAACGGCCCAAACTCTCTGTTGATGGTCCAGAGCCGGTTTTTTCACGCTCTGCCCGGACGGTCCGGCAAAGTGACGGGTGTGAACATGATTGTAACGGGTACCGGGGACGATCGTCCATGAAAGATTGCAGAAGTGGGCGTCATATCTCTGCCCTATGCCTCTGGAAACCTTCGTCGTTACCTCGCCACAAGGTGAAGTTCTGCCGCCGGGAATGCAGGATCTGTTGCACGGCATCGCGTTGGCCGTGCAGAAGCGTGCTATCTATCCGGCAGGTCACCCTCTGCTGGCAGGGGCTGCCGAATCGGTTCACGAGCGTCTGAAAGCTCTCCTGAGCTCACGAATGGAG
>CAYSKN010000180.1:0-6457 GCA_964431565.1 uncultured Gemmatimonas sp.
CACCCTTACCATCCTGTTCGGGGTGGCGGTTTGCTTTCTGTTGCACTTTCCGTCGCTCGCTGCTTACGCAACAAGCGCCCAGGCGTTACCTGGCGATCTGCCCTCCGGAGCCCGGACTTTCCTCGGAACGCAGGCGTGATCCTCATGCCGCCCGCCTGCATTTCGCGACCATCCAGCCGGTGATATCCGCTGCTGTAAGAATATAGACCGATCAGCTGAGCGGCGCGCAACTGCCTGCTCTTGCTCTCCACGGTTGACGCGGGAGCACTTCATGGCTGGCAGAGGGCGTCCGGGGACGGACTCACAGGTACGCAAGTAACTGACGTGAGAATGACAGTGATTCGTAGCCTCACGAGCGTTCGCATCCCATCGCGGCGTGTCCAGGATGACGCGCTGCGTATCCAACACCTCAATGCTCGTGGCCATCGGAGATCAAGGGTATCATGGGCAGCAACCTCGGTGGGTCAGCCCCCAAAGCCGTGCTGACGTTCCTCACGCCGGTAGAGCGCGCTCGTGTGGACGCTGCCGGACACGGCTGCTACACGACCGTGCACCGGGAGGATCTCGAACAGGTCCTGACCGATCTGCAGTCAAAGTCAGTGTCGGCCATCCTCGTATCGGTGTCACTGTATCGACAACAACATGCACCACAGGTGGCTCGCCTCGTGCGCGAATTTCCGCGGGTCCCTGCGGTGGCTTTACTGACCGCCAGCGAAGCACGGACAACTCATGCGCTGCTCTCGCTCGGACAAAATGGGGTAAGAAAGCTGGTAGATGCCCGTGATCCGGCAGGCTGGCGCGACCTTAGGCAATTTGTCGCCCATGAGAGCCCGGGGAGTATCGAAGATATCGCGATTCGGCGCATCCGTCTGGAGCTTGCCGATGTTCGTCCTTCGTGCCTGGCGTTCTTCGAGGCTCTCTTTAGTGTGCCGGCTTCCCTGACCACGGTGCGGCAGCTGGCACAGCAGGTGGGTGTCATGCCCACGACCTTCATGAGTCGGTTCTTCAGGCACGGATTACCCGCGCCCAAGAAGTACCTGGCGCTTGCTCGCCTCGTCCGTGCGGCAGGTCTTCTGGAGAATCCGGGCTATTCCATTACACAGGCGGCACTGTTGCTCGAATACTCGTCACCTCAAAGTTTCTCCAGGCATGTGCAGAGCATGCTCAACTGCGGTGCCGCCGAGTTTCGCCGCCGTCATAACGGTGAGTCAATGCTGGATGAGTTCCGTGCGCGTCTCATCATGCCATTTCTTGCTTCGCTCAGTAACTTCGAACCCTTTGATCTGCTCCCCCCCATGGCTGGGCCGAAGTACCGGACTCAACCCTAGTGCCGAGGCACCTGCCGCAAGGCGCATTGGCTGAATCACTCGGTTTGACGACTGGCAACCTTGCGCATACGCGCAGTGGTACCGACAAGCTGTACGGAGTTTCTTGAAAGCGCTTCGCTTCCGGCTTGCCAAGCCAGTGCTTCGTCGTGGGCCAGTTGTGCATTCATAGCAGCACGCTGTGCAGAACCATCGAGCGTTTCAAAGACGGCAGCAGCAGCAGTACTGAGTTCGGCCTGTGCAATAGCAAGTGTCGATACTTCATCGCTCTGCCGGGCAACGCGCGCTATGCCATCCACCATGGAGGCGAGCGCTCGAGTGGCATCCCGAGCAATGGTTCCCGCATCCTCCACTTCGCTCACCGTATGATCCATGGCACCGACCGCCACGGTGACATCGTTGCGCACCCGCTGAACGGTGCTGGCGACACGCTTGGCCGCCAGAGAACTTTCGGCAGCGAGGGCACGAATCTCCTCAGCAACCACAGCAAACCCCACACCCTCCGCCCCAGCCCGTGAGGCCTCTATGGCGGCATTCAGCGCCAGGAGCTTTGTCTGCTGGGCGATACGGGAAACGGTTTCCACAAACTCGCCAACCTGATCCGAAGCTGGCTCCAGCGCACGCACCAGCCGGGCAGCGTCTCCAACGTCATGCCGAACAGCAAGCAAGGCCTGGGCGGCACGCTCGATTGCTTCACGGCTCGTCAGAGCAGCCTCGTCCAGGACGTGAGCAGCGCGCGCGGTCGCTTCTGCGGTGCGCCTGGCAATGTCGGCGGTCTGGCGTGCCTCCTGCCCGGTGCGTACACCTAGGCCGGCCCGCTCCAGCTGCTGACGCAATTCATCGCTCAGCTGGTCAGAACCCTCAACGACTCCCTGCGAACGCCGCTCAAGTGCCTGTACCGCGTTCGACAATTCCGTTGTTACCGCCACCAAGTCATCAACCCCATGACGCACTGCTCCGATGAGCACCGAGAGTTCGTCCGCCATCCGGTTGAAACCATTCTCCAGATAACCCAGCTCATCCAACTGGTGGGTGGGTATTCTGGCGGTCAGATCGCCATGTTCCACGCGGACCATACACTCACGCGTCCGGTGAATCCGAAGCAGCATATTTGAATGCATTGGTGTGATCTGCTGCGCAACGAAAAGCAGGAGCGCTATGGCAGGCAAGATCTGGGACCACAACGGAATTGCGGTGCTATCAACACTGAAATGCGTGTACGCGACGCTGGCTGCTGCAAATGCACCGGCGGAGGCAAGTGCTGCAACGTGCCCCACAAGGGGTGTTCGATCAAACGAATACGGCACGATAACAATGAGATAGACGATCACGAGCATTGCCTGACCGAACAGCACCACCAAGAGGCTGATCAGGACAATATCACATAGCATGAAGACATATTTGAGCCACCATCTATACAGTGAACGAGACCTTCCGATAGCGGTAACCACTAGTGAAAGGCCCAGGGCAAAGAGCGACAGTGGCACCAGGATCGCAAATGGCTGATCCACGAGACCCAGTGTCCGGCTGCTGATCAGGAATCCAACGGCGGCTATGATAATCCAGAAACGCGTCCGACTAGTGGCGCTGAAGGCTGCCATGTCCCTTGCGCACTCTTCTTCATCGAGCACCATCCCAAGGGCCACGTCTGACGCCATCCCGCGCGTCGACATATCCGGGTATGAATGCGAGGAATTCTGGCGGAACCGGGTGGGCTCGGGGATGGAATGGCCGGGTGCGAACAGAGTAGGCATATCCCACCAGACGCCTCAGGGATAGCCCGGGTCTCGCCCTTGGCGTTTCTTGGCCTCCCTCAGGCTCTCAGATGAGGCAGCAGCTGACTGGCGGTCACCAGAGCACGTACCTCCAGACCCTCGGCTTCGAGCCTTTCGCGCCCTCCTTCCTCGCGGTCGACCAGTGCCAGAACTCCAATGACCTGTCCACCCGCCTGGCGAACCGCTTCGACCGCCCGCAGCGCCGAGCCACCGGTTGTTACCACGTCCTCAACTACGGCTACCCGGTCGCCTGGCCGGAAGGGTCCTTCGATGAGTTTACCTGTTCCGTGCGTCTTAGCCTCCTTGCGAACTGTGAAGGCCCTTACGAGATCACCTTCGCCCCGCTCATGCTCCAGTGCGCTGGCGTGCGCGATGGCATACGCAATAGGGTCCGCGCCCAGGGTAAGTCCACCGACCGTGTCGACGGACCAGCCGGAAGCCCTGAGGTTGGCTAGTCCAACGCGGCCGATCAGTAGCTGCCCTTCGGGACTCATGGCGGTGAGGCGACAGTCGACGTACAACGGCGAACGCCGGCCCGAGGCGAGCACGAAATCGCCTTGTCTGGCCGATCGTTCCGCAAGCAGCGTGATCAGTCGAGCCAGCAGTGAGTCAGGCATGCGATACGGTGGAATGATGGGAGCGTGGGCAGGTGTGGGCGAGACCATCTCTTGCATGCCGAATGGTTGTGGCTCTTGCGCTACCTGCGGCGGAACAGTCCACGAACCTTCCCAAGCAGACTCTGCTCCTGCGCGGTGGCAAGAGGAACAGGCACCGCACGGTCGACGACGACAGGAGGACCCTTGGAGGTGCTCCTGACCGGGCCTTGGTTCATAACGGCTCGAGCGAAGGCATCGGAGAATGCCCGCACTGATGGGTAGCGATCGGATGGTTGTCTGGAGAGTGCCTTCATCACTACAGACTCGATAGGCGCGGGGAACGTTAGGCTGGCGTGGGCCCTGCTCAGGGGGAGCGGTGGTTGGGTCAACAACTGTGAAAAGAGTTCCCGCGGCGATTTTCCGCTGTAGGGAAGCGCCCCGGACAGCAGAAAGTAGGCGATGGTGGCAAGCGAGTACTGGTCCGCAGCGGGTCCCACCAGTTCACCGGACAGGGCCTCAGGTGCCACGTACATCAGTGTGCCGACGAAGAAACCGGCTCGGGTCAGACGTTGATCCGGGGTGGCATCGGTATCGGATGCAATGCCGAAGTCGAGCAGCTTCGCTGTCCTGGTAGTCGGATCGTACATGATGTTCTCCGGCTTCAGGTCCCGATGCACGATGTTCACGTCATGTGCAGCTTGGACGGCGCTGCAGACCTGGGCAAGGATACCGGCGACTTCTTCCGCCGACAGTGGCCCATGTGTGTCCGCATACTTATCGAGAATTTCCCCGGGTGCCCACTCGATTGCCAGATAGTAGCGATCGGCGCCAGTTTGCCCGTAATCTAGGGTCCGGACGATATTCGGGTGTTCCACGCGTGTACCGAACTGAGCTTCCCTGAGGAAGCGTGCCACTGCGGTCTGGTCGTGCTGTAGTTTTTCCTTCAGTACCTTTAGAGCCACAAGGCCATGTTTCGGGTGTTCTGCGCGAAATACGGTGGAGGTACCACCTTCGCCCACCTTACCGTGGATGGCGTAGCCGGCCAATGTCGTTCCGACCAACATCTCGATAGACACGCGCCGAACCTAACGCTGACGCTCAATGGCAGCAAGCTGAATCACTGCCGATTTCTGATGACATCACCGGAACGCACCATGCAGGAACACCGGAAATTTCACTTCTCCCGACAAGGCATAGCGACTCTCGTAGCGCTTTCATTATTGCTGATGTCAGCTGCGTGCGCCAAACAGCGCCCGACTGGTCTGGATCCAGTAGCTGATCCTTCGGCTGCCGGATCTGGTGGCGGGCGTTCACTTGCGAGCCCGGCAACAACCGATGAGATGCAAGGCCTGTATCGGAGCATGGGGCTCATTGCGGGTACCCCTGCGCTTCCATTTGTTGCAACGATGTCGTTCCTGCATGGATGGTCGGCCGACACCACCTTGGTGTTACTGTCGTTGTCGATGCCTTCGGCGGCGCTCAGCTTCGAACGCGAGGGAGAACACTACCTGGCCAGGTACAGGGCTCGTGTAGAGCTGTGGCGTGGTCAGCAGACAGTCCAGACCATAGAGGCAGCAGAGTCGGTGCTGGTACCTACGTTCCGCGAGACATCCCGGGTGGACGAGAGTATCATATGGCAGCGGTACTTGTCGCTTGCACCTGGGCGGTATTCCCTGACGCTGGCTGTTGAGGATGAAGGACACAACCGGGGCAGCAGCCAGGATGTCACGCTCGACGTGCCACGGCTCGACCCGGCATCACTGGCTACCCCCGTCCTGGTTTACGAGGCGATCCCGCGCGAGACCGCAGACTCGTTACCGCGGATCCTCGCCCGCCCGCGGTCTACTCTCATCTTTGGCCAGGACACGATTGTCCCTCTCTACATTGACGCAGTCGGTACGTCCGGCCCCTCACGCATTGATGTGCGGGTGTTGAGCCAGGACAGCCTGGTTGAATGGGCTGAGCCATTCGATCTTCCGGTGCGAAACAGTACCCGCAGCACGGTAGTGACCCTCCCGGTGGCGCGAATGGGAATAGGGCTCAATGCGGTGCAGGTCTCGATTCCTGGTTCAGCGGACACCGCCCGCACGCGTGTGCTCGTAAGCCTTGGTGAAGATCTGCCAATAGCCACTTTCGATGAGATGGTCTCGTATCTTCGGTATTTCACTACGGCTGACCGCCTGAAGGAGCTGCGTGATGCGCCGCCGGCAAGGCGTGCAGAAGCATGGGCCACCTTCCTCGCCGAAACTGACCCCGTTCCCGGGACTCCGGAACATGAAGGATTGCGCGATTACTTTGGACGTATCCGTACGGCAAACGTCCGCTTCCGTGATGATGCCCAGGTCGGATGGCAGTCGGATCGGGGCATTGCCTTTGTTGCGCTTGGGGATCCCGACAACATCGTGGATACCGGGCTTATCAATCCGGGGGCACGTGTCCGTCAGCAGATCTGGGAATATCGTGAATTGCGCGTGCAGCTGATCTTTGTCGACCAGACTGGTTTTGGCCGATGGAGACTCACTTCACAGGGGCGTGCGGATCTCGACAATGCATTCCGTCGCAAGCTGGCAGAACGTATCCAGTAACCTCGTCATACTGCACTTAACTTCACACGGGTGGCGCTATTGACAGAAGTCAGCCGTCCCACCGCGCCGCGCCTGTTCCTGGTAGATGGCTATGCGTTGATCTATCGAGCATTCTTCGCGTTCATCAATCGCCCGCTTTCCACGAGCCGTGGCGAGAACACATCGATCGCCTGGGG
>CAYSKN010000181.1:0-6441 GCA_964431565.1 uncultured Gemmatimonas sp.
GCGACCGCATCGCCATCCTGGGCAGCTCCGGGTCGCGCCACCACGATTGCAGACACCCACAGCATGCTAAACACGGTCGATCGCATGAGACGAACCATCGAAAGCCACTCCGTAAGGGGGTCAGGTTCTGCGAAGTTAGCGGCGGACGGGTCCGGTGGCTATCGTCCACTCGTAGTCCGCTTGAGGGCTCACCTTCCATACGTTATGCCGACACCCCTCCCGATGTTTCGTACCATTGCCGTTACCCTGCTGCTGAGTGCATCGCTGGGTGCCTGTGCGCGTCCCGCGACCACCACATCCACAGCGCCACGTCCGGCTCCCGCCGAGGTTCCCGTGGTGCGACCACCCGTGACAGTGACTCCGGAACCGCTCCAGTCCGAAGCGGATACCGCTCGAGCCGACTGGCAGCGGCTTGATGCGGATGTGGATGGAGTAATCGGTACAGGCTCGGAGCGAGCACTGGCCGAACTGCTCGCCGGACGTACGCCCGGACGGCAGGTGGTGGTGGCAGTGATCGACGGCGGCGTGGATACGCTGCACCGTTTCCTCACACCTGTCTTATGGCACAATTCGCGTGAAGTGGCGGGCAACGGTGCAGACGACGACGGCAATGGTTTTGTTGATGACACCTTTGGCTGGAACTTTGCTGTGACCGCCAACGGCGAGGCGGTGAATCACGACACCTTCGAGGTCACGCGACTGTATGCGGCATGCAACGGTCAGCCCGCGGGTAAGGGCGTTGAACGGCCGGCGGCGGCCAAGTGCGATACGGTGGCGGCCGCTTATCGCAAGCAGTCGCAGAAAATCAACAGGACCCTCATGCAAATCGAGAGCATGGACAAGACGTTTCGTCAGATCTCGACCATGCTTGATGAAGCCATTGGTGAGGCACCTCTGACGAAGGCGACGGTCAAGGCATTTCGTCCTGCCGATTCCCGCCTGGGTCAGGCCCAGAGCATCTGGCTCCAGTTGGCCGAGAACGGCATTAACGATGAAATGCTGACGGAGGCCCGGGAAGCCTACGAATCACAGGCAAGGTATGGCCTGGACACGCTCTTCCAGCCACACACCGAGGCCCGCGATGGAGGCTCAGGAGACGTGATGGGGCCCGACGCAAAGCACGGCACTCATGTGGCCGGTATCATCGGCGCTGTGCGTGGTGCGGGTAATCCCGTGCAGGGTATCGCGCCCGGCGTAAGAATAATGGCCGGCCGTGCGGTACCGGATGGTGACGAACGCGATGCTGATGTTGCACGTGCAGTTCGCTATGCTGCCGACAACGGGGCTCAGATCATTAACATGAGTTTCGGCAAGGCATGGTCGCCCGGCAAGGAGGCCGTGGACAGCGCAATGCGATACGCAGCGAACAAGGGCGTTCTACTGGTGCACGCTGCAGGAAACGACGCAGAGGACAATGATTCCATTCCTTCGTTTCCCAATCGCAGAGAGACAGATGGGTCTCGCATAGCCACATGGATCGAGGTGGGTGCGAGCTCCTGGAAGGGTACGGATATGCTTGCCACGAACTTTTCCAACTACGGCAGAACTACTGTAGATCTGTTTGCTCCAGGCGAGGACATACTCTCGACTGTTCCCGGCGGTGGCGTCAAGCGTGAAAGCGGAACCAGTATGGCCGCACCCGTGGTATCGGGAGTTGCGGCACTGCTGATGGCGTATTTCCCTACGCTCTCTGCACTCGAGGTAAAGGATATTCTGCTGCACTCGGTGAGGACATTCCCCGACCAGCTTGTCGCCAGGCCAGGTGACAGCGGAGAGCGAGTACCGTTCAGTTCGCTATCAAGTACAGGAGGTATTGTGGACGCATATGCCGCCGTCAAGCTCGCGTTGAGTCGCGCGAAGTAGAACACAGCCGCAACAGAACCGGCACGGAACGGGTAAGCCGTGTTGTCAGCGCCGCTCGCTCCGTGCTCCCGAGGAACGTATACGCGTCCACATGGTCGTGAAGAACAGCAGAATGCTTAGCGCCTGCAACACACCTGCTCCCACCAGCACGATACGCCAGAAAGCGGAAGCGCTCGATGTCAGCGTCAGTTCAAGCGTAACCCGCATCAGCGTACCGCCAACGATCCCCCACCAGGCCAGTTCCGCCAGCGCCGGCCTGTAAATCGGATCGTTCTCTCGCGGGCGTGGAAACATCCACAGAGCGACCCCGGTTATCATTAGCATGACGAATCCGACCAGCAAGGCGTGAGTGTGGGCGCTGAGGATACGTGACGGAAGCCGTGCACCGAACTCTCGAGCATACATCATCCATATTCCGATTCCCAGGCCGACAGCGAGAAAGAAGACGGCAGTGCGCAGATAACGACGTACGAGTGGGTTCACAGGGCAGTATTGTCAACGTGAATGCGCAATGAGCTGCTGCAGGACGACAGCGTTGTTGTGTTCTTCGTCCCTGGCCGAATAGACGAGCGTCACGTGGTGTTTGCGGGCCAGCGCCCGCAGTTCGTCCAGCGCAGTCCCGTTTTCTAGTTCGGTGCGATATCGTCGCTGAAACTCGCTCCATCTGGCCGGATCGTGCCCGAACCACTTACGCAATTCCGCAGAGGGCGAGACATCCTTGAGCCACAGATCAATCCTGGCCTCGTCGCGAGAGACTCCACGCGGCCAGAGGCGGTCTACCAAGACCCGGAATCCATCCTCAACTGACGGCGTCTCATAGGCGCGCTTGAGCGCCACACCATGCCTGCTTCCCATGTTCACGGTCCTTCCGACAACCGATTGTCGGTAATGAGTTATCTGGAAGGTCGCAGAACGCACGACGCGTGTCGAGCGGTGCCTGTCGCCTCCCTTTGTGGAAGCCATGGTAACCGCACGATGCAGTCCGGGGAGTGACGTACGCGCCGCTCATGGCCAGATTGCTGTATGCAGCGCCGGCAGGGCCGGCTACACCGTTTCCGAATCAACTCACTCATCAAGCCATGCGCCAACACCATCTGCTGAGCGCGTTACTGACAGCGGCGCTCCTCTCACTGACACTGCCGCCCGCACGATCTCTTGCTGCTCAACCAAGCAGTGGGCCGGCGGCTGGTGCCGTACCTCTCACCTTTCCCAGCGACGATGCCGTAATCAAGCGTATCTGGTCGCTGGGGATGGACAGCTCAATGACCGAGCCGCTTGCACAGGTCTTTCTCGACTCGATCGGCCCCCGTCTCACCGGCAGCCCCGGTTACGCTTCGGCTAGTGACTGGGTGGTCGCCCAATACAGGAAATGGGGCATTGAGGCTAAGCGCGATGTATACGGTACATGGCGAGGCTGGCGGCGTGGGCTGTCACATATAGATCTCATGGCCCCACGACTTCGCTCGCTTGAGGGTACCATGCTCGCCTGGAGCCCGGGTACCGCGGGGAGGCCAGTTACCGCCGAAGCCATCATCCTTCCGAAGTTCCGGGACAGTACCGAGTTCGTGAGGTGGCTGCCGCAGGCGCAGGGCAAGATTGTGCTCCTTTCACCCGCATGGCCGACGTGCCGCGGTTCGGAGGACTGGTACCGCTTCGCCACACCAGCCTCTCACGCCCGGATGGACACCCTCGTGAGCCAGATGCAGGCCGACTGGGCAACCAACATGCGTGACAGTTCGGTGCTCTACCGTGGCACCGGCTATACCATGGGACTCGGCACCGGTTCGCTGGGCATGAGGCTCGAGAAGGCCGGTGTGGCGGGCATGATCAGTTCACGTCCCAAGCTCAGCGGATTCAACATCGGTGGCGGTGGATTTGGCGGAGCAGGTAGTCCGGGCAGCGGACAGGGCGCCTCAGCGCCCGGAAACATGAGCGGCGGCGGACCGACGGCAGCTATTGCCGCAGCCGCGCGCGCGGCCGATGCTCAGGCTGGCTCCGGCGGATGGGGCACCATTGAGATATTCGAAACCTACAACACGACTGCTCCCGCCTTCACACTCACCTGCGAAGACTACTCGCTGGTCTATCGCCTTGCAGAGAACGGGCAGAAGCCTACGGTACGCCTTGACGGTGATGCCGAGCTGCTTGGTGAGGTGCCTGCATTCAACACCATTGCAACGGTTCGTGGCAGCGAGAAGCCGGATGAGTACGTGATCCTCTCTGCTCACTTCGACTCCTGGGACGGCTCGTCGGGTGCGACGGACAACGGTTCCGGCACACTGATGATGCTGGAAGCAATGCGCATTCTCAAGGCAGTGTATCCCAATCCGAAGCGCACCATCATGGTTGCCCACTGGGCGAGCGAGGAACAGGGGCTCAACGGCTCGCGTGCATTTGCCAAGGATCATCCCGAGGTGATGAAGGGGCTGCAGGCTCTGTTCAACCAGGACAATGGCACCGGCCGCGTGCAGTCACTGTCCGCCGCGGGGCTCACTGCACTCGGACCGCACATGCGGGACTGGTATGCGAAGCTCCCGAGCTTCTACACTGACAGCACGAGCGCCAACGTTGTCGCGTGGAGCTTCCGCGACATGCCCACCGGAAATCCCGGCGGTACCGACGGCGCAGTATTTGCCTGCTATGCCACACCATCAGTCGGTCTGGGTGCGTTGGGGTGGAACTACGGTACCTATACATGGCACACCAACCGTGACACGTACGACAAGATCGTGTTTGATGATCTCAGGCACAACGCAACCCTGGTAGCCATGCTTGCCTACCTGGCTTCGGAAGATCCAAGGTTCGTGGATCGCACAAAGTCGCCTGGCAACTGGCCAGCCAACTGGCCGGACAATTGCGGCGATGCCCCGCGAAAGACCAACCCGCGCTACTGAGGCGCGATAACGCCGCCTACCGGCCCACGTTGAGGATCGGTTGCGAATAGGAGTGAGGCGGAGCCGCATGGCTCCGCCTCGCTCGCACCGGGGATCAGATCAACGCGGGCTTGTCTCTCGGAATCACTCGAGTTCAGAACCGTGCCGCGCGATCCACCGTGCCTGGATCGGACGGGTTACAGGCTCCTGAGTTCTCTTGCTTTCTCCTTCGGCTCAGGCTCGGGGGCACGACATGTTGTTGAGCCGTTGCCATTGCGGCTCAGGCCGAAACCGGCAGCGGAGTTGAACTTCCAGGATCGCCCGGTTAGCGTGCACGCTGGGTTTACCGGACGCCCATCTCGCGAAAGCATAAGCACCCGCAAGCAAGCCACGCGCTTGCATACCTCCTCTGGGCCAACAGCGAGTAGGCCGCATGATCGGAGTTGGTATGCACCACGAAAAGCATATTTCATCCAAGGAGCCCGCTTCGTCCGAAGCCGTACGGGCCGTGCTCGTCCTTGCCAGGAATTAGCACAAAGCCGCGCTGTCGGAGTCGCTTGTGCTGTCATTGCCGGCTCTCCGCCGGGTACTCGCCACGGGAACCCTGCAGGACATTTCGCTGCCGGAGCTGAGACGAAGACGAAGTATGGTTCAACGCAAGCACATACTTCGCACGCTGGCCATCGAGGCCGGATACTCAAGCTGGGAGAGCTATCGCCAGGAACTCTCGCACATGGAGACGGCGGAGCTGACCCACTTCGACCTGATCCGACCCGCAGCCGGGTACCCGAATCTGTGGTTTCCAACCAGCGCTCAGGCAGCTGAACATGCGGGCACACATGGCGGCCGTGCAGTTCGCGTAGGGAGTCATGGCGTCATCGTTGACGGCGAGAATGGCAATCAAGGCTGACTCCGCAGGCCAGATCGTTTCCGGGCACATCATCTGAATGCCATGATCGGTCGACCGGCACTTTGAAGGCAACCGATCATGGCACCTGGAAGCAACAGCGAGCAGCATCGGGAAAGGGCACACCCCCCTTGGCCATGCTCTACATGGCTGGCGCCTT
The DNA here is from genome assembly GCA_964431565.1 of uncultured Gemmatimonas sp. Taxonomy (GTDB): domain Bacteria; phylum Gemmatimonadota; class Gemmatimonadetes; order Gemmatimonadales; family Gemmatimonadaceae; genus Gemmatimonas. The sequence continues at coordinate 5,804 of CAYSKN010000181.1, forward strand.
GGCGAATCGCAGGTACGGCAGCTTGATATCGAGAGCGCCGAACCTGGCTCGCGCCTCGTCATCGCTCAACGCAGTGGAAACGATGACGTCCCCGCCTGGCAGCCAGTTGGCAGGTGTCGAAATCGGCGCGGCATCGGTGGCCTGAATGGCATCCAGTGCACGCACAATTTCAGCGAAATTCCGGCCCACCGACATCGGATACATCAACATAAGCCGGATCTTCTTCTGCGGGTCGATAATGAACACGGTACGAACTGTGGCGCTGTGTGCCGCAGTTCGCCCGTCGGGCATGTAAGCATCTGCGGGCAGCATGCCGTACAACTTGGATACATTGAGCGACGTGTCATCGATGATCGGGAAGTTGGCCGGGACGCCAGCCACCTTCTCAATATCATGCTTCCATTTGGTGTGCTGTTCAGCACTGTCCACCGATACACCCATCACCTTGGTGTTGCGGCGCTCGAATTCGGGAACGAGTTGCGCAACCGCACCGAATTCTGTAGTGCATACAGGCGTGAAATCCTTGGGATGCGAAAAGATGATCGCGTAGCTGGTGCCCATCCATTCATGAAACGTCAGCGTACCCGAGGTGGAGTCTGCCGTGAAATCGGGCGCGATATCATTAATGCGAAGAGCCA
>CAYSKN010000182.1:0-6387 GCA_964431565.1 uncultured Gemmatimonas sp.
GATCGGGAACTGGTAGATCTTCCCGGTCTGTACCAGGGTGAGCGCCTCGAAAAGCTCATCGAGCGTACCGTAACCGCCCGGAAATATTATGAACGCGTTGGAATACTTGATGAACATCGTCTTCCGCACGAAGAAGTAGCGGAAGTTCACCAGGGTATCCACGTACGGATTGGAACCCTGTTCGAAAGGCAGCTCGATATTGCAGCCAACCGAGTGCCCATTCCCCTCTTTCGCGCCCTTGTTGGCGGCTTCCATGATACCGGGACCTGCACCGGTGATTATGGAAAAACCCTGTTCTGCCAGCAGACGTGCGGTCATGACCGCTGCCTGGTACTGTGGATCATCTGGAGCAGTACGGGCTGATCCGAAGAATGTCACACCCTTCTGGATGTCAGCCAAGGCATCGAAGCCCTCCACAAACTCCGCAGTGATGCGAAGTACACGCCACGGATCGGTAGATGTGAACGATCCGGCTGCTTCTGCAGGTATCTGGAGCAGTTTCTCGTCTTCAGTGAGTATGGGGCGATCACGAATCGCCTGATCGACAAGACGGGGATCAACATGCGGAACGACTCGTCTTGCCCTGGAACCTGACGACATCTCCACCCGAGCGCTGTTGTCGGTGGTCGATGTCTCAGCGAGCTCATGGCGTGTCTTGCCTGATGCAGTACGGGGGGACTTGGCCATTGGCTAATATTGGATGAGAAGCCGTGTTATGGCTGAGCGGATCATACCCCAGTATGTCAGCCAACGATGCATGATACCACGTTACGACGGCGCCTGCTGATCCTCGTGGCCGATGGCCTCCGCCATGATGTTCTCGAGGCCTGTATGAACAGAGGGAGCGCCCCCACTCTGGCGGCACTTCGTGCACGTGGAGGCTACCACGCGGTGACCTCATCGTTCCCCTCGGTCACCGGACCAGCCTATGTACCCTTTCTCATGGGGCGTCATCCGGCCCGTGCTGGACTGCCGGGGCTCCGCTGGTATGATCGAAGCCGATCGCTCCCCTGGGCCTTCATTCCGACCCGCAGCTATTCAGGTATCGATGTCTGGCATGTCGATCATGATATCGACCAGGACATACCCACCCTTCTTGAGCTCGCACAACCTTCCCTCTCAGCCATGAGCATACTGGCACGTGGAGCCTCACACGGGCGAATCGGCAGGTCGATTCCCTGGATGCTTCGCGCAGCTTCTGCGCACTTCCGGGGTGACCTCGAGAGATGGCGACATCTGGAACTGCTAGCCATGAGCCGTTTCATGGACACCTTCAGGAAAATACGCCCGCGCGCCTCCGTCCTGGCAATCACGAGCCCTGACAAGTTCGCGCATCAGCAGGGCCCCTTTTCAGAAAGTGTACGCCATTCGGTTGGTACCATCGAGCAGGCAGCGACCGAAGCACTGGATATTGCACTGAAGGATGGATGGCGCCACACACTGCATGTATGGGTCGTAGGCGATCACGGACATGCACCGGTGCAATACCACGACGATCTGCACGGATGGCTTCTTGATCAACATCTCCGTGTCATGGCACACCCGGGTATCATCAAGCGTCACGCAGATATCGCTCTCATGGTAGGCGGAAATGCGATGGCTCACCTGTATATCGATCCATTCCACCGCTCTCGTCGATGGTGGAGTGAGCACGCGGAGCAATGGGATCCGCTCCTGGAGCGATTATGTGACCGTAAATCAGTGGATCTCGTGGCGGTTGCCGAATCGGCAACTGTAACACGCGTGCAGCATTCCGTTCGAGGAGCTGCCAGGATAGTGCATACACCATCTGCCCGGTTCGGGAATGAGCGGTGGTCCTATGTTCCATTGGGATCGGGCGATCCACTGGCTCTGGGAGGTGCGCACAGGCAGCTTGGCCCGGCCGATGCCTGGCAGGTTACCTCCGAAACGGGCTATCCCGATTCAGTGGTCCAACTGTCATTGCTCGCTCAGTCACAGCGCTCGGGCGACATCGTTGTCTCGGCAAGCAACGGATGGGACCTGCGTTCGCGGTATGAGCCCATTCCGCACGTCTCCACACATGGCGCACTTCTGCGGGACCAGATGCTGGTACCACTTCTCATCGATATTCCCACCGTGCGCACGCCACAACGAACAGCTGACCTGGTCCCGAGTGCGCTCGATCTCCTCGGCATTACCATTGACCTTCGGTTCGAAGGCCGCTCATTCGCAAACGGGCGACCGGCCGGCCCGCCGTGCAGGTAGCGGTCGATGTCATTGAGAATGATGAGACTTTCGCCACATGGTCCACCACAACCTGCTGAGACGGACTACTCGGACCTGTTGCGACTCCGCTCTGGATCAAAACCCTGGGGGTAACGCTTGCGCAGTTTTTCCACATTGCGCACGGCAATGTCATCAAGCGACATGTCCAGGATCGTGGCGAATGCACCGATGTACCAAAGACAGTCGCCGAGTTCCTTCACAAGTGCGTCGGTGTCCAGCGGCGTATCGTGGTAGAGATGTTTCTTGATGAGGTCCGCTGCCTCGCCGGCCTCGCCGGCAAGACCGAGTGCGGCGTTGGCCAGTTGCTGTTCATACGTGCGATCCTGTCCCAGCGTACGTGCGGCAAGGACTTGATATTCGTCGAGAGTCATTACGTCGGGAAGCAGGGTGGACAATGAGATCGAAGTAATGAATAACCCTGAATCACAGTTTTCGGATGACCACGCTTAGATTAGCAGCATGCCCTGGGTCTCCCTCATCGCGACTCTCACACTGCGCGCACTGATCAATCCGGCACTGGCCGCGGATCTCCTGCGGGTGGCGTGGCGATTCAGGCATCGTCATTGGTATAGGAGACCACCATTCCTTCCACTGCCGGCAGCAAACTATCTCAGATGGCGCATGTACACCGCTTATGGTGCCGAGTATGTCGTACCACCCGCGGCCGACGTCATCGCATTCGCACGCTGGCTGGGCCAGCAGCCGTGAGCTGGATCGACGGGTGACTTCCTTCCGCTCCTGAGAGGCAGACTCCAGCGCGCATCGTGACCGGATTACCGTATACCAACAGTACGTTGAGCCAGCGGCTCATTGCCCAGGCATATGGTCTCGGTTTCGATGCAGTGGGCATCACATCGCTGGGTGAGCCGGCCACGCGTGCGATGTTCGATCGGTGGCTTGAGGCAGGCTATCACGGAGCGATGACTTACATGGCTGATTCGGGGGCTGAACTCCGACGGGACAGCCGTCTGCCACACCCGGGCGCCACCCATGCAGTAGTGCTGGCAGCATCATACGGCGGTCGTCAGCCATCCGGAGCCTTTGCCCGTTACGCTCGGGGTAACGACTACCACGAGGTCCTCCGCGAACGTGTCAGGGAACTCCATCGCTGGCTGGAAACCGAAACAGGAGTGCATGTCGACGCTCGTCCCTACGTCGACAGCGCTCCGATATTGGAACGAGACCTCGCTCAGCGCGCCGGGCTTGGGTGGTTTGGAAAGAACAACCTGCTGATTACACCGCACGCAGGGTCATTTCTGTTCCTGGCGTCTCTGTTCGTCGCCTGTCCACTTGACCCAAGCCCCCCGTTCGATACCGATCATTGCGGAAGCTGTACACGCTGCCTTGACGCCTGCCCGACCGGCGCTCTCACTGCGCCACATCTGCTCGATGCCCGCCAATGCATCAGCTACCTGACAATCGAACTCCGTGAGAAGATCCCCGAGGAGTTGCGTGCCGGAATTGGCTCACTGCTCTTCGGTTGCGACATCTGTCAGGACGTATGTCCCTGGAATCAGCGTTTCTCGCAACCTATCCATCTTCATGATTTCGAACCGCGTGCCTTCTTCAGCGAGCGCGAGCCACGCGCGCTCGCACTTTCCATACTCATGATGGATGCAACGGCATACCAGAATGTCTTTCGACGATCTGCCGTCAAGCGGGCGAAGTTATGGATGCTTCAGCGCAACGCCTGTGTGGTGCTCGGAAATATCGGACAGAACGAAGACCTGCACATTCTGCATACTTTGTCTGAGCACGAGAATCCTGTTGTTCGTGAACATGCAGCATGGGCCATGGAGCGCATTTCTTTACGCGCTGACAAGTCAGGTACCGCCACTTCAGATGCACACCAGCCCCACGTCAGCCCCACGTAGAACCTGCACCCAGTCCGGCCGCCTCACGCTCTTCCTCGATCTCGCGTGCACGATCCTCCGAAACGAAGCGATGCTTCACCCAGCCTCCGATATCATCGAGGTAGGTGTAGGCCACAGGTACCACGATCAGCGTAAGCATGGTCGACGTGATAAGGCCGCCAATCACCGCACGCGCCATCGGTGAGCGGAAGCCACCGCCTTCGCCAAGTCCGAGGGCAACCGGCATCATGCCCATGACCATCGCCAGCGTGGTCATGATGATCGGGCGGAGTCGTACTGCCCCGGCCTCCACCAATGCCTCGAACCGCCCGGTACCCAGAGCCCGCCGCTCATTAGCATTGTCAACAAGAAGAATCGCGTTCTTGACGACCAGGCCCATGAGCATGATCACGCCGATCATCGACATCATGTTGAGAGTCGATCCGGTGAGAATCAGAGCCAGAAGAACGCCCACGAGCGACAGTGGCAGCGAGAGCATGATGGCAACCGGCTGCATGAACGACTCGAACTGGGAGGCCAGGATAAGAAAGATGAGGATGACTGCAAGGATGAGTGTTTCCACCACGTATCCGGCCGTCTCCGTCAGCTGCTCGGTGTCACCACCGAGCGCTACCGAATAGCCAGGTGGTAACGGAATGCCGGCCAGCCGTTCGGTGATCTGCGACGACGCATCGGCCAGCGAGATACCCGACGTGTTACCCGAGATGGTTACGATGCGTGCCAGGTTCTTGCGGTCGATCTGTGCAGGTGACTCCCCCTTCTCGATGGTTGCTATATCACGCAACGGCACCGTCATCACTCCACCAGCCCCCCGCGAAGCAGTCGGCACAGGAATGGCAGCCACGTCGTCAAGGGAACGCCGAAACTCGGGCGCAATCTGCACTACCACGTCGCGTTCCTCGCCAGACGGATCCTCCCAGCGCGTCGCCGTCACACCCGCCATCAGCGGACGTATGGTGGATGAGGCCTGCCCGATGTCCAGACCCACGCGATCCGCCACGTCACGATCGATACTGATGCGGTACTCCGGCTTTGGATCGCCGAGAGAGGACTTGAGATCAACCACACCCGGTATTTTCCTGACCTCGGCCATGGCAAGGTCCGATATCCGCTGGAGCTCGTTCACATCCGGACCGGTGATTTCGATCGCCAATGGTGCGCGCGCACCACCCACACCGCCGGAAACAAGCACGCCGGTTGTCAGTCCATGGAGCGCGGCCATTCGCTCGCGGGCAGCAACCATGACCTCCTGCTGTGTCAGCCTACGCTCGTGCGAGGGAGTGAGCTTCACATAGATCTCGCCCTTGTTCACGGTACCGGTGGCACCCGAACCTACTGTGGTGTACGTGTAGGCGACTTCCGGCATCTCGCGCAGACTCGCCAAGGCACGTTCCGCCTTTTCCCTGGTGTAGCTCAGACTCTGGCCCTGTGGGGTTTCGATCGAGACAAGGAACTCCGAGTTGTCAGAGTCCGGCATGAAGCTGCCCCCTATGAACGGCACCAGCGCCAGTGCGCCAGCCAGACTGGCTATGGCAATTGCCATGGTGGTCTTGCGGTGACCAAGTGCCCAGGTGATGACCCGGCGGTATCCGTGCGCCTGACGATCGAACCACACATTGAATCCAGCAATGCGTCGCGTGACCACATTGCCGTGTGACCCGGCAATATGCGGATTCACGCCCCACCACGCACTCAGCATGGGAGTGAGGGTGAACGACACGAAGAGCGAAACGAGCACCGCCCACGCCACGGTGAGCCCGAACTGGTAGAAAAAACGCCCGACAATGCCCTGCATGAACGCCACCGGCACGAACACCGCAACGATGGCCAACGTCGTGGCGAGCACGGCAAGTACGATCTCCCTCGTCCCCGTACGCGCAGCGGTGAAGTGATCCCGCCCCATCTCACGGTGCCGTACAATGTTCTCCACCACCACGATTGCGTCGTCGATAAGGATACCGATGGACAACGACAGTGCCATGAGCGTGATCATGTTGAGCGTGAAGCCCATTGCATTCATCAGCACGAACGATGAGATCACGGAAACGGGGAGTGCCAGAGAGGTGATCGCCGTGGCCTTCCAGTCGTTCAGGAACAGCATCACGATAACAACCGTCAGAAGCGCGCCGATCAGGAGCTCCTTGATGACATCGTGCACCGACTGGCGGATGAGCACGGAATTGTCACGAATGACCTGCAACTCCACGCCTGCTGGCAACGTACTCTGCAATCTTGCCAGCGCTTCCTGTACACCATCCGCAACAGC
>CAYSKN010000183.1:0-6243 GCA_964431565.1 uncultured Gemmatimonas sp.
TTCGAGACCAGAAGAAGCCAGAAACGACAAAGAAAAATGACATGGAGAACCTGACGGCTTGATCAATCACCACTGCTGCGACGGGCGCTGGATCGGCTAGTGAGGCAACCTGGAAGGGTCTCGTGTGAGCCAGGATGACAGCGAAAATGGCAATAACCCGTACGGTATCGATACTCCCAACCCTGCTCGTTCGCGTGCGTAACGAAGGCACGTCAAGGACTCCCTGGGTTCGCAACGCCCTTTCCGTACAATGCATCTTCACTGAGGCCGGGTGCGTAGCATTTTGAGGGTAGTGACCCGTTGGCCATGATGGACCTGTATATCTGCAGCTGCTGAAGACTTGCCGGAAGACAGGCCAGGCACACACCCAGCAACAAGAACTTGCCCACGCGAGCCGGGAGGAGCAGGCCGACAATTACGACCAGTGCTGGCGTGAGCGTAGTACTGTACAGCAGCATTGCGTCGGGGCTGCCCCAGTGGTAGAACGCTCCAGTTACCAGGACATATCCCGAAAGACCGATCGCAAGTCGGCCCGCATTTCGATCACCGACAGTGCATGAGCGCCAGTTCCGCAACCTCCATGCGAGCTTCGCGGCCATCGCGGCGATCACCAGCCAGAGCAGCAGCATAGCTCCGATTGCCATTCGCCCAAGCCACGAGAAATCCCAGGTGGTGCCAAGCGTCCACACGGTGACATTGTTATCCGGCTGCGACATCACGAACGGCAATACCAGCACATTCTGGACCGATCTTCGCACAGCGGATAGGGACCAGGGATTCGTGTTGTCCGCTATTGATGTGCGGAACTCCCTCAGAAAGCCCACAAGGCGATCGGGGCGAAACATGGGATCAGAGCCCGCCAGGACCAGAAGTAACGCTGCCCACACCGTCAAGGCGACAGAGCTGGCGACAGTCGCATTACGAAGACCATCCCGCAGCGAATATCCACCAACCAGCAATGGCAGCAGGGCCAGCACACCTGCAATCGGGTTATTGAGCATGACCAGCCCGGTCAACGCGCCGATCACCAACGGGCTGGCACGTCCCGTTACGAGAATGAGCACAATTACGGACATTAGTCCGGACAATGGCCACGACTCCGGCAGTGCACCGTAGATCCATGTGGCGGGAGCAATTGCATACAGCGCAGTCAACAGCACCGTCTGATGCCACTCGATCCCGATGCGCGTCATCAGCGCACCAACGAGCAGCGCCGTGAACGCCACGACAGCGGCATTCAACGCTTGCGCGGCCTGGAGCGTGGAGAGACCCATCTCGCGCATGGGGCTGATAGCCAGCGAGGCGGCCGCCGCGTAGAGGATGTGCTTGAGTTTGTGCTGTTCAGCCCTTGCGCCCAAGGTATCCACGTCCGCACTCGGGTCCCCGATCCTGCTGCCAACCGAGAAGTTTGCGAGCAACATCACATACGAACCCGTGTCGGCCTGGGCAAGCACGTCATCACACCTGCCAAGAAGAGGCTGGCCAAAGAACGCCCACAGGCACAGAAGGAAAGTGCCCGCAGAAATAAGACCAAGGACGACCCTCCTTCTTCCGTACAGTGCCATCGTCAATGAACGGACTGTGAGGATGCTCAACCGATCGGTGTGCCTATGATAATCGAACCGGTAGCCCGCTCAAGATCCCTGTTGGGTTCAATTGCCCCGACCGCGACACTGGAATGAACGGTGTACAAGATGAGAGCGACTGCGACAGCATTCACATCCGGTTGTGGCTCTTCCATTGCTCACCTCACCCGGGCTGCGGAGGAGAACCAATCGAGCAACCGAGCGGAGCAAAGCACGCCGTCGATGCCTTGAAGGCAGACTGCTCTGCTGCTGACGCTGGCCATTTCCTGTCCTGTGCCTTGGCCACACGGCGCGGCCCAGCAGGCTGAGCGGCGAGCCGGCATCTCGGTTTCTCTGTAGATGGCTGACGCGGGAGAAACCGGCTAGTGAACTCGGAACCCAGATACTGCCTCCATGTTTGTCCGTGTGAAGTGCGGGACGATTCGCCTCCAAACATGCAACTGAGGCCTGTCTGGAGGTCTGCATTACGTACGATGATCGAGCAAGCAATCGTGTTGGCCGATCGATCCAGCGCTCAACAGTCGACGCTTCCCGGCCGAAGTGGGCCGGTTCACCTCAAGGGAACATCCGGCGTTGGAGGCGTTCAAGATTTATGGAAGAGCCTTCCGGTATCGAGCGGACTGGTCAATCGTCTTTCAGGGCGCCACAATGTCTACCATGGAGCAAACCGGCTCTCAGCCATCAGGCCTTCTTCGAGCGTCTCATCGGGTCAGAACATGAGGCAGTCTTCTCATGTGCTGGTGGTCGACCTTGATGGCACCCTGATCACCACCGACACCCTTCATGAGGCTGCCTGGCGGGCGCTTCGTACGGCGCCAGGCAGACTGTTCGTGGCCTGCTTGCGCTTCGCCACACACTGGGATCGTGCACAGCTCAAGACCGATGTACTTGATGCTGCCGGTCTTCCGAACGTCCGGACACTCCCATATCGACAGAGTGTTCTCGACCTCATCGCTTCATATCGGGCAGACGGATCCCGGGTCGTCCTGGCTACCGGAGCCACCAGGCGGATCGCTGATCTGGTTGCAGAACACCTCGGCGAGTTCTCAGCTGTGCTGGCCACCGATAACGAGAACTTCACCGCCAGGCGCAAGCTCACAGGATTGAAAGCGTATCTGGGCGATACCGCCTTCGCGTACGTTGGCGATTCACGGGCGGATATCCCGCTCTGGGAAGCGTCGGATCGCGCAATGATCGTTACCCGGTCCGAACGGCTGATACGCACTCTGCGAGGAGCCGGTCGGGAGCTGGAGGTGCTTGAACCGGCTTCCGGGACTTCTCCGGCTGCCGTTGCCCGCCTCCTTCGAGTGCATCAGTGGACGAAGAATCTCCTGGTCTTCGTCCCTGTCATAGCCGCCCACATGGTTCTCAATCCATCAGTCATCCTCCGGAGCGCACTGATGGCCATTGCATTCTCACTTACGGCATCAGGCATATACGTCATTAACGATCTGTGTGACATCGAGGCCGACCGCCTGCATCCCAGCAAGCGCAACAGGCCCCTGGCAGCCGGTCTCATCCCGATCGGCACCGCCTTGCCTGTGGCCCTGCTTTCCACTGCCGCCGGTCTTGCAATCAGCATGGGACTCGGGGTTCAACCGGCCCTCGTTCTCCTCACATACAGCGTACTCTCTCTGGCCTACTCCATCAGACTGAAGCGAGTGCTTGTTCTCGATGTCGTGACGCTAGCGATGTTGTACTCGCTCCGGGTTGTGGCTGGAGCTGCCGCTACAGCGATTGTCCTGTCACCATGGCTGATAGAGCTCATGATCTTTGAATTCCTCGGATTGGCCCTGATCAAGCGATCGCTGGAGCTGCGCTCCGCTCAATCAGCACCTCCTGCCCGTGGGTACAGACTGGAAGATCACAGCTCGGTGCGGTCGCTGGGAATGTCCGCAACACTCCTCGGCGTTCTTGTAGTCGCACTGTATATCAACGATCCCGGCACCGTGGCGATGTACCGACATCCGCAGTACTTGTGGGCGGTGACTCCACTGATGCTGTACTGGACCGGGCGTTTGTGGCTTCTTGAAGGCCGTGGGATCATCGATGATGATCCTGTCATTTTCGTTATTCGCGACAGAGTGAGCATGATGATTGCCCTGGCCACGCTGGCAGTCGTGGTCGCCGCCATATGACCGAGAGTCCTGCTACTCTCACGCCGCATACCACTGGGTCGGAGGGGGTTACGGACTGCCCCCCTCGGGTAACCTCTCATTGGGGCATGGAAGGTATTGATGCGCTCGAAGATGCGTGGCGCAGCCTCACGGCCGCCGACCAGCGTTTCTGGATCAGATTTGACTTCTATCGTGAACTGATACGTCACGCGATCGGAGGCGCTCATATGGTTGAGTGCCTTGCGATACATGATTCTGCGGGCAGTGTCATCGCCATTGTCCCGATCGTTCAGACTACTGAACTGATCAGGCGCGTCCGATTTCGTTGCGCCGAGTTGTTCGGCTCCACCAACGACCACATAATATCGTGGACAGCATCCAGTAGCGACTTTCCAGCTCAGTCACCAGATGCCGCAAGGCAGGCTCTCGAGCTGGTGACGTGCGAGCTTCGAAAAAGGCGCAGGGGGCCGTCACTCTTGAGGTTAAGCCGCCTTACCGAGTACGGCTGGGCGCTGCCGGCCGTGAGAGCACTCAGGGGCGAGAGATGGCCACCGGCAAAGGAAAAAGGCCACAGATGGATCGACGTGAATCGATCCTACGATGATATCCATTCTCGCCTGACGAACAAATTCCGCGCCAATCTGAGGCGCACACGCCGGAATATCGAGACCCTCGGCAAGGTTGAACACACACTGTCCATGACCGGAGAGCCTAACTTCAGACGGGATTTCGACGAATTCCTGGACGTCGAGTCATCCGGGTGGAAGGGGGTCGCGGGGACAGGAACAGGCCTTGCTGCCCGCAGCGGGCAGCGCGAAATGCGGTTCTTCGAGTCACTGGGAAACTCTGGTGCTGCCCATGAAATGGAGGTGCACGGCCTTCGACTGAATGGAAGAATGATCGCGGGTGCCCTACACCTGCGCCTGGCGGGAACAATTGCGGCATTCAAGATGGGGTACACGGAAGAATTCGCGCGTTACGGTCCCGGGCACCTGATGATAGAGAGCATGCTTCAGGCATACTGTGCAGACCCCGAGATACTGTACGTGGACTTCATTTCAGACGCCGACTGGATGGAACCATGGAGCACATCGTTCGAGCAGCATCATGCTTTCTATCTGCCCATTCGAGGCCTGTACGGTACGATGGCCAAGCGGCTACTCTCACTGCCGACACTGGCTGACCTGAAAACCACTCTCAACAGAACGGTTAACGGTACTCAGGAAACGCGTGGCACGCCTGAGCAGGCTGGGTGAGTGCGGTGACAGCCAGATCTGAACGGCGAATGCATGTTACGTCTCATTTTGGGCTTGCCGGACTTGAGTCTCTGGAGAACGCGTGGCGCACTCTGACAGGCAGTGACCGGCGCTACTGGATCCAGTACGATTTCTTCCGTGAACTCGTACGTCATGGAATGCATGGATCCAAGCACTTGGTGTTCCTGGCAGTGCATGACGATGACAACGATACTATTGGCATCGTTCCGCTCATTGAGACCGTTGAGCGCATCCGTCGCATCCCGTTTCGCTGCGTGGAGTTATTTGGCTCTACCCAGGATCTTGTGTCGTCAGCCGCGTCAGTTGCGGATTTTCCTGCAGAGGCCGGTGAATCGGAAGTCGTATTTCGCGAAGTGATCCAGGCGTTACGGGTTCGAAGGCCGAGACCATCGTTATTCCTCGCAGGCAGAACTGCCGATGGTGGCTCAACGTTATCGGCTATTGGTTCCTTCCGGTATGGCGAATGGTCATATCCCATCAACGAGGCGGGGCATTTCCTGATCAATACCAAACGCCCCTACACGGATCTGATGAATGCTGTTGGCAACAAGTTTCGGGCGAATCTCAACCGCAGGCGCAAGAACCTCAACGCATTCGGAGTGACCGAGCAGACGGTCTGTACTCCAAGAGACCCAGGGTTCAGGGAGGCATATCGCGAGTTTCTCAGCTTGGAATCGTCCGGGTGGAAAAGAATCGAAAGATCCGGAATATCCGTTCATCCAAACGGAGTGTACAGACGATTCTTCGACGCGCTCGCCGCTTGCTCAGGTCCCGGATACATGGAAGTACATCGTATCACGTTGAACGGAAGCACGATCGCTGCAGCGTTGTACTGGTTCTCCGGCCACAGCCGGGCCGCACTAAAGACCGGTTACAACGAGGAGTTCGCCCGGTTCGGTCTTGGACACATGATAATAGAGCATGCGCTCAGGATGTCGTGTGAAGATCCCTGCATAGATGAGGTTGATCTCGTCTCAGACTCAGATTGGCAGACTCCATGGGATGTTAGGCAAGAACTATATCGAAACTTCTATGTTCCCATTCTGCCTGGCTGGTCGGCTACGCTCGCGAGTCTGCTGCTCAAGATGCCGACTCTCGAAGCGATCAAGAGCAAGCTGCATGTGAGGTCACGGACAGAAATTCCGAGAGACCCGACCGACCGGACTTCTGGCTGATACAAGATCGCGGGGTGGACATATTGTCCACCCCGCGATCTTGTATCAGCCAGATTGTGCCGGTATCGTGCTGCTCGTTACATCGGAA
>CAYSKN010000184.1:0-6239 GCA_964431565.1 uncultured Gemmatimonas sp.
AGTCGTTCACCTTCATTCTCAAGACGCCGCCTGCGGCGGAATTGATCAAGAAGGAAATCGGCGTGGATAGGGGCTCGGGTCAGCCTAACAAGGTTAAGGTCGGAAGCATCACGCGCGCGCAGCTCGAGAGGATCGCTGCGGTGAAGATGCCGGATCTGAATTGTGATACCGTGGAGAGTGCGGTGGCGATGATCGCCGGTGCCGCGCGGTCCATGGGAATCGCGGTCAAGGATTGAGCCTCATGAAGACTCACGGGAAGAAGTTCCGCGCAGCGAGTGAGCGTCGCGAACTCGGGAAGTCCTACGAGGCAGGCCGGGCGATAGCGCTGGTGAAGCAGATGGCGTTCGCGAAGTTCGATGAGACTGTAGAGGTGGCGATTCGCTTGGGCGTTGATCCGCGTCATGCTGATCAGGTGGTACGCGGTACTGTGATCCTGCCTGCTGGTACCGGCAAGACGATGCGGGTGCTCGTCATTGCTGCGGGTGCCAAGGCGCAGGAGGCGCAGGATGCCGGTGCGGATTTCGTGGGTACCGAGTATCTCCAGAAGATCAAGGATGGCTGGCTGGATTTCGACGTCATGATCGCCACTCCGGACCAGATGGGACAGATCGGTCAGTTGGGCCGTGTTCTCGGTCCTCGCGGCCTGATGCCGAATCCCAAGGCTGGCACCGTCACGTTCGACGTGAGCAGGGCAGTGCGTGAATCGAAGGGGGGCAAGATCGAGTTCCGTGTCGACAAGGGTGGCAACGTCCATGCGCCGATCGGCAAGGTTTCGTTCGCTCCCGAGCAGCTCGAGACCAACTTCTCCGCGCTGATGGATACCATCGTGCGTGCGAAGCCGGCTGCCGCGAAGGGTCTCTACATCCGCAACGTCGCGATCTCGAGTTCCATGGGTCCTGGCGTCACCGTCGACACCACGCCGTTCCGGTAAGAGGGAGACGTCACCATGAAAGGAAAGCCAAAAGCCAACAAGAGCGAGAAGCAGGTCCTGGTGGATAGCCTCAAGGCACAGCTGGGAGATGTAAAGGCGCTGTATTACACCGACTTCACGGGACTGAACGTGAAGCGCATGACGGATCTGCGTCGCCGGTTCAGAAAAGCGGACGTCGGGTATGTCGTGATCAAGAACACGCTGGCGCTCCGCGCCGTCAACGAGAGCGGACTGGTTGCCGAGCGCCTCAGAGGGCCCACCGGACTGGTAGTGGCGAAGGATGCCATAACCGCAGCCAAGGTGCTCTCCGATTTCGCAAAGGAGAACGACCAGAAGCCGACGGTGAAGGGAGGTATCTACGAAGGAAGTGCCGTGGATGAGGCGATGGTAAAGAAGCTGGCCTCACTTCCGACACGTGACGAGGCACTGTCGATCTTCGCCGGTTACCTCAACAGCATCCCGATGATGTTCACCCTCGCCCTCGAGGCTCGTAAAGAGCAGCTCGAAGGTTCCAACTGAGTTCCCCAGGCGTACGCCTGATCACACGCCCCAGGCTCCCTGGGGGAGATACGGAGAGAGTACCACCATGGCTAACACCACTCTGAGCAAGGACGAGATTCTCGACGCCATCGGGTCGATGAGCGTCATTGAGCTGTCCGACCTCATCGAAGCGTTCAAGACCAAGTTCAACGTCACCATTGCGGCCGTAGCAGCAGGTGGTGCCGGCGGCGCTGCCGCACCCGCTGCGGCGGTCGAGGAACAGACGGAGTTCACCGTCATCCTCAAGGAAGCTGGTGCCAAGAAGATTCAGGTCATCAAGGTAGTGCGCGAACTCACCGGCCTTGGCCTCAAGGAGGCAAAGGATCTGGTTGATGGCGCACCCAAGACAGTGAAGGAGAACGTGTCGAAGGAAGAGGCCGAGCAGGTCAAGGCCAAGCTTGAGGCCGAAGGCGCTGGCGTCGAAGTCAAGTAAGGTCTGGCTCGGGCCAGGTTCTGCGTCAGCACTCTGCAGTTTCGTCGTTGTATCGCTCCTCCCCGGGGGTACTGGTCACCAGGTGTGGCCGGTGCCGTCGGGGACGGGGCGCTTTGCGCCTCCGGTAACCCGGGTTGTGTGCCCCGCACAAGGGTGAGCCCCACAAGGACATGATGAATCAGATCTCGTTCGCCAAGCTCGAGACGGGCATGGATATGCCCCACCTGCTGGATATCCAGACACGCGCCTTCGAGGCGTTGCTGCAGCTGGATGCCGCCTCCCAGGAACG
This sequence comes from uncultured Gemmatimonas sp., assembly GCA_964431565.1. GTDB lineage: Bacteria > Gemmatimonadota > Gemmatimonadetes > Gemmatimonadales > Gemmatimonadaceae > Gemmatimonas. The sequence goes on from CAYSKN010000184.1 coordinate 2,194, forward strand.
TGAGGACGTCGGCCTCGAGCGTGTCTTCAAGGACCTGTTCCCGATTACGGATGTTCACGAGAACTTCTCGTTGGAGTACGTCCGTTACAGTCTCGGTGAACCCAAGTATACTGTTGCCGAGTGCATCGAGCGTGACATGACGTACTCGGCGCCGCTCAAGGCCACGCTCCAGCTGGTCATCTTCGAGGATACAGGCGAGGGCGACAAGCGGCCGAGCAACATCATCGAAAAGGAGGTCTATCTCGGCGAGCTTCCGTTGCTTACCGAGCTTGGCACCTTCGTAATCAACGGAGCGGAGCGCGTGATTGTCTCGCAGCTCCATCGCTCGCCCGGTGTCGTGTTCGAGGAGAGCACGCACCCCAACGGGCAGCGGCTGCTCTCGGCGCGTATCATTCCCTTCCGCGGCTCGTGGGTCGAGTTCACGGTGGACATTCACGACGTGATCTACGTCCACATAGACAAGAAGAAGAAGTTCCCCGCCACGGCGCTCCTGCGTGCCTTCGGGTACGGCGAGAACCGGGATATCCTACGCCTGTTCTTCGCAGAACGTGACCTTGATCTCACGAGAAAGCGCGAAACCAGGAGTGACCAGCGCGAAGTGCTCGGAGCCATCATTGCCGAAGATATCACGCTCGAGGGCGAGGTAACGGCGGCCGATGCGCCAAAGCCAAAGACGAAGAAGGCCAAGGCGGAACGAGAGCGGGCAGAGGCGGAGCTTCTCGTGCGCGAAGGTGATGAACTTACCGAGGAGGTCCTGAACCGGCTGGTGCGTCAGGGAGTGAAGACCGTTAAGGTTTTCGCATCGTACACTCAGATCGACCTGCGCGATGAGCAGGATGCGATCGATCGGGGTGAGCGCGAGGTGCGACGCACTCTATCGAAGGATGTCGTCGATCCTGATACCGGTGAAGTGGTGGCAGAAAAGGACACGGTGTTGTCTGATGCGGTGATCAAGCGGATCCGCAAGGCAGACATCACCAAGGTGCAGGTGTTCGTGCCATCTGGTCGAGCCGAGTCCACGCTGATCAGGAATACTCTGACCAAGGATCCTACCAGGCAGGAGGAGGAAGCGCTCAAACAGATCTATGCGCTGCTGCGTCCTGGTGACGCCCCCAATCGCGAGACTGCCAGGCAGGCCCTGGATCGTCTCTTCTTCTCACCCAAACGTTACGATCTCGGCCGTGTGGGGCGCTACAAGATCAACCAGCGTCTGCGCCTGAACACACCCATGAGCACCACGGTCCTAACCAGGGAGGATTTCGTGGAGATCATGCGGCAACTGGTCGAGCTGCATGAAGGACGTGGTGATGTCGACGACATTGATCAGCTCGGCAACCGTCGTATTCGTTCGGTAGGCGAACTGATCGCCAACCAGTTTTCCGTTGGTCTCTCCCGCATGGCGCGACTTGTAAAGGAGCGCATGTCGATCAACACCGACCCGGACAAGATCTCCCTCGATGATCTCGTCAATGCCCGTACGGTCTCTGCAGTCATCCAGGCATTCTTCGGGTCGTCTCAGCTCTCGCAATTCATGGACCAGACCAACCCTCTGGCTGAATTGACACACAAGCGCAGACTCTCTGCTCTTGGTCCGGGTGGTCTGACGCGCGAGCGCGCCGGTTTCGAGGTGCGCGACGTTCACTACTCTCAGTATGGGCGCATGTGCCCGATCGAGACACCCGAAGGTCCAAACATCGGGCTGATCACGTCGCTCGCATGTTTTGCACGGGTGAATGACCTCGGGTTCATCGAAACTCCGTATCGTGTGGTGAAGGACGGGCGGGTATCGGGCGAGGTCGTGTGGTTGGATGCCAACCGCGAAGAGGATGCGATCATCGCGCAGGCCAACTCAAAGCTCGATCCCAACGGACATTTTGTTGAAGAGCTCGTGCTTTCGCGCAAACGCGGCGATCTGCCACTCGAGCCTCCCGAGAATATCGATTACATGGACGTGGCACCGGAGCAACTTGTTTCGATTGCTGCGGCACTGATCCCTTTCCTTGAGCACGACGACGCCAACCGTGCCCTGATGGGCTCGAACATGCAGCGACAGGCGGTGCCTCTGCTCTATCCGCGCACGCCCCTGGTGGGGACCGGGCTTGAGGCTACGGTAGCGGTGGACTCAGGGGCCGTGATCATCGCGCGGCGTGCGGGTGTGGTGACAAGCGTTACCGCCGACGAGATCATTGTCGATGCCGGTGCGACGCCAGCAGCACTGGCCAGTGACCGGCCACTTGCGCGTCTGGGTCAACTCGACAGATATCGGCTCAAGAAGTACTGGCGGACCAATCAGGACACGGCGATCAACCAGCGCCCGCTCGTGCGGACGGGCCAGGAGATCTCCAAGGGGCAGGTACTTGCCGACGGAGCCGCGACCGAGATGGGTCAGCTCGCCCTTGGTTCGAACGTCACCGTGGCCTTCATGCCCTGGTACGGTCATAACTTCGAGGACGCGATAGTACTGTCCGAGCGTCTGGTGCAGCAGGATGTGTTCTCTTCGATCCACATTCAGGAGCTCGAGCTTCATGTTCGGGATACCAAGCGTGGACAGGAGGAGATAACACGGGAAGTACCGAACGTGGCAGAGGAATCGCTGGTCGACCTCGATGAGCGTGGCATCGTGCGTATAGGAGCCCATGTGAGGCCTGGCGACATACTCGTGGGTAAGATCACGCCGAAGGGTGAGACGGAGTTGTCACCCGAGGAGAAGTTGCTGACTGCGATCTTCGGTGAGAAGGCCAAGGATGTTAAGGATTCTTCGCTCAAGGTTTCGCCGGGCATGGAAGGTGTTGTAATCGATGTGAAGATCTTCTCGCGGGTCGATGATCAGGTGGTAGAGAAGGATCGTGGTGAGCGCATCGGTGAGGTACGCCGCCTCGAGAGCGAGGAGAAGATCCGGGTGAATGAGGTGCGTGACGCTGAGCTGGCCGAGCTGCTGGACGGAGAGACGGTGAAGATGGCTCTCAAGGCTGGTACCGTTGAATCAGCGATCGAACCGGGTACGATGCTCACGCGCGATATCCTGAACGGTCTGCGCTTCGCAACGCTCGACCTCAAGACGTTCAGGGTGGAGAACAGGCAGGCCAACGACAAGATGCGCGGGATCCTCGATGCCGCGATTGATGAAAAGAGCCGGATCGAGGAGAGGGCTGAGGATCGTATCGACCGCATTCTGCAGCCTGATGAACTGCCTCCGGGTGTGATCCAGCTGGTGAAGGTGTACCTTGCCGAGAAACGTAAGATCTCGGTTGGTGACAAGATGGCTGGCCGTCACGGAAACAAGGGCATCGTGGCGAGGATCGTACCGGAGGAGGACATGCCGTTCCTGCCGGATGGGCGTCCCGTTGACATCGTGCTCAATCCGCTTGGTGTACCCTCCCGCATGAATGTGGGACAGATTCTCGAGACCCATCTCGGGTGGGCGGCGAAACTGCTCAACTTCTACGCCAAGACGCCTGTTTTCGAAGGCGCGAACGAACGTGAGATCGGGTTGCTGATGAAGCTGGCCGGGCTCCGGTGGGCGCGTGAGACGTTGGTGCTGGGCGATGCCGGGAGTGATACGACGGTAGCGGAAGTGAAGGCGCTGCTCGCCGACGTCAAGCCTGATCGTCGCCTCCCCGACAAAGTGGAACTGCTGGTGGACGCCAACCTGAACGATCTGGGCGACAAGACCATGTCGGCCGGCACGAAGGCCTTGTTCGGACGTGTGCGGGAGTTCGTGATCAACAGTGCGCGGGTGCTGGCCGAGCGTGAACTCGATGCGGTGCGCTCTGCACTGGCAACACACCGCCAGGATGCCGGTGAGCTGCCGGGTGATCTCAGCACCGCTCAGGGGGTTCTCGAAGAACAGATGAATCTCTCGAAGGCCGACACGCTGTTGCGCATGGGTCGGCCAGCGCTTGCCGCTATGCTGTCCGGCGAGAAGGGCGCGAATGTAGATGCCGCGGTGTCCGAGCTCATGCTCATTGCGGGGCTGACACCGACCGGCAAGGTGCTGTTGCGTGACGGCCGCACTGGTGACCACTTCGATGCTCCTGTCACCGTAG
>CAYSKN010000185.1:0-6173 GCA_964431565.1 uncultured Gemmatimonas sp.
TCTCGTTGACGGCATCGACCTGCTCCGGGCGCATCGTGAACGTCTCGTGATGCGTGCCGGTGAACCGTTGTCCGGTGCGCAGTTCAGTGAGCGCGGTCTTCACGTCCTTGACCGTGCAGCGCATCCACTCCAGTTCGGCGCTCTCGAAGCCCTTCCTGACAAGCGCCGCGCGCACCTCGTGGTCACTGACGATGGTCCCGTCGTGGCGCTCTGCGGGCTCGTCAAGCTCGATTCTGTAGTTCTTGATCGCGGCGGTCTTGAGCTGCTCGGCCACGCGCCGCTTCACGTCGCGCGTCGTCTGGCCGATCTTGAGGAGACCCGCGTGCGCCTGGTCGGCGATGGAGTAGGCGTAGATGCACGGCCGGGCTTCCGGCTTGGGTGCGAGAATCTCCTCTATGGTCTTACTCATCGCCCTAGCCCATCGGCCGGATCATGCTCTCGATGAACGCAATCTCGTCCTTGGTAAGCCCATACTTCGCGTACAGCCTCTCGTCTGTCCATGCCTTCGAAAAGTCTTGCAGCGGTACGAACGAGTAAGCCGACCGCGCGAGGTCCTGCGCGGATGAGCGTGCAGCAACGAGAAATCGGAAGAACTTGGTGACGACATAGGAGAAGCAGTTCCGCGCTTCCTTTTCGGTGTGGTAGGCTCCGACCAGTATGTAGGTCTCCGTTACTACGGACCCAGGTGGGATGACACCCGACAGCGACAGGACGCGCCGCTGCCCATTCTTATCAACCTGACCTGCATGCTCCGACGACGACTTCGACGTGAAAACCTTCCACTTATCAATCAGATCCTCGCCGGTCGTTACTTCCGACCTAGAAGTCCAGGCTCGGCCTCCACTTTGGAGGACCAACACGTCGTGCTTCGACGATCTCTTATCCGCTCCTCGAAAGAAGGTCCTCAACCCAAATGGCTTCTGCGAACTGACCTGACCATCGAAGCGCTTTGGCTCTGGGAGCGAGAGTGACTGCGAGCCCGTCTCCACTGCCATAACTTTCCGAAGGACCGCGAGCGCGCGGCTGCTACGAACAAAAACTTCGGCACCCTCCTCGAGTAGCGGACGCACGGCCTCTGACGATGCCATCCCGTGCTCAAATTCAACAACGCGGCAATCACCGGGATTGTCTCTGTCCCACAGGAAGTAGCAGATACCTCCCGCAACATCAACGCTCGGGAAAACCTGCCGACTGTCGGGGTAGTCAACGAGCTTTCTAATGCGATTGTCGTTAAGCATGGCCTTGCGGAAGTCGTCAAGGCCGCGTCCGCCAAAAAGCCAGCGAGCCGGGATAACCATTGTCAAGAAGCGCGGCTCAAGCGCCTTCGCTTGCTCTACAAATCTGTTGTAAGTGGGAATTGCGCTCGCGCCAAAGCCACCGTCTTGCAACTGGTACGGCGGATTGCCGATGATCACGTCGAACTGCATATCGCCTCCAAACAACTCGCCAAACCGAGTCTTTATGTCATTTGTGTGAATGAACGCATACGCGTGGCTTTCAAGTCCTTCGCCACGGTCGAGCGCCTTCTGGCTTGCCCCGCAGTAGGTGCACTTGCCATCCGCCCACGTGTGCTCCATGCGTTCGAACCAGATGTTCCCATCATCGCTGGAAAATCCCTTGGCGATGGAGTGCCTGCCCTGGGCATGCTTCGAGCAGTACACGCTCCGCCGCGCAAGCAGGCTTGTGAGGTGCGTGATGCCGATGCCGAACACCTGCTTGGTCAGAATGTGATTGACGCGCTCCTCAAGGTTCGGCATCTCGGCCGCAAGGCCCTTGGTGAGGCGGATGGTGATCTCGCGCAGGAAGACGCCCGACTTCGTGCACGGATCGAGGAACCGCACTGTCTTGTCTGCCCAGATGTCCGCGCCGCCGTTGGCGGTCGCCCACGCCTCGGCCAGCGTGTCCAGCATGCGGTTTGCGAACTCGGGCGGCGTGAAGACTTCGTCGTTCGAGAGATTCGCGATGCAGGTGAGCACGTCCGGGTTGCGACCTCGGAGCACGAAACTGGCCTGAGTGCTCATCGGGGCACGCACCTAGTATCCGCCGGTGCGAAGGCAGCCAACTCACTCACCGTCATCTGTGGGTAGGTCTTGGTCGGCGTGAAAATCTCATGCTTCCCAAGGTGAGCAAAGAGCGAATCCTCCGCGCTGAAGGCCGACGAGCCGGTGAGAATGTCCAGACGAAAATCTCGCCGCTGGAACTTGCCTTTGCCGAGGTAGCCCCATTCCGCAAAGGTGATGGGGTGATCATCGCTGGTACGCATCTTCAAGGCGTCGCCATGAACAATGTTCTGCGAGAGCACGTAGGACGCAGCCCGATAGAGCTCGTCCGACTCCGAGAGCTTCAGGAAGTCGGCAAGAATCTCCAGCATGTTCGCCCGGCACTCAGCGATGTTGTCCGCCAGGAGCTCGACGCCGTAGGTGCACATCAGGGCGAGCAGAGCGTAGTGCCGCCTTTCGAACTCGGACTTCCCATACTTGAGTTCCACGGCAGCGATCTTCCGCTGCAGGATGCGGACAAGAAAGTTCCCACTCCCGCACGTCGGCTCCAGGAATCGGGAATCAATGCGTTCCGTCTCCTCCTTCACGAGGTCGAGCATTGCCTCGACGAGCCACAGCGGGGTGAAGACCTCCCCGTGGTCGGCGACGCGTTGCCTGGACTTGACGTAGTTCATGGGCGAATCCACTTCATACGATGCATCCTCGTCGTCACTGTGGGCTAACGCCTGAATTAGGCCGCGCCGCAAATCGGCCTCAGCTTGAATTAATTGTTGGGCCCACTCAGGGCGAATCTTGCCTGCTGCGAGTGAGGTTGGCTGAGACAGCTCATACTCACCTGATTGGGCGACTTTGATACGCATTCCTTCCGGGGTTGTCCTGGCGCGGCCCCAGCGCCGGTTGGTTCGGGTCGTGGCATAACTGATGGGGCAGCCAAAGAGCGCGCCAGCAAGGACAAACAAGGCTGCCACAGCTTCTGAGGACGGCGGCGCGTTGACGCAATCGCACAAGGAGACGGGAAGCTGCCACGCCACATCATGACCGGGGCGACTCCTAGCCTCGCGGCATCATGTCACCATGTCCACGAACAATCCACCACAGCCAACACCAACGCCGCCAGTACCGCACGATGTCGGAAGACCCCCTTGTTCGTAATGCTTCCGCTGCCTTCCACCACCCGCCGCTCACCTTACCAGCTTCTTGTACTTGATCCGATGCGGCTGATCGGCATCCGGTCCCTTTCTCCGCTTCAGATCCTCTATGTATGCGCCATGGTTTCCCTCAAACCACACCACCTCAGAATCGCTCTCGAATGCCAGAATGTGCGTGGCCACCCGATCGAGGAACCAACGGTCGTGCGAAATGATCACCGCACAGCCGCTGAAATCCAGTACCGCTTCCTCAAGCGCACGAAGCGTATCCACATCGAGATCGTTGGTGGGCTCGTCCAAGAGCAACAGGTTGCCACCATGCATTAACGTCTTGGCCAAATGCAGCCGGTTTCGTTCGCCACCGCTCAAATTTGCTACCAGCTTCTGCTGGTCCGCCCCCCTGAAGTTGAAACTAGCAGCATAGGCCCGTGAGTTTATCTCACGCCTCCCAACCGGAATCATCTCGCGGCCACCCGAAATCTCTTCCCATAGAGTGCGCCTGCCCTCAAGAGTGCGCTGCTGATCCTGATACGAAATCACCACCGTCTCACCAATTGTCAGCTCGCCGGCATCGGGCTTTTCAAGGCCGTTGATCATACGGAACAGTGTGGTCTTGCCCGCTCCGTTGGGACCGATAATTCCAACGATGCCGGCACGCGGCAAATCGAAGTCCAGATTCTCGAACAGCAGCTTGTCACCGAATGACTTCCCGAGACCCCTTGCCCGCACCACATCATTGCCCAACCGGGGAGCCGGCGGAATGATGATCTCGTTCTGCATCACCCGCTCATTGTGCGCCTCGCTTGCAAGCTCGTCGTATGCCTGCAGGCGAGCCTTGTTCTTGGCCTGACGTGCCCGTGGTGACATGCGCACCCACTCGAGCTCACGCTCCAGCGTCTTCTGCCGCGCGCTTGCCTGCTTCTCCTCCTGCACCAGCCGCGCTCTCTTCTGCTCCAGCCAGCCTGAATAGTTGCCCTCGTAGGGCACACCCCTGCCACGGTCCAGCTCCAGAATCCACTTGGCCACATTGTCCAGGAAATACCTGTCGTGAGTAATGGCCACCACAGTGCCCGGGAAACGCTCGAGATGATGCTCGAGCCAGGCCACGCTCTCCGCGTCAAGATGGTTGGTGGGCTCGTCAAGCAGCAGCATGTCAGGTTCCTCGAGCAGCACGCGGCACAGTGCCACCCGACGCTTCTCGCCACCCGATAGCACAGCCACATCGGCATCACCCGGCGGCAAACGCAGAGCATCCATCGCTACATCGATCTTGTTGTCCAGATTCCAGAGATCGTGCTGATCAATGTACTCCTGCAGCCTGCCCTGTCGTTCCATCAATGCATCGAAGTCCGCCTCAGGCTCGGCGAACCTGAGCGAGATCTCGTTGAACTCGTTGAGCGCCTCTCGCTGCTGCTTCACCGCGAGTTCCACATTGCCACGCACATCCAGCGCGGGATCCAGTTCGGGCTCCTGCGGCAAGTAACCAACGCGCGTCCCCTTGTGCGCCCATGCCTCACCTTGGAACTCGGTGTCCACGCCAGCCATGATGCGCAACAGCGACGACTTGCCTGCCCCGTTGGCACCAAGAACACCGATCTTCGCGCCCGGATAGAACGAAAGCCAGATATCGTCAAGGATGATGCGCGAAGGTGGTACCACCTTGCGCAGCCCTTTCATCACGTAAATGAACTGCGGTGCCATGAATGCCCTGTCTCTGCTGGAGCGTGAGGGAAGCTGCGGGGTACACTGCCCCATTGGAATTGCGAGCCGGACGCCACAACCGATGTGGCAATGCTGAACGCCGCGTAAGCTAACCCGAGCGCAACACGACAGCCTGCCGACCTGTAGATTGCCAGCCATGCAGATCGAAACGGCCCTCCACCTGTCCGGTAATCCCGTTGCAGCGCTGCCCATCCTCTTCGGAGCCGGCGTGCTCACGAGTCTCACACCCTGTGTCTACCCGATGATCCCCATCACCGCCGCCATCGTCGGCGGCTCTTCATCATCGAAACAGATTGGCGTCAGCAAACCGTCACAATTGCGGCCTACGCTTCTTACATTGGCTTATGTGCTGGGACTGGCGCTGGTTTATGCCGTGCTGGGCGTCCTGGCTGGCCTCACCGGCACCATGTTCGGTACGGTTTCCGCCAACCCGTGGTCATTCTTCATCATGGCCAACCTGCTGCTCATCGCCGCGCTCGCTATGCTCGATGTGCTCCCCGTCCGCGTGCCGTCGTTCGTTCTGCAACGCGCGGCCACCGCCGGAAACGGAGGCAGTACCGCCGGCGCATTTGCGATGGGTGCTGCTTCCGGACTGGTGGCTGCCCCATGCTCGGCACCTGTCATGGCCGCAGTGCTCACATGGGTGGCCACCACAGGATCCGCTGTCCTCGGTTTCATCTACCTCTTCACATTCAGCCTCGGCATGTGCACCCTGCTGGTTGTTGTCGGCCTCTCGGCCGGCAACCTCGGACGCCTGCCCCGGGCCGGTGCCTGGATGCTCAGAGTCAAGAAATTCTTTGCCTTCGTCATGCTGGGCATGGCCGAGTATTACCTGGTCAGGATGGGTCAGGTGTACTTCTGACCAGGCACCGGATTTCGCCATTCAGCACCTGCCTAGTCCGGTGCTCTGACAATGCTCCCCTCAATCGCGCTGACACACGCCACCTGATGAAACAAGCACTGATACCCCGCATCCTTGTCACTCTGGCCGCCGCATCAGCCGCAACGGTAACCGCGCCCGTCGTCCCCGCCGCATCGACCGTGGCTGCACAGGAGCTCGGTATCGCCGTGGGAGAAAAAGCGCCAGGTGGCCCCCTGGTGACCATGCAAGGCGACACCGTCGACCTCGCGTCTTTCATCGGCAGGCAGCCCGTGGTGATCGAGTTCTGGGCCACATGGTGCCCCAACTGCAAACAACTCGAACCTGCAATGCGGGCCGCAATGGCCAAGCATAGTGCACAGGTGACGTTTGTGACCGTCGCGGTATCCGTGAACCAGTCGTTCGAACGCGTCAAAGCCTGGC
>CAYSKN010000186.1:0-1041 GCA_964431565.1 uncultured Gemmatimonas sp.
GCCAGGTCACCGAACCCTGCTCAACCAGGTTGCAGGCCATTTCTCGTCACCATCAACCGTACCTTCCCTGACGCTCGCCAGATCCAGCTGACGGTTGCATCTTGACTGGTCTGGCCAGCCACAGACGGCCCCAGACCCCACAACAACCAGGAGCAAAGAAGACTATGTCGATGATGACTGAGTTCAAGGAATTCGCCATGAAAGGCAGTGTCATGGATCTGGCGGTCGGCGTGGTCATCGGCGGGGCGTTCCAAAAAATCGTCGACAGCATGGTCAACGACATAATCATGCCGATCGTTGGCGTCCTCACTGGCGGGGTCGACTTCACCAACCGCTTTTTCACCATCTCGGGCGGATCATTCACTACTCTCGAGGAGGCAAGAGCCGCAGGAGCCCCGACGATCGCCTACGGACAGTTCATCAATCAGATACTGATCTTTCTCATCGTCGCTTTTGCACTGTTCATAGTCATCAAGGGAGTAAATCGCATGCGCCGCGAGACCCCGGCAGCAAGCTGAAAACGATTACACAGGGCTCAACCCGGAACTGGGACGAGGTCCACGAGTACCGCGCCCTTCTCCACAACCGCGCCAGCTGCAACACGGATTCCGGCAACGATACCCGATGTAGTGGTCCTGAGCTCATTCTCCATCTTCATGGCCTCGATCACCACCAGCCCCTGCCCGACGACAACCGCATCACCCACAGCTACCCCTATCCGTACCACGAGACCCGGCATCGGTGCCACCAGCGGTGCCGGTCCACTGGCAGCACCCGTGGCCGCCGACATGTCCCTGATGGCACGCATTCTCTCATCAAGGGCATCAGCCTCGACCCTCACACCGTTCACATCCAGTGTCCAGCGTCCTCGGTTATCACCTCGACGTGCCACCACCCGATGTACCTGAGCACCAACTCGAACGAGGTGAACCGGAGTTCCCGCGATTGAGGAAAGGGACGTCTCCAACCGCTCACCAGCGACAACAGCACCACCTCCGTCCAGATCGACGGTGATGCGCTCACCATTCACATCCACGATGT
>CAYSKN010000186.1:1051-6114 GCA_964431565.1 uncultured Gemmatimonas sp.
GCGGCCTCCCTCTCTTGCGAACGCTGCAGTACACATACGGTCTCTACGTGTGCGGTCTGCGGAAACATATCAAAGCAGTGAAGCGAGACGATCTTCCACGATGGCACCCGCGCCAGATCGCGGGCCAGTGTGGCCGGATCACAGCTGACATAGATCAAACCCCGTGCAGAACGCATTGCCGCACTTTCCAGCCACCCGGCTACACGTTCATCCACGCCACGACGTGGCGGGTTCAATACAACAACATCCGGTACGCGCTGCTCCAGGCCGAGGTCTGTCACCGCGCGCTCCATGAGATCACACCGCACCTCCACGCGTTCGGCGACACCGCTGGCACGCAGCCGCTCTACTGTACGCCCGGCACCCAACGGATCCGCTTCCACCGCCACCACCTTCACTCCGGCACCCGCCAGAGCTTCGCTCAGTTCACCGGTGCCGGCATAGCCATCAACCACCAGGCTCGGCTGAAACTGCATCACTGCGCTGAACACATGAGCACGCATGGCCACAGCCACTTCCTTATTCACCTGGGCGAAGGAAAGTACGCCGTCTGAACCGGAGAATATTCCCTCACCATCACGTGCGCCATGTCGAGTGACAACCAGGTCACCGAGCTGGGCCGCGCCAGACTCAATCGTACCATCAGAGCGCTCCCACCAGACGCCACCATCGCACACCACCAACGTCGGGGCGAGCTCGTGCAGGAGGCCGGTCCAGCGATCCAAATCAGGCCAGGCGTTCCCGCCCTGAATAATTATCCCGACACCCGACGCACAAGTGCCGGAGCAATCGACGGGAAAATTACCCGCCACCGGATCGGATGCCTCCGATGACACTGCTGCACTGCCCCTGGCAACGTCATCACGACGAGCTACAAGACGTAGAATCAAACGCAGCTCCTGGGCTTCTGGCAGCAGTATCGACGGATGATTCAGGGCAGGTCGAAGCGCGCGCCACATCTGGACAAGAAGCGGATGAGCGATCTCGCAGTGTTCGAGCGGGAAGATCCGTGCTGGATCATCGAAGCGGTGCAATCCGCCCACCCACCCGGCTCTCCGACGCTGAAGCGTGATCGACAGGCGACTTCTGTAGCCCCACTCGAGACCGGCCGTGATTGGTGGAAGCGCAACATCGCGCCTCCCTATGCGGCGCAATGTCTCCCTGACGATCACCTGTCGGGCTGTGCGCTGGGCATTTCCTTCCATGTGCTGCAGCTGGCACCCGCCACAGCGATCGTTGACATAGTGATGACAGCGCGGAACCACCCGATACGCTGAAGGCGTAAGGACCTGAAGCAATCGGCCCCGCGCGTGGCGTGAGAACGAGGTATACGCGACCTGCACGACATCACCCGGCGCCGTTCTGGGCACGAATACCGCCATTCCATCGGTCCGGCCCACACCGTCACCACCGGCTGCAATGTCATCGATGGCCACTACAGCAGTCGACTCCGCATGCGAGGTTCTGGCCGGTGGCCGGCGCCTGCTTGAGTGCACCCGGGGTTTCCGCCGCACTGTCAGGATAGTCCTTCGCGCCGCGCCGCTGCAGCCCACCCTGTAAGCTGTCCGCGTGCGTCCTTCTGGCTGGCGGGTTGTGACGCCAGACGCCCCGCCATCCGCTCGTCATGGGCCAACAGGGCTGCTGCAACGGCGGCGAGAGACAGCGTTTCCGGTTCCGTACACGGGCGGGTCAGGGAATCCACGCGCTGTTCGAGCCACTGGATACTGATATCACCCCGCTGGAACTCCGGGTCATCCATTACCCGCAGGTGAAAGCTGCGGGATGATTCGATCCCGTCGATCGTAAGCTCCATCAGAGCACGGCGCATGCGGGCAATTGCCAGAGGACGGGTAGGCGCGTGCACGATAAGCTTGGCCAGCATCGGGTCGTAATGCAGACCAACTTCACTGCCAGGTTCCACACCGCCATCCCATCTCACTCCCGGACCAGCCGGCAGACGCAGATACTCGATGCGCCCCGTACTCGGCAGGAACCCATGCGCGGGATCCTCGCTCGTAATACGGCATTCGATCGCCCAGCCGCGAGGTGTGAAATCCTTCTGCTCGAAAGGCAACCTCTCATTGGCGGCGATTCTGATCTGCCACTGCACCAGATCAATCCCCATGACCAGTTCCGTGACTGGGTGCTCCACCTGTATGCGGGTGTTCATCTCCAGGAAGAAGAACTGCCCGTCCCGATCCAGGAGGAACTCGCACGTGCCCGCATTCACATACCCGGCTGCTCTCGCGGCAGCCACAGCGGTAGCTCCCATCCGGGCACGCAGTTCGGGCGAGACGGCAATGCTGGGCGCCTCCTCAATCATCTTCTGGTGGCGGCGTTGCACGGAACACTCGCGCTCACCCAGATGCATGATGTTGCCGTGAGTGTCAGCGAGCACCTGAATCTCTACATGCCGCGGACCCTCGATGTATTTCTCCAGATAGACAGCATCATCACCGAAGGCATTCCTGGCCTCCCGACGGGCTGACGCCAGAGCATCGGGAATCTCACTGGCACTCCTGACGACTCGCATGCCCTTGCCTCCGCCACCCGCAGCGGCCTTCAGCAGCACGGGGAAGCCATAGGAGCTGGCCAGGGTCGCGGCCTCATCGGCATCCCTCACACCGCTGGTGTTGCCCGGCACCACAGGAACACCTGCCGACAGTACCAGCTCCCGCGCTGCAGTCTTCGAGCCCATCGCCTCAATCGCCTCGGCAGGCGGTCCGATGAATACCAGCCCTGCATCACGGATGGCACGCGCAAACCAGGCGCGCTCCGACAGGAAGCCATAACCGGGATGAATTGCCTGGGCACCCGTTCGCAGGGCCGCCTCAATGATGCGCTCACCCAGCAGATAGCTTTGGCTCGACGGCGGTGGTCCGATGAGTATCGCCTCGTCTGCTTCGCGCACATGTGGAGCCTGTGCGTCCGCCTCTGAGTATACCGCAACGGTCTTCACACCCAGCTCCTGACAGGCGCGAATGACCCGCAGCGCAATTTCGCCACGGTTGGCGACAAGTACCTTGGTGAACATGTCAGGTATCAGAGCGGCAGGTTTCCGTGCTTCCTGGCAGGATTGCGATCACGCTTGCCCCTCAGCGATTCGAGCGCCTCGATGAGACGCGGCCGCGTGTCGCGCGGATCAATCACATCATCGACATAGCCTCGCGCTGCGGCAATGTAGGGATTCGCAAATTTTTCGGTATACTCGTTCACTTTCATATCGAGGGCCGCCTGCGGTTCATCCGCCTGTGCGATCTCCCTGCGATAGAGGATCTCAACCGCGCCCTTGGGACCCATGACGGCAATCTCAGCACTCGGCCACGCAACATTGAAGTCGCCCCGTATGTGCTTCGAACTCATCACATCATACGCACCACCGTATGCCTTGCGGGTGATGACGGTGAGCTTGGGCACAGTGGCCTCGCAATAGGCGTAAAGCAGCTTCGCGCCGTGCTTGATGATGCCGTTGTGTTCCTGGGATACACCGGGCAGGAAGCCAGGCACGTCCTCGAAGGTGATGAGCGGAATATTGAAACAGTCGCAAAAACGCACAAAACGTGCAGCCTTCATGGAGGCGTTGATGTCGAGCACACCTGCAAGCACTGCCGGTTGATTGGCTACGATGCCTACACTCTGTCCACCAAGATGCGCGAAGCCGATGAGTATGTTCGCTGCGTAATCGGGCTGCACCTCGTAGAACACTCCGTCATCGACCACACGCGTGATGATCTCACGCATATCGTATGGCCTGTTCGGATTGTCCGGCACAACAGAGAGCAATGCCTCCTCGCGCCGGTCACGCGGGTCACGACCACTGCCGCGGGGCGGATCGTCGATATTGTTGCCCGGTACATAATGGAAAAGGTCCCGGATGTGCTGAAGGCAGGCCAATTCGGAGTCACACGCAAAATGCGCCACACCACTCGTGCCCGCGTGCGTGTCGGCCCCACCAAGTTCCTCCATGGTGACATCCTCATGGGTCACCGTCTTCACTACGTTCGGGCCAGTCACGAACATATAGCTCGTACCGCGAACCATGTAGATGAAGTCGGTGATGGCCGGCGAATACACAGCTCCACCCGCACACGGGCCGAGGATAGCGGAGATCTGCGGGATCACACCTGACGCGAGCGTGTTGCGAAGAAAGATGTCGGCGTAGCCTCCCAGGGATACCACCCCCTCCTGGATACGGGCACCGCCCGAATCGTTCAGCCCGATCACCGGCGCTCCGTTCCTGAGCGCCAGATCCATGACCTTGCAGATCTTCGCAGCATGTGCCTCGGACAGCGAGCCACCGAACACCGTGAAATCCTGCGAAAAAACGTAGACCAGTCGCCCTTCAATTTTCCCGTGTCCCGTGACCACACCGTCGCCGTAGATCGGCACATCATCTTCACCAAGAGATCGAGATGTCACGAACCGGTCGATCTCCACGAAGGAACCCTCATCAAGCAGTACATCGAGGCGTTCACGGGCTGACAACTTGCCCTTGGCATGCTGAGCCGCGAGGCGGGCGGAACCTCCACCCTGCTCCGAGGCTTCACGAGCTATCGCGAGTCGCTCAAGCTTATCGCGCATTGATGAAGGTGGTATCGAGGTCATGACGTGGGAAGCTAGCCGTGCGGGCTGGCCATCGGTACCGACAACGGCTCCCGGATCCGCCGTCTGTAATCCCACAGTCATCCGCTCTTCATCGCGCAATGCAGGCAAGACTCGTCGCGTGCCCTGCCCCAACTCCGGATCTGGTTGCTCTATCGAATTGCGTGCCAGGCAGCTAGAGTGTCCCTCGTTGAACCGGTTGTCCTGCAATCCACAGATCTCCTCACCGACCGCATCCTGTGACCGTCATCCCCGACCTCCACGACGATGGGCATCTGCGCCGTGTGCTCTACATGGCGGCAATTCTTCTCGTCGTTATACCAACACTGCAAGTCGGCTTCCAGTTGTGGCCGCTTCAGCTAGCCAGTATACAGTGGCGCTTTGGCGCTATGAACATGGTTTCGGGCAGCGTGCTGTTGCCGTGGTTCCTGGGTCTGAGCCTGTTCCTCACATTGGCGAGA
>CAYSKN010000187.1:0-2676 GCA_964431565.1 uncultured Gemmatimonas sp.
GTGATAGGAGGCAGCAATGTGGGGATCATTGGCAGGATCGTTGCGGTCCGTATCAATGCCATTGAGGATGCCGGTAACACGGCTCTGACGTCTGCGGAGCAAGCCGTCCAGACGTTCACCATATTCCGGTGTCATTATCTCGTGCGCGTAGGTGGGACTTACAGTCGTCACTACATCGGCATACAGGATGCCACGCGCCATGAAGTTGAAGGAATTGGCAATTCCGGCTCCCATCGCATTTTCCACGAGTCCACCTTCACTCAATCCGGCCACCGCTAGCACATCAGAATGCACCTGCCCCTGATAAGCGAGATTGTGGATGGTGAATACCGCAGCGATATGTCCGAATGTGTAGGCGTAGCGGGTCTTGATGTAATTGATCACGAGTGCGGTATGCCAGTCATGGCAGTGCACCACATCCGGCTGCCATCCCTCCACCTCCCGCAGATGCTGCATGGTCGCAAGCACGCCACGCGCGAAAAGAATGAACCGGCGATGATCGTCCGATTCCCCGTATATCGCACGGCGTTCGAATGCCGCAGGGATATCCAGCAGCCAGGTCGGCACAGGGCTTTCGCGTACCCGCCACACCCGCAGTTCCTCAGCCCGTTCCCCAACCGGTACGAAAGTAGCTGCAATGGGGCCGTCAACCACCAGCCCCTGCTCCCGCAGTTGCCTGTGGCGCGGCAGCATTACCTGCACATCATGGCCGGCGGCATGGAGGGCCGACGGGAGAGCACCGACGACATCTGCGAGACCACCAGCCTTCACATATGGCGCCGCCTCCGCGGCAACAAAGAGAACATTCATGTCAGGTACCTTACGCCCCGCAACGCCGGCGCGCAAAATGGAGATAGCAGCGGCGCAGCGGGTCGGATCGGGCAGGAACACCGTCGCGCCGCATCGATTCGATCGACTTCCGAACGTCCTGGGGTGACTCCGTCATGATTTCCTCTTCCCGCGGGGCGCTGGCCCGCAACGCCATGGCGTATGTCCTTGCAGGCGGACGCGGCTCCCGCCTTCACGAACTCACCGACCGACGGGCGAAGCCCGCCGTGTACTTCGGTGGCAAGACCCGTATCATCGACTTCGCCCTGTCGAACGCAATCAATTCGGGTATCCGCCGCATCGGTGTCGCCACGCAGTATAAGGCACACAGTCTGATCCGACATCTTCAGCGAGGCTGGAACTTCATGCGGCCGGAGCGCAACGAAAGCTTCGACATACTTCCGGCCAGCCAACGTGTCAGCGAAACACAGTGGTACAACGGTACTGCGGATGCCGTATACCAGAACATCGACATCATCGCCGACTACACCCCGGAATACATGGTCATACTCGCCGGCGATCATGTCTACAAGATGAACTACGAACCCATGCTGCGGCAGCATATCAACCAGGCCGCCGATGTCACCGTTGGCGTTCTGGAAGTCCCACGAGTGGACGCATCGGGATTCGGCGTCATGCAGGTCGATGCCGACGATCGCATCATCTCCTTTCTGGAGAAGCCGGATAACCCTCCCGGAATACCCGATATGCCAGACCTCGCGCTGGCCAGCATGGGTATTTACGTGTTCAGAACAGCATATCTCTTCGAACTGCTCCGCGCCGATGCAGCTGACAACGAGTCCAGCCATGATTTCGGCAAGGATATCATCCCGGGAGTCGTCCAAACCGGAAAGGCTGTGGCTCATCGTTTCAGCACATCCTGTGTCCGGTCAGTGGATGAACCCCAGGCTTACTGGCGTGATGTCGGTACCATAGACGCATACTGGGAAGCCAATATCGACCTCACAACCGTCACACCTCAGCTCGACCTCTTCGACAGGGATTGGCCGATCTGGACCTATTCGGAGCTGACCCCGCCTGCAAAGTTCGTGCACAATGAGGAGGGGCGCAGGGGCCTTGCGCTCAACTCGCTGGTCTGCGGCGGATGCATCATCTCGGGCTCCTACCTGCATCGCTCGCTGCTTTTCACGGGTGTGAGGGTCCATTCCTTCTCCCGCCTAGAGAACACCGTGGTCCTGCCGTACGTCGACATCGGAAGGGATGTCCGCCTGCGAAACGTGGTGGTGGATCGGGGTGTACGAATTCCCGATGGGCTGGTTGTGGGAGAAAATCGTGAACTGGATGCCAGCCGGTTCCGTCGCACCGCCCGGGGGACGGTGCTCATTACGCAGCCGATGATTGATCGGCTATAAGGAGAATGAGAATCATGTCTGCCATGCGAATCACGCGCCGTGCCCTTCTGGCCATGGGCTTGGCCCTCGGCGCCCTGGGGATTGGTGGATGCATCAGGCAGGGTGCCTCAGGCGGCAGCGGTGAGCTGTCCACGCTGATACTGGTCGACAATCGCGGTTACTGGGACGTCAACGTGTATGCGATCCGCTCTTCCGGCGGAGCCGGCCGGCGTCTGGGTACCGTGCAGGGTGGATCGAAGACCACGCTTCGGGTCCCGTCAACGGACCAGCAACCAGGAGGAGGGGTCATGCTCAGTCTTCGTGCCATTGGGTCTCCCTATTCCTGGACGAGCCCACTTCTGGTAGTGGGGTTCGGATCGGTGGCTCGGCTCGACATCATGTCGACAAGTGGCGGCGACCTGAGTCAGACCCAATTCTACCTGTCCACCACAATGTGAATGGCGGGCACTACTGTGTCGTGCCGGACGGTACCGGC
>CAYSKN010000187.1:2686-6067 GCA_964431565.1 uncultured Gemmatimonas sp.
TTCCCACCGCTGCTTCCGGTTGCTTGTACTCAGTGCTACCGGGACCATTCTTCTGGGACTCGTCCTCCCATCAGCACCTGGCGTTGGAGGCCAGCCTGCCCCGACAGCGAATCGCTACGCTGCGCTCGTCGCGCAAGGCCGCCCCATTCTGACAGGCTCGATTGCTCGCGACCCGAAGACACTGCTGGCAGCGGGCGGTGCCATCTCCGACACTGTCATCACGCAGGCTGAGGTAGCCGCACGGAGAGCTGCGCTCGCCGAACGCATTGACAGCGGTGTAGTACTCGCATTCGGTGGTCGCACGCCGGTGAGCGATCTTGGTGCTTTCCGCCAGCTTCCCTCATTCCGCTACCTGACCGAACTCAACGAGCCCGACCACGCGCTCGTGATGGTCATACGGAACAGACGAATTGAGAGCAGCACGTTGTTCCTCACACAGCTCGATGCCCGCACGGCATTCTATTATGGAGAGCGGGTAGATACATCAGCGAGTTTCATGAAGTACGGTGTGCCTGGACGCTCCTTCAATGCCCTCGCAGGCGTGCTCGACTCGCTCGCCGCCACGGGGCTTCCGCTGTACCACATTCCCGACGTGGAGACTACGGATTTTGCCCGGAGTGATTCACTCACGCGTGGTCAGGAGACCGTCAGGGCACTCTCACGAAAGCATAAGGCGCTCGTGATCCGCGATGCGATGCCGATGGTTCTCGATCTCCGTGCAAGGAAATCACCAGCGGAAATCGCTCTCATCCGTCGTGCTGCGGACATCAGTGCAGAGGGTCACCGTGCAGCCATGCTCTTCCCGGATCCGCAACACGAATATGAGCTTCGAGCCACCCTCGAGTACGAATTCATCCGGCGTGGCGCGGATCGACCATCCTACGGCTCGATCGTCGGAGGAGGCTTCAATGGTACTACCCTGCATTACATGAACGACAGTGCCCCGGTGAAACCGGGCGATCTCGTCGTGATGGATGCAGGTGCGGAATACAAGGGGTATGCTGCCGATATCACACGCACAATTCCGGTAAGCGGTATCTTCACGCAGGAGCAACGGCGGATCTACCAGCTCGTGCTGGATGCACAGCGCGCCGCTGAGGAGATGTCGGGACCCGGCATGAGGATCCGGGCCGCTGCTGATTCATCGGTTGCCGTCCGCGCGCGGGGGCTTGCAGCCCTTGGCCTCATCGAAAGCGAGGGTGCAACATTTGATCCTCCATGGCCAGCCAACTGCGGCTCGGTTCCTGCTTCCTGCGCTCAGGCAGTGCTTTGGACCGTTCACGGTATCACCCATGGGATCGGACTGGAGGTGCACGATCCGATCCAGGGAGCAGGGCGTGATGCTGTGTTTCAGGTCGGCGATGCCTTCACCATCGAGCCGGGTATCTATATCAGCACTCACGCCCTGCAGGTCCTGCCGGATACGCCAAAGAACCGTGCCTTCATTGCCCGTGTAACGTCGGTCGTCACTCAATACGAGAACATGGGCGTACGGATAGAAGACGACTACATCATTACCGACAAGGGTCTGGAACGGATCACATCCGGTGTGCCGCGCGAGATTCAGGAGATAGAAGCACTCATGAGGAGCAGATGAGGTACTTCCCGAGCCCGTGCAACACAGCCGGGGTGCTGGCTTTCCCAGCCAGATGCGACATCTCCATCAGACACTGAGCAGACCAATGTCATCCTTGACCAGCCATGCCCGCATGCGTTGTCCCGTCACACGCCTGATTGCAGCCGGCCTGCCGTTGTGCGTGACTGTTGCCGGCGCCCAGCCAAAGCCCACGGTCACTCCTGCAGACTACGCACGATGGGAGACTCCAGGCTCTCCGGTCCTGTCACCCCATGGTGGCTGGACGGCGGTACCCATTACACGCATGAACGACACAAATGAGTTGCGTCTCGTGGGCGGACCGCGGGATACGACCATCGTGATCCGTTTCGGCCTGTCTGCCGTATTCTCCCCCGCAGGAACCTGGGCCGGAAATCTGGTCGGAGTATCGGACGAAGAACGTGACCGGCTGAACAGGGACCGCGAGCCTGTGCACAACAGTATGCAGCTCCGGAATCTGAAAACTGGTCAGGTCATCGCCGAACCCAATGTTAACGGCTTCACATTCAGTTCAGATGGCCGGTTTGCAGCTCTCACCAGATATCCTGAAACCGGCAAGTCAGTGTATGACCTGGTTGTGTACGATCTGGTGCGCGGTACACATCTCACTTTCCAGTCGGTTCGCGAGCAGGTGTGGGACAACTCACGGACTACCGGTGGGGCGCTGCTCGCAATGGCGGTTGATGGTGAAGGCCCATCGGGGCATGCTATCCAGCTCTTCGATGCCGCCCGCAATACGTTGCGCGTGCTAGAGAACGGCGCAACACCGTATCGTGCCATTGCCTGGCGGAGGCACACAACCGAACTGGCGGCACTTCGTGGCGTTCTCGACAAAGCCTTTCGGGACACAGCACATGTGCTTCTCGCGTGGCGCGATGTGACCACGACTGCGGCACCACGCGTACTGGATCCCTCAGTGACAGGTGGATTTCCTGCCAATATGCGGATTGCCGAACACCGCAAACCCGCATGGTCGGAAGATGGCAGTGTGATCTTTTTCGGAATTCGGCCACGTGAAGCGGCCGACACAGCAGGAAAGAATGTCCGGAAAGTGTCCGACGTGGAAATATGGCACACAAACGACGTGCGTATGTTCGAGCAACAGAAGGCACAGATCAACCAGGATCTGCGTGCCACCCTGCTCATGGCGTGGAAACAGGATGACAACCGCGTCGTGTCAATCGGTACTGATCTGGAAGAACAATCGGCCATACTGGAAGGTGGCAAGTGGGCCACCGAGATCGACCGCAAGCCTTATCCGTGGGAATGGAAATTTGGCCGTAATCTGCAGGACGTATGGGCCATCAACACCAGCACGGGAGCGCGAACCAGGGTGCTCGAGCGTATTCGCTACTACTACGGTGGAGACCCTACCGGAACGAAACTCGCCTGGGCTGATGGACGTGATTACTGGATCATCGATCTCGACACGGGGAAACGTACCAATTTGACGGCTGCGCTTACGAGGAACGACCGGGCGAGATTCGTCAATCCTGACGAAGACCATCCAACGGATATACCTCACATCTACCCGATTGCAGCATGGAGCAGGCGCGGCGACGCCTTGTTTGTCAACGACACATACGATGTGTGGCAGCTCGCACTCGACGGCAGTGGTGGTACACGTATCACCGCTGGTGCAAACGAGAAGTTGGTACACCGGCTGATCAACTTCGCATCTTTCGGGGGCTCCGTGGTCGAGAAGGCCGTGGATCCGGAAGGTACGCTGTATTTCACACTCAACGGCAGGCTGACCAAGCAGAGTG
>CAYSKN010000188.1:0-6041 GCA_964431565.1 uncultured Gemmatimonas sp.
TCTTCTGCTTATCCGTCAGCTCCTTGTCCTTGGCCTTGTTCTTGAGTTCCTTGACCTTCTCGCTCTTGTTGGTGATGGTCTCGATGATGTTGTCGCCGAGCGAGCGCAACCCTCAATAAGCTCCACGGTGGCCATTGCTTCTGGGTTATCGCGAATGGGGCCCACTGTGTCGTTGTCCGCGTTCACGAGCAGCGCGGACTCCCATTTGCACGCCAGGAGCGTGGCTGAGGCGCTCGCCATGGCGATGTCGAGAATGCCGCGCGCGTGGCTGCAAACGTGATGGTCTTGCTGTCAAACCCACTACGAGACGCGGATCCGTACGGTTGCTGACGAGGCTGGCCAGGCGCTCCTTGGGGTCAATGGCGTCGGGGACGCCCTGCACGTGGGGGGTCCTCCACACCGACGAGCAGTGTGCCGCCCGCCGTGTTGGCGAACGCCAGCATGGTCTTGAGCGCTCGATCCGGCCAGGACAGGTTGCGCCTGTACTTCAGCCTCTTGCCCTTTGGGAGCGATCGGGCATCTTAACCAGGTCCATGGAGTCGGGCAATGCACTCATTAGCGCCGCGCGGCCTCAAGCTTCCGGGTCGGCGATCGGGCAAGCGGGCAGGTTGGTGCGGCCTCCGCGGCATCCCGTTCTCCTTGAATTGCAAGGCACCTAGCCGGAGCGGAGAACCCGGCCTGCATTGATCAAACTTCTATCATACCATGATGGACGCTATCGTCCGACCATTTTCTGCAGGCGGCTCACGGCCTCCTGCACACTGGCCTCGTCCGGGCCGAACGAGAATCGCATATATTGCCGGAAGCGTGAGGTATGGCCGGCGCGACGCTTGCCCGGATTGATGTCGAAGAAGATGCCCGGCACGGTGATAACCCGCTCCCGCAAGGCCGCATCGAAAAACGCTTCGCCATCGTTGAAGGGCGCAGGCAGCGAGGCCACGCTGGCCCAGACATAGAACCCGCCCTCCGGCTCGTGTTCCACCGTGAGACCGGCCGTCCGCAAACCATCCACAAGGGTGCGGCGCTTGCGCGAGAACGCGTTGTGAATGGCGATCACCTCCTGACGAGCGTGATCGGGTTCGACCAGGGCGCAGGCTGCCTCCTGCAACGGACGATTGCCGCCACCATCGAGAAAACTGCCGGCACTCGTGGCCGATTCGATCACATCCGCAGGAGCGACGATCCAGCTGAGGCGCCAGCCAGGGCAGCGCCACCCCTTGGTCAGTCCGTCCAGAATCACCACCGGATCGCGGTTCACATCGTCCACGAATTCCGCCGCGCTCACCGTGGTGCCCTCCACAAGCCCCTCATCCCAGAGGTAATGCGAATAGAACTCGTCAAGGATCAGCGTGCAGCGCAGATCGCGGGCCTCCTGCACCCAGGCGGCCAGTGAACGCCCCCGCAGCACCCGACCCGTAGGGTTGGCTGGATTGGACAATAACAGTGCGCCGAGTCCGCGTCCGGTTATTTCGCGGCGCAGATCACGCGTGGAGAGCGCGTAGCCACTCTCGGGTTCGAGCAGAAGCGGAATGGCGCTGAACGTGCCGAAGATCTCAAGCAGTTCTTCGTAGGCGGTGTAGTCGGGGAGGACATGGCCAAGGTTCACCGTGCCAAGCGACGCGACAACACGAGTGAGTGACGAACGCCCGCCCCCGCATATGCACACGTTCTCCGGGCCATACTGCGACGCCTTGTCCTTCCGGTAGCGGGCGTTGTACAGGTCGGCCACCTTGCGGCGCAACGCCCCTATGCCGCCCACCGGGGCATACTCATAGTCGTCTGCAGAGATTCGCACATCGACCGGACGGGAAGGTGCTCCAGGCAATGGCCCCGTTTCCGGCTGCCCCTGACCCAGGTTGCACCACCCATCGGCACCGGCGCGATATCCGACTTCGCGCGCACGGTCCACGACATAGATGACACCGGTGCGGGGCACCGAGCGGAATCCGGGAATGGCGGGGGGAGATGTCATGGCGTCCGTCACAACACAATGTAGGCATACGTGACGGTCGCACGGCACCCCAGATTCCACGCGGCATGAGGACCTTCGCCTTCACCACTCAGGCATCGGTGATCGACCACATATCCCCTCCTGCAAGCCCAGCGGCGGCGAGTGTGCAGGCACTACTCCGCAGCTGCCACGACTCAGCACTCGCGTGCTATCGGCCAATCGAAACCCATACCCAGCTTCCTCAATTGCCAGTACTCAGAACGCCAACAAGAGCCAGGATATCGGCATGGAGATGAACGGATGTCCTGGTCGAATCACACATCCACCCATAAGCCATGCCGTTATCATTCAACCGAACTCCACCCTGTTCCATTCCATGGCCCGCGACTGCCAGTGTGTCGTGATGGCCTGAACAAAATCGGGACGCACCAGCTTGCCGCGATCCTCGCACCACTCCCCCAACTCGCGACGAACAACCACACCTTCCAGTGGCCCCTCGCGACAGCAGCTTCGATGTGTCATTGCAAGATCAACGAGTTCCGTCACGGTTACACGCCCGCGCATGACCAGCGGCACCGTATGCAGCCCGGCTGCACGCGCAAACGCATTCCGGGCCTCGCTGTTCCAGAATCGTTGTGCCTCGCGATCGTACACATCGAACACCACGAACCAGTCCGGGAGCTCCGTGTAATCGAGTGAATGGCGGGCAGCACACCACTCGCCGAACACCATGAGGTGCGGCAGGAGCACCGCGGACAACTGCGTCTCGTGTGTCGCCAGCCATGCGCTCAGTCTCGAAAACTGCCCTCTGAACGGTGCCTGCAGATACTGCCCACGGTTCTGGGCACGCAGCTCACCGTCCGGACCGAACGAGATGCCGACGTTGGCGCCATCGAGCTTCTCCTCGATCACGACCTCAGCGGCCAGAAGTTTCTCCACTTCGGCTGAAGTGAGCAGTTTGTCGTCGCGCGGTACGCCTTCACCAAGCCAGGCAATGTGCGGAGTGTGCGGAAAGCGAAAGAAATCAGTCATGGCTCGCTGTGCTTGAGTGTCCATCTGGGCCTCAGCCATTCGTGCTCGAGGAGATGCATCACCTCTATACCTGCTTCCCTCAGAAGATCTTCATGATCGAGCCAATCCGTGTCGCATGCGTTCACCAGCCTGCACGAGTAGCCGGCAGCGCGCGCCGCAAGCACTGCTGCCGCCATCTTCCGGTCGGCAAGATCAGGCACCGCCCGGACGAGAGCGGCCGGCAGCACGGCGTTTCCATCGCCATCAGTTTCGAGTGTGACCCACACGACCTGCTGCTCATCCAGCTTGCGCATCAGTACCAGAAGGCCATAGTCCTGCACCCCGAGGTTCCTCTGATACTCCGTCATTATGTGCCAGTCGAAATCGAGAACGGGCCACCGGCTGCGTTCTCCGTCGAAGGCGACCAGCCAGTCAAGAACGATCCGTCGGTATTGGTCCTCCTCCACGGGTGTCGCGTCCGGCCTGAAAGGAGAACTGTCGTCGGCAGCGCTGGCAACTATCAACACATTGGTGTCGATCACACACGAGTCGGTCATTGAGAAGGAGCCCGCACGAGCCGTTCGGCACGGGCCATGGCCTGCGCGCGCGCCTCCCCAACGCTGTCTCCAAAGAAATTGAGCGGCCAGTTCCGAACTGCCCCGAACTCATCCACTTCGAGTTCTCGGAGAGTGGCGTCCGCTCCGGTGCGCTCGACGAAGTGCATGGCCACCTGCCGGGCCGTTACTTCACGTCTGGCAATCAGCGTCTGCATTCGCCGGAACAGATGCTCGGAGTGCGTTTCGACGATGAACTGGACGCCCCGCTCACGACTGACTTCGACGAAGAGCTCTGCCAGCACCGACTGCGCTAGCGGGTGCAGATGTATCTCGGGTTCCTCCAACAGGATGGTGCTGCCCGCGGGGGCGAACTGCGCGATGACGAGCACCGGCAATACCTGGGACACACCAAAACCGACATCACGCATGTTTGCAACGACGCCATCGCGATGCACGACAACCTCAAAGCGAGTCGACCTGCCCAACTGCCGGACTTCCAGCCTGTCGGCCAGCCGCATCCGATTCAGCCAGGCCGAGACGCCTGCAAGTATTTCGCGTCTCTCCCCGCTCCGCTTTACCGCACTCGCCAACAGCACATCTACAGCGCGCCGACCGTCGCCCCCTATCTCTCCCGGACTCGACTTGTTCCAGACATAATCCCGCTCGGGCTCGCGACGAATCGGACCCAGATAGCTGATCCCCACCAGCTGACGTCGAATTGCCAGACTCAGGTCTTCGGCAAGCTGGCCGTCGACTCCGAGCAGCGCAATCGCTTCGGCCGGCAATGCAATCGATCGCTCGGGAGAGAAGTGCCTGCTCTTTCCACGTCCCAGCTGCTCGTGATCCACCTGAATGGAGAAAGCGCCTTTCTCCCGCCTGATGGCTCTGAAAGCACGTGCTCCCGACTGCAGCGAGAGTGACTGGACGGTTACCGCGCCCGCGGAGGTCTGGCCATAAACGGCCGAGAACCGTCCTGTTGGCAACGTTGCGACCGCAGTATCCTCAAAGTCGAAGGTGATGGAAAAGTGCCGCGGGCTCTCGGTGCCTTGTTTGAGCACGTCCTCGAAGCTGCCGAAGTTGAAGAGATCGTTCGTCTCGTCACCACCAAGGTTGAGGTGAACGGTGCGGTCGGGCGACTGCACTGTCTGTTTGAGAAGCAGTAGGCTCTGAATGAGCGACGACTTTCCCGACGAGTTCGTGCCGAGCAGCATCGTTACCGGCCTGAGAGCGATCTCGCCCGTATCCCTCCACGCCTTGAAGTTGGTGAGTCGCATGCGAGTGAACAACGCGATTGTTCTCCCCACCGGCGTGCGGGCCCGGTGCGTGTTTCAGAGCGGGTTCAGGGCAGTCCAGCCGGATCGTTGATGGCAGAACAGGCTGGCTCACACGATGGCGTCGGATGATACGCTTTGGAGGCCGTTGTTGGGGAGTGGCAAGTCATCGGACCCGGAAACACGCTGACCCTTCGATACCCTCACGGGTATGTTCCGTGCATGAACCGACTGATCCTCGCACCGACAACAGCCGTACTGGTATTTCTGCTAACCTGGTCTCCACTCGCGGGCGAGCCGCTCGGCAGCCAGTCCTCAAACGGATCGGGCAATGGCAACGCATCGGAACAGACCGCGCTGCCCGTCAAGGCCGCTTCCGTGCCGTTCATGGTGGGAGAACGTCTGGAGTACGACGTCAGATTCGGCTCGCTAAGGGTTGGCAGCGGAAGCATGGAAGTTCAGCCGCTCACCGAACTGCGCGGCTATCCGGTGTGGCATACGGTATTCCGGATCGAAGGCGGGATTCCGCTTTATCGCGTGAACGACACTTATGAGTCGTGGTTCGACGTTACCAGCCTCAATTCGCTGCGTTATCATCAGTTCGTTCACGAGGGGGGATACAAGCGGACCCGGAAATACGAGATCTTTCCGGAACGCGGAATGATGCGGGAGGGCGATGGCCCGGAAGAGCCCACGGTGGCGAATCCACTGGACGAGGGTTCCTTTCTCTACTTTGTCCGCACGTTGCCCCTGGAGGTCGGCAGAACCTACGAGTTTTCGCGCTATTTCAAAGCGCAGGGCAATCCGGTTAAGATCCGCGTGCTGAGGAAGGACACTGTCTCCGTCCCGGCCGGTACTTTCGGTACGGTTGTCATTCAGCCCACATTCCAGACGAAGGGCATCTTCAGCCAGAACGGCAAGGCAGAGGTGTGGATTACCGACGATGACCGCCGACTGATGGTTCAGATGAAGTCCAAGCTGAGCTTCGGTTCGCTTAACCTCTATCTGCGCTCTGCCAGCGGTACCCGACCGCGCTAGGTACCGCGGCGAGTGGCGGACGGCTGCCGGAAATTTCGTGGATTACCGGCCTGCAACCCTTTACCCGACGCAGTTTGCGCGGTAGCCTTAGAGGCTTGGCCGAAACGACTCGCGTTTCGGACGCTTGTGGTATTGGCGTTTGACCCTCCGCCCGCGGCTCGGCACTGCGGGTGGCACCCAGACCACTGGTCCAGACCATAGGGAGGATTGCCG
>CAYSKN010000189.1:0-6019 GCA_964431565.1 uncultured Gemmatimonas sp.
GCTGCTGTAGCGCTTGACCGGCGTGTCCAGGAAGCGCTCGATCTCGGCGAAGGCGACGATCTCGTCAAACTGGCGGGCGATCTCGACCCGCTTCATGCCCAGGATCGCGCCGTTGAGGTAGATGTTCTCGCGGCCGGTCAGCTCGGGGTGGAAGCCAGTGCCCACCTCCAGCAGCGAGCCGACCCGGCCGTGGATCTCGGCCAGTCCGCTGGTGGGCTCGGTGATGCGCGAGAGGATCTTGAGCAGGGTGCTCTTCCCCGCGCCGTTGCGCCCGATGATCCCCACCACCTCGCCGCGCTTGACCTCGAAGGAGACGTCCTTCAGCGCCCAGAGTTCATCGGAAGAACCCGGAGCCTGCCACGGATTGCTCGGATTAGACGGATTTTCCCGATCCTTAATCCGTGAAATCAGTGAAATCCGTGGCAAAATGCCCGTCAGCGCGTCGCGCAGGGTGTCGTGACGCTGCTGCAGTGCGCCGATGTGGTAGAGTTTGGAGAGGTTCTCCACGCGGATGGCGAGGTCGGTCATGGGCGGAAGGCTTGCCACAGATTTCACTGATTGGACGGATTGGGGAAAGGAAACAGAAGAGATGGGAGAAATCCGTGTAACCAGTGAAATCCGTGGCCTCCGTGTCTGTCTCTTAGCGAATGATGCGGCGCTGCTCCAGGGAGGAGGCGCCGAAGTTGATCAGGAGAGCGAGGCGCAGGCCGGTGGCGGTGATGTAATGGTGAGCCTGGGCTTCGTGGGCTGGGGTGAGCTTGGAGACCGCCTTGAGCTCGAGACTTGCCCTGAGCTTAGTCGAAGGGATGATCTTGCCGTCGATGACCAGGTCTGCGATGTATTCGCCGATGATCTGGCCTTTGTAGACCACGGCCAGGCGTTTCTGGGCCTCGAAGGGGATGCCGCGCAGGGTCAGTTCATGCTCCAGGATGTAAGAAATGTCGGTGGCCAGCCCCGTTGCCCGCCGTCGGTGTCGAATTGAGTGCGTGGATTGTACCACCGGTCGGGCGTTGTTGCCCAATGCACAAGGGCTGGCGCTGGCGACGCAGATGGCGCTGTCGGTCATGGGCGCTTCTGGTCCAGTCCAAAAAGCCGTAGCAGCTTGGCGTCAACCTCGCGCATTCTGGCAGGCGAGAGGCTGCCCAATCGTTGCCCAAGGTGCGCCTTCAGGAAAGGCTGTGTCAGACCCAGCAACACCTTTGACGTGCGCTGTAGGTTTGCCTCCCCGGTCGGCAACAATACATCCTGCGCGTAGACGCGCTCTGTCTTCTGTGTGGTGATGGGCGCGGCTAGTACCAGCGGATAGTGGGAGCTCCGGTTGTCTTCGTCATTCTGCAGGATCAAGATCGGTCTCTGCTTTTGGATCCCATCCTCGTTCGCCATCGATGAAGCTTTCTCGTGAGGAAAAGCGTAGGTGATCCAATAGACATCCCCGCGTTGTATGGGCTCTTGCGGCATACTCGATCAGTTCTCCAAGTCTTGATCATAAGTTTGGGTTGCCTCTACCCGGTACGGCGCCAGCTCTTCGTGCAATGCAAGCAACGTCTCTGCGCCCTCTGCATCCATCGGCAGGCCCCAGTCTACCGTGGCCAGATACTCTGTTGTGGGCACGAAGATGTCTGTGCCCCTGTCCGGGTCAAGAAACACGACGATCACTGGCGTTTGGGCCAGTGCGGGAGGAGGCTCCAAGAACTCGACTTCTCCTGCTCGATACAGTGCTCTTACTGCGATCATTCTCTGCCTCTTTTCGTTCTACCAACTTGCCAGCCGCGAACACATCCACATTCTACCACGATCAGTGGTTCTTCGGAAACCTCGCGTCCCTCAACGCCAGCATTCTTCGACTTGCTCAGGACAGGCTCTCGTCCACCAGCGGGATCCTTCGGCAGGCTCAGGACAAGTCTCCGGCTCCAGGCGCTGCCCTGAGCGGGTCGAAGGGATGATCTTGCCGTCGATGACCAGGTCTGCGATGTATTCGCCGATGATCTGGCCTTTGTAGACCACGGCCAGGCGTTTCTGGGCCTCGAAGGGGATGCCGCGCAGGGTCAGTTCATGCTCCAGGATGTAGGAAATATCGGTGGCCAGCCCCGTTGCCCGCCGTCGGTGACGTAGAGTGGCGCATGTCACTACTTCGAGTAGAAGACATCATCTGCAACGCCATCCTTTGGCGTCAGCAGTAGTCTGCGACGGATTGCCTTCACCAAGCCCACCCCAATCAGGTAGCCAGGTCCATGGCAAGTCACGGGAATGGATCGCATTGTGCCGTCAGGGAGCTCACGAATCCAGAGGCGCTCACTGCCCTTGGCGTGCCGGGCGTCTTCGTACACGCCAAACTTACTGACCAGGGCCAGGAGATCGCGGTAGTTGACTGGTCTGTCCATGAACAGCTACGCGTTGAGGAGACCGCACTCAACGGCAGAGACTGACGACGGAAGCTGCCAGCCGTTTGCCGGAGGGGTGAACCGCTCGGCCGAGGCCAACATCTGCCAATACTCGACGGGGGCCGGCTGGAGCAGGTTGTCCAGATCGCCTTGTTCCCGCACGAATTCGGTCTGCAACTCGATGGCATCCAAGAGGTTATGATAGGCCTGTTCAGGCGTTTCCCCTTGAGCGACCAAATCGAACTCCAAACAATGAGCCAGGAACAAGTCGTCCTCACGGTACAACACCGCATGCACCATCAGAGCTTTCATGGTGGTCTCCTTATAGCCTGTCTGTCCTGATCAGTGTTAGCATAAGGCGTCAGAGGTTATTTTAGCTCATACCTTGTCAGCGGCAAGCTCGACAAGAGTTTCGCCCTTCGCAGGCAGGCTAAGCGTCATGCTGTGCGAAGCAGCTAGACAGGCTCGCCAAGATATGTTCGGTGGCCAGCCCCGTTGCCCGCCGTCGGTGTCGAATTGAGTGCAGCGATCATACCACGGATGCGGCAAAGTCGCCAAAAACCAGCCTCGCTGGCGCTACTTCGTCACCTCGCCGCGCTGGATCCTTCGGCGACCCTCAGGACAGGCCACGAAGGAGACGTCCCTCAGCGCCCAGAGCTCGTCGGAAGAACCCGGAGCCTGCCACGGATTGCTCGGATTAGACGGATTTTCCCGACCCCTGATCCGTGAAATCTGTGAAATCCGTGGCAAAATGCCCGTCAGCGCGTCGCGCAGGCTTGCACTGCCCCTCCGGGGTGCTGCGCAAAGCACCGTCGAAGTGGTGTCGGGGTGTTGGTGGCGACCAGAGGGAGCGCCCAGGCGGCCTGCCCTAAGCGAACGCGCGGGGTAGAGCTTGGATACACTTCGGCTTCGCTCAGTGCAAGGGTTGTCGACGCGGATGGCGAGGTCGGTCATGGGGAAACCAGAGATTTCTCATCCCGCAACGCTTGACAGAGGTTGACGGGTGGCGTATAATTTATCCAAACTGCGCTCGTAAGTCCTGGATCGGCTGCTCCGATGTAAGTCGGTGCTACTCCGTCATCGAACGGTGAGAATCGGCCCCCAGGGAGAGCCAGTTTTTTGTTTCCTGAACGATCTCCTCATGGATGAGTCGTTCGCCAAGAATGGCGCAGAATGTCTCGTTGCCTCGCTCATACTTCTGGAAAATGCTCCAAATACCGTGCTGAGCCCTTGGCCCTTCCTGCGTCACCTGCCTCATCCGCAAAGCCGTGTTTCAAGCCCGATGCTCCTCAGATCTCAGCCCGGCCGCTGGTGGGCTCGGCTGCGCGAGAGGATCTTCAGCCTTGTGTTGAGCCCGGCCGAAACAAGGGTGCTCTTCCCCGCGCCGTTGCGTCCGATGCTTGTCCTGAGCCTGGTCGAAGGGACACTTGCACCTGACGCAAGTGCAGGTGTCCCCACCACCCCGCCGCGCTTGATCCTTCAGCGACCCTCAGGACAGGCCTCGAAGGAGACGTCGCGTAGGGCCCAGAGTTCGTCCGAATGGGAATTGGTAGATTGGGGATTGGTAGATTGGTGGCCGCGGCGGAACATGCCCGTCAGCGCGTCGCGCAGGCTTGCACTGAGGCTTGGCGAAGTGGTGTCGTGACGCTGCTGCAGCGCGCCCAGGTGGCCTGCCCTGGCTGAAAGCTCAGGGCCCGCCCTGGCTGAAAGCTCAGGGTAGAGCTTGCTGATCCTTCGGCCAGGCTCAGGACAGGGGTTCTCCACGCGGATGGCGAGGTCGGGCATGGCATCTTGGTCAGGCAACATCCAGTTGCAGGCGATCGAGTAAGCGTTGCACCGTGATGGTTTCGATCCCTCGCGCACGCAGAACATTATGATTCTGGGTCTTAGCAGGACTTCTTGCAGCTCGTCCCATGGTCAGCAGGCGTGTGTTCGTGCCAGGTGATGATCATGCCGGCAAACCATGCCAATCATCAGAAATCATCAGACAATCGTCAGATGGCAGGCAAATAGTGGGTGCTTCGGCCCTTGCCCTCTCGCCGGATCAAGTTTCTCTCCAGCAACTCCGACAGGTCTCGATGTGCTGTGTCATAGCTCACATCGGCTAGAGCCTGATACTCGCGATTGGTGATCCGTCCGTGCGAATTGAGATACAGCATCGCTTCCACCTGTCGCTCGTTTAGTTCAAGCGTCCACGCAGGACGCGCCTGGATTTCTGTCATGAACTGCTCGCCAGGCCCCATCAGCGTCACTCGAAATTCACTGCCTATCTCCTCGAACCGTGGTCGAGGCAGGGCGTGCGCTTCCATCGCTACGGCTATGCGCCGGATGCCTGTACCCAACCGCTCGATGTAACGACTGCCCAGGTCACGCAACACACCCACGATGATGGGATTGCGCTGCACGGACTGTGGCTCCAGGCGCCGCATCTTTTCCAACGAGACGCCAGGCGGCAACGTTCCGGGGCTATAGACTTCGATGCGGTCGTCGAACATGAAGACCCGGATGTGCTGTCCGCGCCGGCTGTAGTCTCTGTGCACCACGGCGTTGACGATGGCTTCCCGCACGGCTTCGGCCGGGTATTCGCGATACTCGACCCCTGCAAAGCCCTCGATCCGCCGGCCGATCTTCATGTGGCGATAGACGAACTGCTCGGCGTCGTCCACCAGTTGGTACAGCGGGCCGCGCAGGTCGCGGCGGTCGATGTAGCTGACGACGTCGACGCCCTTGAATCGCACGCAGGCGACCTCAGCTTGAGTGATCAAACGCTGTGGGTCTTCGGCAAAAAGCGCTACCCCGGCATGGGTCGGCGCAAACTCTTCTCCTTGCTGCACCAGGCAGCCCAGGCTGCGCAGCAATTCTGTACTCGACAACATCAAGCGTTGCCCGCTGGTTGTCTCCCGCTGCCGGATGTAGGCCGCAACCAGTCGCTCTGAAAGGTCGGCCAAGGTTGCGCCACGACAGGGCAGCGCCTCGAAGCCTCCTTCGCTTCCCTCGACGTACAGTCGTCGCACTTCCTCGTCCTGGGCTTCCCGATTGCTGGAGCCGATGCGCACATAGGGACGCGTTTCACCGCTGGCCAGATAGGGCTTATGCGCGCCCTGGGGGCACGTTACCACCACAAACTCTTTACCCTGAGATGAGAGAACCTCGATAGCCGGCATGACGTCCAGGGAACAACGCGCCCGGAGAATGTTCACGATCCCGCCCTCGATCCCTTCTGGGTTAGTCACCCCGACTCGCTGTCGCGTCTCATCCTCCACACCGAAAATGATTGTGCCACCGCGGGTATTGTAGAAGGCGGTAACCAGCTTGGCGAGGTCGGAGGAAGCCGGCATCTCGCGCTTGAACTCCAGCGTCTCGCCCTCTCGCTGGCCCAGCAGGCGTTCGAACTCCTCAGGCGTCAAGATGTTACTCATCTTTCATCTTCGGCGAAGGCCATGATCTCGTCGAACTGGCGGGCGATCTCGGCGGTCGGTTGCGGCGCCGGTGCGCCAGGGCGCCGGTCAGCGCGTCGCGCAGGCCTGCACTGAGGCTTGGCGAAGTGGTGTCGTGGCGCTGCTGCAACGCGCCGATGTGGCCTGCCCTGGCTGAAAGCTCAGGGCCCGCCCTGGCTGAAAGCTCAGGGCCCGCCCTGG
>CAYSKN010000190.1:0-5977 GCA_964431565.1 uncultured Gemmatimonas sp.
GTCCTCACCCACACCGAACGGAATGCGAGTCTCCGGATTGAACGGATTCGGATAGTTTTGTCCGAGCGTTGCTCCGTTGCGGCGAACCTTGGGGTCTTGTTGCTGGCCCGTCGCGACCCGTGGCATGAACACGCTGAGAGTGAGCACCAGACCCAGTGCTCCCCACAAACGCTTCATGTTGCTTCTCCAACTGACGAATCAGGGTTTGGGTGAAAATCTCCGTTAAAGGTTCACCTGGGATCCGCCCATCGGATCCCTCCGTCAAGCTAGGACGCACAAGCACCTACGTCAAGCAACATACTAAAGGGTGGACGAAGTCAGAATTCTGATCGCAATATGACACATCTGTCATATCATGATTATTGTCAATGTGTTATACCGGCAGACCTAACGTTGTTTATTATGCCAACCCTCTTTCCCACGACTGGTATGCTCTCATTGGCCGATTATCCGACATTCGATGACTCAGGAACTCACGCAGCAGACGTTGGTGCGCTCTCACCGCGGCCGGGGGAATGGCTGGCATTTCACCCTTCAGCCAGTCTCGCATAACATCCAGAGCGTCGGCTGGCAGCACGCGACCAGCACCTGGCAGCCGGGCACAGTCCGCGCATAGCACACCACCCGCGGTGTGATGGAGTCTTGCCCCGGTGCCACACACCATGGGCGCATGGCATTCCACGCATGCATCCAACAGCGGTCGATAGCCCACTTCGGAGAGAAGCTGCCAGAGAGTCCCAAGGGTCACCGAGAATATCGCCTCACCCTCCACATTCCCAAGCCGCTCGAATCCGGTTGAAAGGCGATCGTAAGATTCGGGAGCGGACTCGTCGTGAAGCAAACGCAGGGCAACTTCGGACATGGCACTCGCTGCTGAGAAGCGTGCCAGATCGCGCGCCACCCCTGAGTGTGACACCGCAACATCGAAGCTGACCAGGCTGTGGAGATCCCTGCCCGGCCTGATCTCAAGCACGACCTGTCCCTGGGCAAAGAGATCGACGGCGTAACCAAAGCGTCTGGCAGACGAACGAGCTCCGCGTGCGAGCACCGACTGCACACCAGCCTCTCGCGTAGCTAGGCGCAGTATGCGGCTTGATTCGAGATAGTCGGCTGCGTGCAGCACGATTGCATCGGTAGCCAGCGCGGTCATGGTACCGGGCCCCGATTGCACGTTGTCACTTCCACAACTGAGACACCATGTCGCTTCAAGTGATGAGGTGCTTCACCGGTCGGGCACGGGAACGCAGGGGCAGGAGCGCCGGAGAGCCCACGGCCGGATCCCTTGTCACAACCAGAGGCCACTGATAGACGCCCTCCAACAGGTCACCCCGCATGACGAAATCGGCGGTACCCTCGCCTGCCACGCGGCCACGATCGAGAAGAACGATATGCGCTGCGAAACGCGCGACGAGATTCAGCTGATGGCTCACCAGAATAACGGTACGTCCTTCGTGAGCAAGTTCGTCAACGAGTTCGAACACCGCCATCTCGTGTGCAATATCAAGGAATGTTGTTGGTTCATCGAGCACCAGCACGCCCGTGTTCTGGGCCAGTGCCCGCGCGATGCGAGCCCGCTGCCATTCACCACCGGAGAGAGTATCCGTACGACGGAAAGCACATTCTGCAATACCTGCACGGATCATGGCATTGTCGACCGCATCACGATCCACAGCGGACATGGATCCGAAAGCACCACGATGCGGGAAGCGTCCCAGTGCCACGAACTCATGCACCTCGAGTGGCATGACGGGTTCTTCCCGTTGAGGCACCACTGCAATCCTACGGGCCAGCCTCATGGAGTCCAACGTGCCTACTTCCCTATCGTCCAGAAAGACCGCTCCGGATTCCACCGGAATGCGTCGCAGCAGCGTGCGTACAAGGCTGCTCTTCCCGCTGCCGTTGGGACCCACCACGGCGGTGATCCGGGCCGGCCTGGCCTCGAACGAAACCCCATCGAGGGCACGATCGGCATGCGGCGAGTAACGCACACTCACATCGTGGAATCGGAGGGCCGCCGGGGCCCAGGTTACAGCTGCTTCCGCGATCATGACGCGAGCCGGCGCAGGCGCACCAGAAAAAATGGTACGCCTATGAGCGCGGTCACCGCACCCAGCGGAAGCTCCACCGGAGCGCGCAAGGTGCGCGCAGCGATGTCGGCAATGATGAGCAGGACAGCTCCGTAAAGCGCTGACACCAACAGCATGGGCCGATGCTGTCTGGCTCCCAGCGCCCGTGCAAGACTAGGCACCACGAGCCCGATGAATCCGACAAGTCCAGCAGCAGCGACCGTAGCGGCCGCAAGCCACGATGAGATCAGGAAGGTACGACGAGCAGCCCGGTCCACGTCAACGCCGAGCGCCGCGGCGGGCTCAGCGCCAAGCGCCAGTATATCGAGTTCACGCGCGCGCCACACAAGAACGGCTCCGAGCAGGCCTATCGAAACGGCACTGCGCCAAACGCTGCTCCAAGAGGCGTCTGCCGCAGATCCCATCATCCACCAGAGCGCACCACGGAGCCTGTCGGGGGGAGCGCCTGCAAGCGCAACGAGAATGACGGCATTGGCAAACGCACCTACCACCACTCCTGACATCAGCAGAAGCCGTGCGTCACCGCTCCCACCCACGACACGCGCCAAAGCTGCCACGAGCACAGTGGCAACCGCTGCGCCGGCGAATGCGCAGAATGTGACCATGAGTGGCGAGTCGCCAATCATGGCGATCGCCACCACTGCCCCCACGGCTGCCCCTCCCGATACCCCCAGTAGATAGGGTTCCGCCAAGGGGTTTCTCAGTGTGCCCTGGAGCGCGCCGCCACTCACGGAGAGGCCCACGCCGACCAGCCCCGCCAGCAGTACACGGGGCAGGCGCAGATCGCGCACAATCGTGACCACAAACGCACTCCCCCTTCCCTGCACACCATTGAACACATCGGACAGGGACAACGGAACAGCCCCCACCATGACGCCTGCCACCACCGCTGTCACGAGTGCTGCGATTCCGCCAGCCCACACCCAAGTATAGTGGTGCCTGCCAGTCACGATGCGACTCTCACCCCAGGGTCAGCGCAGGGAGTCGGCAAGTTCGGGGTGCAGCAACCGCGCCAGCTGCACCGCCGACATCCCCAGAACAACCGATGGCCGCCCCATGAGACTGACATCGACGACAAGGAATCTATTCTCACTGACGGCCTGTACAGCCTGCCACACCGACGACTGCCGCAGTAGCGACGTCCGCTCCTTCCCGCTGATCACCAGTTGAGGCCGACGACGGGCAATCTCCTCGATGCTCACCGACAGCGATGCCATTGAGTCGTTATGGAACACGTTCTCTGCTCCGGCCACAGTGAGCAACTCGTCGAGATAGCTGCCACCGCCGATCACTATTGGCGGAGATTCCTGCGCTGGCCACACCACAGTCGGCCGGTCAGGCAGAGCAGCGGTGAGAGCACGTACACGTTCTACCGTGGTGCGTACACTGTCTGCGACGATCCGGGCCCTGGTATCTGCCCCAAGCGCGGCCCCAACGCCAAGTATCAGCTTGTAGATCTCCTCGATTCGATCTGCCTTCAACGCAATGGTTCGTACCCCGGCGCGGACCAACGCATCCGCAGCCTTCCGATTATCCGGCGATGCGTAGAGAATTACCAGCGTAGGACGCACCGAGAGAACCGTCTCCACGCTGGGACGGATACCGTCACCTACCGAGAGTACCCGTTTCACCTCCCTGGGATATTCATCCCAGCGTGAGCGACCCACGAGCAGACTGTCGGCACCAATCGCGAAGATGATCTCGGTCACCGCCGGATTGAGGGACACAACACGCTGTGCATGACTAGCATCAACCGGTAACGGCATCCCGAAGTCATCTGTATGAGCGGAAGGCGCTGCGGTTGACACACGCTCATCGGTGGAGACCCCATCCGAACCATCGGCGCCCTGTCCACCGCACGAGACAACGAGCGACACGGCCAGAACGAAGAACACCGCAACTGTCGGAGCACGCCGCTGGCCGCGGACAGAGACGGAACCGCGATACGCCCACGCACGCATGCAGCCGTTCATTTCAGATCGGCCTGTCGTCGAGTGCCTCTGCGAGTGCCGCACGCAGCTCTGCACGCCTGACCGTGTAAGCCTGCCTCACGCTCTCGGAAGGACTACTCTGTCGTGAGTACGTGACATCGAGAGCCGCGATCTCCTGCGCAAGTTTGTCGGCAAGTGATACACTTTGCGCCCGCGTTGCGCGGGCGCTCACGGCTAGAGGTGCACCGGCGTCACTGCGTCGGTTGACCGATCGCTGCATTGCACGGGTGAGCACCAGGAGCATCAAGAAACCGATGCCGGCCAGCAAGCCAGCGATATAGAGATTCCGTCCGGCTGCACGAGTGGACGGCAGCTCAATGACGATGCGGGTATCAGCCTTGAGGTCCTGTGCGAGAAAGCGACGAAAATTGCGCCCTTCCATCGATACCGGATCGACCGCCGTGAAGTCTCCGCCACTTACGCTGCCCCGTGGTTCCTCAAGCAGCACCTCGAACACCACCGCTGGCTCCTCAGACGTGAGTGCCAACGGAAAGCTGCTGTTGGGGAGCTTGTAGCTGAAGGCCACCTGCTTGAGTCCCGGAGAAACTGGCGAGTAGATGGAGGCCCGCTCGGCTGAGGCTACGAAAGCCTGAGGTGAAATCTCACCCTCGTTCACATGAACACCGATGGCTGCAGCGGGAATCCGGACAGACCAGGTTGGCCGCAGGTTGGCGGTGTCGGTTGACACGAGAGTCTGCAGGCTGTCATTGGACAGTTCGAATACCTCGATAACGGTACGCCTGTCCTCTTCATCGAGTCTACTCACGATGAGATGTCGCCCCTTGACACTGAGCGGGAATGTATGCGACGTGGTGTCGAACACGGTGATCTCGGCATCATCTCCATGCGAGTTCACCTCGCGCAATGGCGCGGTGAAGTACGCAATGCCCCCCCATGTACTCGATGCGAAGTAGACTGCATCTGCAGCGCCCCATGGAGTGTAGCGGAAGCGGTAACGACCGGCAGCATCGCTGCGCACCGAGTCAATGGGACCAGCGCTGTCTTTCCCGACCCGATGAAGAGTCACCCACACATTGGCAAGCGACACCATGCCGGTCGAGTCGCCGTGCTCTTCCACGGGACGCCGCACCCGACCTTCAACCGTCCTGGGCCCTGATGGCGTTGACGCAGGCTCCTGAGTAATGGCACGTCCAGGTGCCTGCTCCTGCTGCTGTGCCCAGGCGGGCGCCACGTACAGGAAGAAAACGCTCAGAAACGCGAAGACGCATGTACCCGCGCGGGTAAGCAGGCATGTGGAAGCCGACAGGAACGATCGAGACAGTACTGACACACGGAGGCTCATGGTTGAAATCTGCCGAAGTCTTCGGGACGGAGACGTTCGAGATACGCCTTCAGTTCTTCAGGTGAGAGTTCAGCAGTCGGTCTGGGAGGAACAGAGAACAATGACGGTTCCTTGTTCTCATCCTCACCGAGTTCGGGGAACAACGCCTCGGCCGCAAAGATGGGCGCCGACAGCCGCAGAGCCACGGCGATACTATCCGAGGGCCGCGCGTCCACTTCGACCTGGCCGCCTGGACCATCAACATGCAATTTTGCATAGTAAGTGTTCTCCCGGACGTGAGTGATGTTCACGCGCAGAAGTGTCCCGCCCATGCCGGTTATCAAGGCCTTGCACAGATCATGGGTGAGCGGCCGCTGGTGCTGCACCTGGTTGATCTGCAACACGATTGACTCGGCTTCAGTGCGACCGATCCAGATCGGCAGAATCCTCTGTCCACCGCGCTCGCGCAGGATGAGCACATATGCACTTGCGGCACTGTCAAACCAGAGCCGGCTGACAGTCACTTCCACCATGGATTGTTGTTGCGCCACGGGCGCCTCCACGACGAGGGTGATGAGTGCGGCAGCCGAGGGAGACACAGATGGCGCCCCACCATG
>CAYSKN010000191.1:0-5949 GCA_964431565.1 uncultured Gemmatimonas sp.
GGCCGCCAGCCTGGTGGTGGTGCGGCGGGAGAGGGTCAGGTTGGATCAGCGGTTGGTAGGGCCAGGGTGACCACCGAACCCCCCGCAACCTACGGAGACTCAATCGCGCTCCGTCAGCACCGAGTACACCGCACGCAGGTGGTCGCGCATTGCCTCAGCGGCCATGTTCGGATCCCTGTCGGCGAGTGCGGCCACGATGCGATCATGTTCGGACCGCGCCTGGTCGAGCCACTCGTCAGTCCGCGAGCGTCGATGCAGTTTGCCCCAGGCGAGCCGGGTACGAAGTCCATCGACCGTCCCGTAAAGCGCAACGAACAGCTGCTGCCGGGTGGCAGCTGCGATCTCCCTGTGGAAACGGCTGTCCCATGCGGTAAATGTCTCGAAGTCCGCGCTATGTCGAAGCTTCTTAGAGATGACCGCGAGGCGATCGAGATCCGCGTTCGTAGCTCGGATGGCGGCCAGCCTCGCGATCTCGGGCTCTAGCACAAGGCGAACCTCCATCACCTCAAGTGGGCTTGTGCGAAGCCTTAGCTCCTCGAGCCCCCCAGGGTTCACTACTGGGCGCTGGCCTCTGAAGGTTCCTTGCCCGACGCCGCGCCACACGGCGCCTTCCGATTCGAGCTTGGCCAAGACACGGCGAAGTTCCCTGCGACTCACTGCAAACTGCTCCGCCAATGCCCTCTCGCTGGGCAGGCGTCCACCAATCTCGAGCGAGTCGATCAGAGTAGTCAGTTGCGAACGAACGTCACCTTCCATCCCCCGCATTATAGTGAACCCAACCGCTTGCGCACCAATCTAGTGAATGGTTCACAGGGCAGGCTCCGGTATCCCACTAACAGCGTCTCCGGCGTACGGCTCCGAGTGCACCAGTTGACCCATTCTCGCGAGAGGTGTAGTATCCCGCAACGCGCAACGTGCTTCCCCTAGGCGGCGGCCATCGTTCGTTCCGCTGGGTCGGGGAGCCAGCTAGCCTCTCGGAGGGGCAGGTCCGCGCGGTGACAGGAGGTTTTTCAGCCGTGAAGAAGACTGCTCTCCTCTTTGCACTCGTGATCGGACTCTTGGGTGGGGCAAGCGCCCAGACGATCACGGTCGCCCTAGACGTCGACCCGCCGATGCTGGACCCCGCCTACTCGAACGCCTTCGTTGACAGACAGGTGCAATACAACATCTATGACCGGCTTCTCGATGTCGACGAGAAGATGCAGATCGTGCCGTTCCTTGTCACCGCCTGGGAGACCAGCGATGACGGGCTGACGATCACCATGCATTTGCAGGAAGGCGTTCACTTCCATGACGGCACTGCGCTCGACGCGAGCGCAGTCAAGTACAACCTCGATCGCGCACGCGCGCAAGGCACGAGACGCACGACCGAGCTGAACACGATCCTCAGTGTCAATGTCGTCGACCCTCACACCTTCCAGATAGTGTTCTCTCAGCCCTCACCAGCCGTCCTCGGCGCGTTCACCGACCGCGCAGGGATGATCGTCTCGCCCACAGCCGTTCAGCAACTTGGGGAGGAAGGATTCGCCCAAGCACCCGTAGGTAGCGGCCCATTCAAGTTTGAGTCGAGGGTCCGTGGGGATCAGGTAGTTCTCGTCGCGAATAGCGATTACTGGCAAGAGGGCAGGCCAGTTGTCGATCGTGTGGTCTTCAAAGTTGTCCCGGACGAGAACGTAGCCGTCGCCAACCTCATGAGCGGTCAGCTTGATGTTCTCCAGACGCGCAGCATCGCCGATCAGCAGGTCGCTGTCCTTCAGCGCAACACCAACCTCACGGTCGAGCTAATGCCGGGTATCGGATGGCAAGGTATCTGGCTCAACACAAGTGCTGCACCGTTCGATGACGTGAACGTGAGGCGTGCGCTATCGGCATCTCTCGACCGTGAGGTCATCGCAAACGTCGTCTACAGTGGCGCCGCCGCACCGGCCTGGGGCCCGTACTCACCCATCACGCCCTTCAATGATGGCAAAGTCCCTGCAAGAGACTTACAGGCTGCAAGGGATTACTTGGCAGCGAGCGCATATCCCGACGGTGTTAGTTTCACGTTCTCCATCGGAACGGGCAACGCTTACCAGCGCTTGTCGGAGGTCGTCCAGAGCATGTGGGCGGAAGCGGGCATCAGCGCCAAGATCAAGGTCATGGAGTATGGCCAGTTGCTGAACGATCTCGATGCTGGCAGTTACCAAGCCGGTCTGGCAGGCTGGAGTGGCCGCGCTGATCCTGACCAGGACATAACTCCATTCAACCGCACAGGTGGCAACGAGAACATGGCGAATTTCAGCGATCCGGAGCTGGATGCGCTTCTCGACGAACAACGCCTGGCACGAGGAGATGCGCGGGTAGCGCTGCTTCACGAGGCGGTCGAAGTGATCCGTGACCGGGTGCCCTACATCTACTTGGTGCACCCCGCACAGAAGATAGCGTACGGGAACGACATTCATGGCCTGCATGCTCATCCAGAC
This sequence comes from uncultured Gemmatimonas sp., assembly GCA_964431565.1. Taxonomy (GTDB): domain Bacteria; phylum Gemmatimonadota; class Gemmatimonadetes; order Gemmatimonadales; family Gemmatimonadaceae; genus Gemmatimonas. The sequence continues at coordinate 2,463 of CAYSKN010000191.1, forward strand.
GGGATGATCCGCTTGGCGGGCGTCTCCAAGGGCAACTGAGGGCGCAAGCGTCGTGTTCAGGTTCTTCGTCCAGAGGCTCTTGTTCACGACGCTTCCATTACTCCTATTGGTGTCGGTAATCGCCTTCGGACTCGTTTACGTGCTCCCTGGGGACGTTACGAATGCCATTCTCGGTTCAGAAGCCCCCCGCGGCGTCCGCGAGGAGTTGCGAGAACAGCTCGGCCTCAACAGACCGGTATACGTTCAGTATCTCGAGTGGCTTAGCGGCGCGGTGAAGGGGGACTTCGGTAAGTCGCTCGTCGACAACGTCCCCATCACTACCATTGTTCGGCAGCGGCTACCGATCACGTTAGAGCTTCTTGCGCTAACCATGCTGCTTTCGGCACTGCTAGCCCTACCTCTTGGCATCCTCGCGGCTAGGTTCAGAGGCGGCGTGATCGATCACGCCGCCTCGTTCCTCGCCATGGTCGGCCTTTCGGTGCCGCACTTCTGGCTAGGCATCTTGGCGATTCTCTTTGTGGCAACCTACCTAAGGGGGTTCCCCACGTCAGGCTATGTTGCGTTATCTGAGGACCCACTTCAGAGCCTGAAGTACATGCTCCTTCCCGCCTTGGTAACCAGCCTGAGGGAAGCCGGCGTGCTGATGCGATTCACCAGGAGCAGCCTTCTAGACGTACTGAGGGCCGACTATATCCGCACCGCAGCCGCGAAGGGCGTGAAAGGGTCTGTGATCCTGAGGCGCCATGCACTCCGGAACGCGCTCTTGCCAGTCATCACGGCGGCGGGCCTTCAAGCGGCTGCCCTTGCTGGGGGGTTGGTCATCACCGAGACGATCTTCGTCATCCCGGGCTTCGGGCGACTCGTGCTCGACTCCATCCTCGCTCGAGATGTCCCCGTACTCTTGGCTGCAATCCTCATCATTGCCGCGATGGTTCTCGTCATCAACCTCTTCGTCGATCTGCTGTATGCAGCCGTCGACCCAAGAATCGAGCTGTCCGGGCCTTGACAGCCATCGCCGTCCCGGAACAACAGCCTTCCAAACGTTCGAGGCGCCGGTGGCACCCGATATCTCGCTTCGTCCGGCGGTTCCCTATTGGCGCCCTCTCGCTGATAGTTCTCTTCGCAGTGGTCGCAATCGCATTAACTGCACCACTGATTACTAATAATGACCCCATTAAACAAGATTACTCAGCAATCCTATTGACACCATCCGAAGTGCACCCGTTCGGGACAGACGCGCTGGGAAGGGACGTGTTCTCACGGACCCTTTTCGGAGCAAGGGTGTCGTTGTTGGCTGCCCTGATTGCAGCCGGCATCGCCACAGCCATCGGCCTTCCAATCGGCCTGTTGGTTGGCTTCAGACGATCCCGGTTCGACGAGCTGGTCATCATGCGCTTGGTGGACGGCCTACAAGCCTTTCCCTTCCTGATCCTCGCGATGGTCGTGACTGCGGCCCTCGGTACAGGCTTCGCCAATGCCATGGTGGCCATCGGTATCGCTTATTCACCGAACATCATTCGCATCGTTCGCGCCGCAGCGTTGCAGGTGCGGCAAATGGATTACGTAGAGGCAGCTAACTCCCTTGGGATGCGAGAGACCAGGGTCTTGCTGCGGCACGTGCTTCCAAACCTCGTATCGCCTCTCCTGGTCCAAATGACCGTACTCATGGCCTCCGCGATCATCGCAGAGGCGGGACTCAGCTACCTCGGCCTCGGAACGCAACCTCCCACCCCGAGCTGGGGCTCGGAACTCCGAGTTGCTCAAGGATATGTGTTCATCGCGCCGTGGATGGCCATCTGGCCAGGCGTCGGTATCTCCATTACCGTACTTGCCCTAAACCTGTTCGGAGATGCGCTTAGGGATTTCCTTGACCCGAGGCAATCCGCCTGACCAAATGCTGCTTAGCTACGTGCTAGGGAGGTTCACATGATGCCAAAGAAAACGCTACTTCGTGGAGGGACCGTAATAGACGGGCTGGGAAGGGCAGCTCAACAGAACACCTCTCTCCTGCTGGAGGATGCCCTCATACTTGCCATCGGCCGCGAGGCGGACGCACTCGCTTCTGCCGATTCAGGTACGAACATTGTAGACGTCAGCGGCTGCTCGGTTATCCCTGGATTGATTGATGCGCATAGCCACTTATCGTATGTCCCGAACCCTCGGGGCCCAATGGGTATCAACGATAGCCTTAGCCTAGAGGCGAACACGCTACAGGCTGTCGGGAATGCCGGCACTTATCTTCAGCATGGCTTCACGACGGTGCTGGACGTTGGAACCCGCGGCCGAATCGCTTCATCGATACGGGACGCCGTGGCACAAGGGCTGCTTCAAGGACCACGAGTAGTCGCAAGCGGTCAGGTCATCTCAAGCACGGGGGGCCTCATGAACTCGTACCCGTCGTGGGTCGACGTTCGCTTCGGCAATGGAGCGCCCGCCGATGGAGATATCGAGATCCGACGAGAAGTCAGGCGACAGAGCGTTGCTGGCGTTGACTGGATCAAGCTCGGAGTCACCGGCCAACTCGGGACACCAGCCAAAGACTGGCTGCTTCTTTCTCAAAGCGAGATCGCGATCGCGGTTGACGAGGCGCGCCGGCGCAGGCTCAGAGTTGGCGCGCACGCTTACGGTCCTGAAGCCGTCACAGCCACAATCGAGGGCGGGGTGGACATCCTTCATCACGGCTTCGCCGGCATCACAGAAAAGACTATCGACCTACTGGCGGACAAGGGCACCTTCCTAGTGCCGACTGCGATGGCTTTCGTCGACAAACCCACTCCCGCTGGCTGGCCAGAGGCTTCCAAGCGCTATTACGAGTCGCATATCGATGATTATGTCGCTGGTCTACAACAGATTCTCGGATCAGCGCTCAAGAGTCAAGTAGCGGTCGGCTCTGATAGCGGCATAAGCAACCCGACCGCCAAGACAGCGAAGGAGATAATGCTGTTCGAGCGACTCGGATTGTCGCCGGTGGATGCAATCCGCGCTGCGACTTACAACTCTGCCCGTGCCCTACAGCTAGAGGAAAGCCTCGGATCACTTGAGGCGGGCAAACAAGCTGATGTGTGCGTGGTTGAAGGAGACCTCTCTACCTCGCTTGGCCTGCTACGCGAGCCCGAGAACTTCCGTCTTGTCTTGAAGGCGGGCCACCTTGTCATCGATAACAGGGTCAAGGTCGGACAAGCCGGCCACCGCGATCCTTGGCTAAACGCTCCTACAGAGGCTTGACAAGCAGCGTCAGGCATACAGCCGCCACCAATCTCCCACCCGGGCCAGCCAAATCGAGAATTCTCCTGATGACTTTGGCACCTCATTTCGCCTAGGAGGATGCTTCGTTCAACCCAGTTGAACGCTGTAGACAGTCTCGCATCCAGACGCACTCAAGGCCCGTCCCCCACCTCCGGTGTGAAGCGGTACCCCACTCCCCACACGGTTTGGAAGTACACGGGGTTGGCGGCGTCCGGCTCGAAGAGACGGCGCAGGCGCACCA
>CAYSKN010000192.1:0-5933 GCA_964431565.1 uncultured Gemmatimonas sp.
TGACATCGCGGTGTCCCAGGAGTTCCTGGACGGTGCGGATGTCCGCGCCGTTCTCGAGCAGGTGGGTGGCAAACGAGTGGCGGAAGGTGTGGCAACTCGCGCGCTTGCCGGTCCCGCTCGTGCGAGCGGCCGTCGTGACGGCTCGCTGGACTGCGGATTCATGCAGGTGGTGCCGGTACCACACTCCGGTCGCCCGGTCCTGGTACCTGGCACGGGCGGGGAACACCCATTGCCAGGGCCAACTCCGATCCATGGTGGGGTACTTGCGGGCCAGCGCATCCGGGAGAACGACTCTCCCCCATGACCGACGGCGAGGTCCGATCAATGGAGCACCTGTACTCTGACCAGATGGCCCCGGTGTGGTGCGATCACTGAGGTACACCACTAGTTAGACGCCCTACCCAACGATGAGGAAAGCCACAGTGACATTGCCCGTAACCGACTCAATCCGTGAAGAATGTTGGAAGAAGGCGATTGAAGCGTTCGGTACCGGGTACATCTTCGGAAGGCGGGCAAGTAAGTAGCGCTCGCGAATGCGTCTCCTCGCGTTCTCTGGCATCATCTTGCCACTCACGGTGGGGGCGGTCGCTAGCGCATTCGGTTCCGACGCATCCTTCCTGCCGGTCGTCATCTGGCTGGCCGGTTTGCTGGGTATCGGCCAGTTGGGGCTGTCAGCTTGGGCGCTAACCTCCAAGTGGGATGACGCGCTTGGTTACTCGCAAGAATCGATGACAGACAATTCCCGCATCGCCGACGAGTTTAGGAAGCTTGCGCAGGATGTGCCCCCAGACTTCAAGATTCGTCATGCGATAATTGAAGCGGAAGCCCGTTCTAGGAATACCTCAGACCAGCGACAAGGAATCACCGATGAGGAGAAGCGAATCGGCATGCGCGCGGCGCTTCGCCAATTTGAGCGCTCTCGCGCTGGATGCAATACTGTTCCGAAGTCGATGAAGGCAACAAGCTGTGGCGTCTGTGGCAACTTCAAGTAAGGTCACCATACAACCCTCTCGCAACGAGCGTCTCGAACATGAACTCCTCTAGCTCTGATCAGTCCACTTCTCGCGTGGCACTAGTCATGAACGGAGTTGTGCATCTTAGTTCTGACGAGCGCGAAGAGTGTGTTCGTCAGCTGAACGCATTCCAAGATGGAACAGCCCAGGATCGTAGGTTGATCACCGAGGGCGTGGAGCATCGAATCGCGAGAGTCACGCTAGGGCCAATATCTGGCGGCTGCACATGCTGTGGGCGCAAGTAGGGGCCTGCATGCATCGGCGGGGGGTCTAACGATGCTTGCTACAGTCGGGCGCACTTGGTAGGAGCGCCCGCTGCAGAAGCTGGGCGTTAGGGCGCCTTGCGAGATGCTACTGATGTGCTACCTTTATAGCACATCAGTGCTACGGAGAGACAATGGTTCGCGAGCTTACATTGCGCCAGGTCGGCGGATCGATTGGCGCGACAATTCCTAAAGACATGGCCGACCGCCTGCATCTCGAGGTGGGCGACCGCGTGCTGGCCGTAGAGACAGATCGAGGGATACTCCTCACTCCCTACGATCCGGACATCGAGGCCGGGCTTGCCGTGGCAGCTCATGCGGCCAAGAAGTTTCGGAACGCGCTTCGCGAACTCGCGAAGTAGCGCATGAAGGAGCCGCGCTGGGTACCACGCCTGGTCATTGACGCGGTGCATATGGATCAACTCCGGGAGCACGGTGGGTTGCCGGGCGTCCGCGACGAGAGCGGACTTGAGGCAGCGCTGGCACGACCGCAGCAGAAGTGGCACTACAAGCCCGACTCCGATCTCGCCACGATCGCAGCGGCGTATGCGTTCGAGCTCGCGAAGGCGCATGCCTTCAACGGCGGGAACAAGCGAGCCGCTTTGCTGACCGCGGTGATCTTTCTCGGACTCAATGGGAAGGACTTGGACGCAACAGAGTCCGAGGTAGTTCAGGCGATGACGGCGCTCGCGGCTGGATCCTTGAGCGAAGCCGATTTGGCCGCGTGGATTCGCGTGCGGGTGACTCGCCTCAAGCTGTAGCCCGTTCCGGTCGCCCTAACGCCTGAGTTAAGCCGAACTGCTTAGCGCAGGTGACGGCGTGGCAAGCTTTCTCTGCCACGCCGTTGCCGGAGCGAAGCAGTTTCGGTTTGAGCGAATTGTCAGCTGGCACTCTATTGTGGATCCCGCCTGCCGGCGACGATAGCGATGATGTTGATAACCGAAGTGGTAGCCTCTGAGCACAGTGCGGCATCTCGAAATGTGGCAGTGCGGCGATGCTGGAGCGCAACCGAAAAATCAAGAGCTGTGCGTGCGTGCCTGCGAGCAGCTTCGTTTATGCCGCCAGCTAGCTCTACTGCAATGAATGCTTCAAGCATGCGCTTGCCATCAGCGGCACTGGCTTGGACGCCGTCAAGTGTTGGGTGGCGAATAGGGTCAAAGACAACCTGCCCCAATGAGATCAGTGCCTCGCGACCAAGCAAGCCTACAGCCTGGAACTGCTCCTCAGTGCTGGATGAGGCGAGTCTATCTCTCAGTTCGCCAACGCAGCGATCGACTCGTTGCCACCCGGTGGGAGGAGGCAGATCGACAAGATCAGTGCGGATGATTGAGATTAGTGGATCAATGATCCAGCCGACGAACTCGCGACGTGACTGATAGGTTGGTAGATCGCCGCTGCTCCAGCGGCCATACCAATCCCAAAGGCTGCCGAAGATTATTGGATTGTCTATTCTGCGGCGAGCCGCGCAGCGGACCTGGATCTTGCACCACTTTCGTGGACACCATTGGAGTTACGGCGCCTCGCGTTCGAAGGCAATAGGGGAACGATAGTGCAGGGCGGAATGCAGCCGTGTGTGATTGTAGTAGTGGATGTAGCGCGTGAGACAGGCGCGAAGTTGTCGTTCACTCGTGAAAGTCTCGCCGCGGATGGCTTCAGCCTTCAGCGAGTGGAAGAACGACTCCGCATGCGCGTTGTCACCCGGGCCGCGCACGCTGGCACTTTGAAAGAAACCGAGGGCCGTAACCTGCGCGCAGAAGGGTGCCCCGAGATACTCGGAACCGCGATCACTGTGGAAGATCACGCCATGCGCCGACCGGTTTCGCGCCGCCTGCCGGAGCACTGCGCAGGTCACGGCGGCCGTCCGGCGACGCGTCAACGACCACCCGGGCACGTGCCGGGAATACTGATCCATCACGATCGCGAGATAGCGCCAGGCCGCTCCGACGCGCAGGTAGGTGATATCCCGACCCACACCTGATTCGGTCCATCGACGCATGTCGTCCACAAGCGAGTCGGATGGCGCGCATAGTACCCACTCGCGCTCACGCCGTAGCGCCGACAGAGGGCAACTATCGCGTAGTGCCCCCGCTGCGCGTGAATGAACGCGAAGGTGTCGCCTTTCGAACGGAACAGAACCGGATGGCTTTTCTCAGGGGATCATGCTCTTCCTGAAGCGTCGGTACGCTTGCTCCAGCACCGCCAGCTGCGCGATCTCCCGCGCCGGACCCGGAGCGTGCGTACCTTCGGTGCGCGCCCTCGTATGCGTCCCTCACGGACATCCTTTCGCCACTTCGAGAGCATGAACGGATGGATTTCCAACGCGGCCGCGACGGTTTGCACCTGAATTCCGGGCTGCTGACTCAAGCGCACCGCCGTCAGCTTGAACTCGTCGCTGTACTTCCGAACCTTGCGTGGCCCTGATCGCGGCATCGGGGACACTCCATGCTGGTTAGGTGGAAGCGTCTACAATAATGGTGCAAGATCCTGCCAAACCCGCTACGCGGGTTAGTCGCGGCTGAGCTTCGGCGTTAGCCGTACCATCCACCCCTCTTGCGGAACCCAGTCGATCGGCATATCGTTGTACAGTCTCCACATCGATGAGATGCCCATGCCCGTTGTAACCGTGTCCCCCAAGTTCCAGGTCGTTATCCCCCGCGAGATTCGGGAGGCCCTGAGGCTGGAAGCAGGTCAGAAGGTGCAAGCACTCCAGTATCAGAACCGGATCGAGTTCATCCCTGTCCGAGCCATGCGCGATATGCGCGGCTTCCTCAAGGGTATCGATTCCACTGTGGTGCGGGACAAGGATCGAGTGTGAATCTGGTGGATTCCTCGGCCTGGCTCGAGTACTTCGGGGCTGGACCACAGGCAGGGCAGTTTGCCCAAGTGATCGAGAATGTCGAGTCGTTGCTGGTCCCGACCATCATCCTCGTCGAAGTGTGTCGGCGTGTGCTGCAGCAACGCGGCGAAGATGAGGCGTTGCAGGCAGCCGCGCTGCTGCACCAGGGTCAGGTCGTAGATCTCGACAGCGGGCTGGCGCTCAGTGCTGCACAACTGGGCATTGCTCACAAGCTTCCGTTGGCAGACAGCATCATTCTGGCAACGGCGAAGCAGTTCAACGCGACGATCTGGACCATGGACGAGGATTTCGATGGGATTCCCTATGTACGGTATTTCGCCAAGCGCAAATGAAGGCTGGCTAACACGCGTCTGGAGCCGGCGTTAGTTGAAACAAACGGATACGGCTATGAACTACATCAACACATTCATTGAGGTCGCCGCTGATTGCAAAGCAACAGAGGGCACGGAACCAAAGTCGCGTGCGGGAAATCCAACCGTAGCAGAGATCGAGTTTCAGCTCATTTCACACAGCCCGTATTCGTATACTCAAGAAGATGTACAGTTTCATGTTCACGCAAAACGTCAAGGGCTGTCGGCCAAGCAGTTGCAAGTGGATGGCGCGCACTTGCGTGAGGCATTTTTTTCAAAGCCCATGGCATGCATGCGAGCGTCACCGCTTGCAAAGACCTACGGCTGGGGCCTTCATTTCAATAATAAAGGCCATGTCGCGTTGGTGTCTTCGGGTACAGCCAGGTACAAAGAACTCGCAAGAGACCCGGCAATCTCACATACTCGAGCTATGCGCAATAAGAGATCGTGGGTGCGCTGCGAGTAACACCTAACAAGTCATTCCAACCGACCGCCATCACGCTACGCGGGCTGCCGGCGGCTGAATTCCGGCGTTAGCGTGCCTGTGCCAAGATGCGGACCTCTTTCACTAGGCGTGCACCCAACAGGTCGCGCTGTTGCTCAAGATCGAAGCGCGCCTGCAGGTTAAGCCAAAACCGGTCCGACGTGCCGAAATAGCGCGCGAGCCGGAGCGCCGTATCGGCGCTGATCGCGCGCTTGCCGTGCACAATCTCGTTGACGCGCCGGGCGGGCACCGTGATGTCCTGCGCAAGCCGATACTGCGACAGGCCCAGCGGCTCCAGAAAGTCGGCCAACAACACCTCGCCCGGGTGGATCGGCGCCAGCTTACAATTGGCCATGCGACACCTCAGTGATAGTCCACGATCTCGACGTCGTATGCGTCGCCATCCCGCCACCGAAAACAGATACGCCACTGATCACTCACGCGGATGCTGTGCTGGCCGAGCTGCTCGCCCCTCAGCTTCTCAAGTCGGTTCCCAGGGGGTACCCGCAATTCGTCGAGCTGCTCCGCGGCATCCAGCACCACGAGCTTGCGCAACATCGTGCGCAGCAGGTCCGAAGGCAGGCGCCGCACCGGTTCACGCGCAAACAGTCGCTCAGTCTCCGAATCGGCGAAGCTCTTGATCACGCAAGATCATAACGCGTCACGTTCATATCGTCAAGCGTTATTAGGCCGCCAGCCAACTTGCACTTGAGCCGCTGGCAAAGCCGGACGACTCCAAACGCGGGTAGCCGGCCAGCCCCGGCTCCCTCCGATATGTACAATGTACATACATTCGGACCAGGAGCCTCGAACTCGAATGGAGTCCCTCCAAGGCCGCCGCCGCACACCGTGGGCTCGAGGATCGTCGGGTGAAACTTGGCTGTGTGATGCCGGGTGAGTCTCCGGCGGTCTTCGGCGATGCGTTGCGCCGCCTCGCCGCCGCGGCGACGTACCTGTATCAGGACG
>CAYSKN010000193.1:0-5920 GCA_964431565.1 uncultured Gemmatimonas sp.
GCCACGCGTGCCAGAGGGTGGCGTGCAATGATAGCCGAGACGAACGATTCGGTCCGTGACGCCTTCACTTCGAGGTACAGAAACACGCTGTCGGCAACCAGTTCGAGTACCCTCTCCAGCGTCGGGACTGAGTCACCACCGGGCATGCGGATAGCTGCAATTTCCGCTCCGGTGAGGCTGGATATGGGAGGCGAGAACGACCCGTCTGCATTCTGGATTACCTGGTCGTGGTGCACGATCAGGATGTTGTCTCGGCTGGCATGGACATCCAGTTCGATACCGTCGGAACCAAGCTCCATGGCACGCGTGAAGGCTGCGAGGGTATTTTCACGGCACTCCCGGGAGGCACCGCGATGGGCGATGATTTCCGGAATGCCCGGAACCCCTGCACTGGATACGATGGGAGTCATGATCCGGAACCTGTTGACCCCGCACGACGGGGTCAATCGTGGATTCACCCCACCTTCCTTAACAGGCCGTCTTCCGTCTCGTCAAACGGGGCGAAGAGCGTGATTCATGTCGACCCACAGGATGATACGTCTATCGACGATGTGCTCATCCAGCAGTGGAAAACGGGTGACCAGCGTGCGGCCACTGCCATCGTGGAACGTCATGCGGAGGCACTGAGCCGCTTCGCGTTGCGTCTGGGGGTTGTCGATAATGTGGAGGAGCTGGTGCAGGAGACTTTCATCCGGGCCTTCGGGGCCTTGGACTCATTTCGTTCGGACAGCTCACTCAGGACTTGGCTTTTCACGATAGAGCGGCGTCTGGTGATTGACCGTCGGCGTGCGCAGATGCGACGCGGGCGTGAAGTGGGGATCGAGGATGTTCACATAGCTACGGAGTACGACGCGCTTGACTCACTGGTTGCGGACGAGACTTCAAAGCGGGTCGTGGCCGCGATGGCGCGGCTCACGCGAATGCAGCGTGACGTGTTCACGCTGCGAGTGCAGGAAGGCAGGAGTTACCGCGAGATCGCGGAGATACTGGAAACGACCGAAGGGTCGGCCCGGGTTCATTATCACAACGCGATTCGTGCAGTGAAGGAGTTTCTACATGACTGAGTGTCAGACCACGGAACTGCAGGACCTGCTCCCCGATTTTGTTGCGGGGGCACTGAGCCCGGCTGAGATGATACGGGTAGAGGCTCACCTGTCTGCGTGCCCGTCGTGTGTCGACGACGTGTCGTTGCTCCGGGCGGTTCGCACATTGCGGCCGCGGGCAATGACCGTGGACGGTGCCAGCATCGCGCGTATCGTAGCCGCACTTCCCCGGCCCGGCGAAATACCCGATGCGCAGCCCATGCATCCCGCGAGGCCTGTGCTCGTACGTACCGCCAGTGCCATGGGGGCGCTACCAGGTACCAGTCGCACCCGGTGGCGGTGGCGTGAGCACCACACCCTTCTGCGAATGGCAGCGACGGTGGTTGTGATGTTGGCCGGAACAGCATCGCTGCTGCTGGTACGACAGGGTGTTGTGCCCGATCGCTCCAACAGCGCTGCCGCGGTGGCGGAACTGCCGCGGGGGGCCGTGCTCGCAGAATCCCTCACGTTGGGCTCCGAGATGTCTCATTCCCTGACCTCGGATGTCGATGTTCCCGTGTCTTACGGAGATCTCGGCGATTACAACGAGGTCGAGCTTCAGGCGATGCTCGAGCGTCTTGATCAGTGGGACGGCGCAACGAGCACGGAGCCGCTGCCGGGAGTACCTGTGGTCGCTGTGTACCAGGGGAGTGGTCCGCTATGAAGGCGGTGACTGGTACGCTCGTCACGCTGTTCAGTCTCGCAATGAGCATGTCGTTCCCTGGCTCCGGGGCCAACGCACAGGCGGCCCCGCCCGGGGCGCAGCCTGGCCGCACCGGCCGCAGCGATCGTACTGCCACTGCGCAGCGTGAAGAACTCGAACGACGCTTTCGTGAACGGCTGGATATCATAGTGAAGCAGCGACTCAACCTCACCGACGAGCAGAATACCCGACTGCGGGAGGTCGCAAGTCGCCTGGAGGAATCGCGCAGGCAACTGCGTCGTGATGAGTATGCGATGCGCATGGCCATGCGGCGGGAACTGATGGCCGGTGACAGAGCCAACGCAGCAAGGGTTGGTGAGTTGCTCGATCAGATGCCAAGGCTCGAACGGCGACGGCTGGAACTGATGGAACAGGAACAGAAGGAGCTGGCAAAGTTCCTGACCCCCATCCAGCGCGGGCGCTACCTGGGGTTGCAGGAGGAGTTGCGTGTCGGCATGCAGGAGATGCAGTGGCGACGGCTCGACAGAGGTGACAGTACGCACAGACGCCCTCCCAACGATTCCGACGCGATGTCGCGGATGAGAGAAATGTTTCAGCGCTGAGGTCATGATCAGGGATATCAAGTAGCATCCTGGTCGCCATTCGTGTACACTTGGTTCTTCCATGGCCCGGATGGCGGAATTGGCAGACGCAGGGGACTCAAAATCCCCCGACCGCAAGGTCTTGTGGGTTCGACTCCCACTCCGGGCATAGTCCCGCCGCGCGCTGATCGATCACACGGGTTACGCTTTGGCGTGAACTCCCCTGGGGCAGGGTGGAGCAGTGACAGGATGGGCGTGGATACGCGAGCGCGTACAGGCCCGAGGCCCCACTGCCATCGCCAGGACAGGCACACTGGATGTCGGGCTCCGGCTGGTGGACAGAATGCCGGAATCCCAACATTGCGGTTTGCTGTCAAGCCGGAGGACATCGAATCGACAGCCTATCACGGGTACTCCATGTTGCTGCCGCCTTCTCGGAAGAAGCGGTTAGAAGAACGCCGCCATGAAGGCGTTCGATGCAGCGATCATCGGCTACGGTAACGACTTTCGGGCTGCGACGGTGAACGCGGCCGAGCTGCCCCGGACCACCGACGTACACATGTTCCCGTCGCTTCATCCCCTGCTCACGCCTGTTCACCATCTCCTGGTTCGCGTCAGCAAGTGGCAGGGCCCGCCTCGACCGCGCTGGCCTATGTCATGGCATGCCGGGTCCCGCAGCTCGAGGCACTCGAAGTGACCTGGACATACGCCGGTCATATCCTCGAGGCGAAGGACGACGAAGTCGCCCGGGCCATGCGCACCATCTGTTTAGCGCACGCATGATACCGACGAAGGGTACGGTGCCGCTGCGATTGCGCCAATCAAGAAGGAACGCGAGAAGCTGGGCGGAAGAAAAGCGGCTTCTGTGCTGTCCGGTTCGAATGTTGATCGCGTGCGTCTTGCTGATGTTCTGAGGTGCGGCCGAACCTAATCGTGAACACCTCCTTCACCGAGCGTTCCCCACCTGCAGGCGCTTCTTCCGGTGTACTGACATCAGCTCGGCACACTGGGCAGCGAGAATACCTCCACGCACTTCCGGAGGCGCTGCCGCAGGGAGAAACCGGGGATCTGTCAGCACCGGCCAATTGCCGCGCACCGCACCTATAGGACCAGCTGTGATACCGTAGACGACGCGCGTCAAGCCAGCCTGCGTATGGCATAGGCGCAGAGGACGCAGGGTTCCACGGTCGAGTAGAGTGCCGCACCGGAAAGGTTGGTCGATCCGACATATCTGCAGGCTTCACGTATCGCTTCCACTTCAGCATGAGCGGTGGGGTCCATTTCTTTGCGCGTGCGCTCAAGTCCCAGGCCGATCATCCGGTCTTGGCTGACTACTATCGACCCAACCGGAGTCTCGCCTGCATCGAGGGCGATATTGGCCAGCGCGAGACAATGCCTCATCCAGTCGTTGTCGTCCGCTCCCGGCATGGCGCCACGCATAACGTCCATAGCTGCAGTTGTCATGACGAACCCGGAGTGCGCACGCTGCGCGGCACTCCGTCCGAAGAAACCACGAAAGAAGCCAATGACCTTACCTCGGGCGGCCACCAACAAGGGTACATTATGTTGTACCTCTCAACGCAATATCACCTTGAAGGTGCTGCGGCTGACTGTTCTGCATCACACCGAAAGAATCGACGCACGACCATGAAACTGTGTCTCGAATCCGACCATGTCACGGATTATCTGAAATCGGAACCGCCCGTGATTGTCTGGGATACACCGATGGTCAGGAACACGATCGAGTGCATCAAGCAACGGGCATCAACAAGGCGCGAACGGGCGAGATTCGCCTTTGAGGTGGCACGAGATCAGGTCAGCCATTCGTTTGACAACCGAAAGCTGACGGTGTCTGTCGGCGCGGAAGATACCCTCTGCAACGAACATGGGATCTGTTTTGCCAAGGCCCACCTGCTGGCATCTCTGTTACGTGGCATGGACATCCCGTGCGGGTTCTGCTATCAGCGCGTCACCCGCAAGGGCACCATTGATTCGGGTTATGCCTTGCATGGACTGAATGCCCTATTTCTGGAGGGCACCGGTTGGTTTCGTGTCGATCCACGCGGCAACAAGCCCGGCATCGACTCGCAGTTCAGCACCGACGTGGAACAGCTCGCCTATTCCATTCGTACTGACCTGGGAGAATTGGATTACCCGCACGTGTTCACATCACCGTTACCCGCGGTGATCGACTCCATGCGGACCTCACGGGACACAGAGGAACTGTTCTACAAGAGGCCGTCAGACCTGTGATGGTTGGACCGTCACAGGTCCGGACCGTATGCTCTCTCAGTACTGGAATCCGGGAGTGGACAGGGAAAGCGCTTTCTCTTCGTCATTCATTCCCTCGGGAATGCCTTCGAACAACGAGGATGACAAGTATCGTTCGCCTGTATCTGGCAGCATACAGAGTATCACGGAGCCGGACGGAGCTTCACTCGCCACCAGATGGGCTGCACCAAAGGTGGCGCCTCCGGAGACTCCTGTGAAAATCCCCTCCTCGCGAGCCAATTTGCGTGACCAGTCGATACCTGTTTGCCCTGATACGCTGAGCACACGGTCATAAGTCCGGTCATCCAGAGCGCTTTGCATCACCCATGGAATGAAATCCGGTGTCCATCCCTGAATGAGGTGTGACTTCCAGGCCGGATGAGAACCGGTCGGGCTGTGTTCGGATCCGCGCGGCTGCTCGACGCCACTGCTCACCAGTGCCGCGGTGTCGGGTTCACCCAGTACGATCTTTACCTCCGGACGCTCTCGCCGCAGCGCTCGTGAGACTCCTGCGAACGTTCCGCCCGTTCCATAGCCAGTGACCCAGAAGTCGAGACGCTTGCCGGCAAAGTCAGCCAGGATTTCGCGCGCTGTTGTGTTTCCGTGAATCAACTCGTTGGCCGGCGTCTCAAACTGTCTCGCCAAGTACCAGCCATTGGCTTCAGCGAGCTCCCTGGCTTTGACATACATCCCATAGGCTCTACCCGAGCCAGGGGTGAGCACCACCTTGGCGCCCAGGAAACGCATCAGCTTCCGACGTTCGATCGAATAGCTCTCTGCCATTGTTATTACCAGAGGGTAGCCCTTGGCAGCACAGACCATGGCCAGCCCTATCCCCGTATTGCCGCTGGTTGCCTCGATTACGGTCTGTCCGGGTGCAAGCTCGCCGGTTCGCTCAGCTTCTTCAATTATCCCAATGGCCAGCCTGTCCTTTACCGATCCGGCTGGATTGAAGTACTCCGCCTTGACGTAGATCGTGACGCCTTCCGGTGCAAGTCGATTGATCCTTATGACCGGTGTATCACCAATGGTATCGACGATATTGTCGTAAAGCCGGCCACGACCGGCTGTGGTTCGCAGTTGGGGCATGAAGATGTCGGATTGAACGGGCTTGAGGTTGTGGCGAAAGAACGTAAGGGTCTTGACCGGTCTCGGCGTCCGCGACCGCACTACCGGTAGGGCGAGGATCATACCGCTGGCGGCGGCGCGAACCGTCGGGTGTTCACATAGTGCGAGGCTGCTCGGTCGGTCAAGTAGAGAGAACTACGGATCCGTGTTGCTGCTGGCCACCAATTGTGAGTTGGCATGGAGGGAGAACCACA
>CAYSKN010000194.1:0-5914 GCA_964431565.1 uncultured Gemmatimonas sp.
GTACCTTCCTGTGGAGTCCTTCCCAATTCCCCGCTCTCCCGTTGTCATGTGTCCCACCGTGTGACATTCTGTTGAGGTGAACCCCTCCCGTAGTGAAACCGAGCGGCTGGTCCACGAGTGGACCATGTCCGAGTCCCTTCGCAAACACATGCTGGCTGTAGAGTGTGTAATGCGTGCCTATGCGCGCCATCTGGGCGAGGACGAGGAGTTGTGGGGTATAACCGGTCTGATCCACGACTTCGATTATGAGCGCTTCCCCAACACATCTCACTCTGCCGACACCGAGCACCCCTCGGAGGGCGTGCGTCACCTTCGAAGTCTTGGGTGGCCGGAAGCTATCTGCGAGGCAGTTCTCGGACACGCAGAATACTGTGGGGTACCACGAGTAACCTTGCTTGCCAGAGCGCTCTTTGCCGTGGACGAACTTACAGGCCTGATCACAGCCTGTGCCCTTGTCAAGCCGTCGAGGGCGGTGGCCGACGTCAGCGTGTCCGGAGTGCGCAAGAAGATGAAGGACAAAGCCTTCGCGCGGGGAGTAAGCCGGGAAGACATCGTGAAGGGGGCAGACGCCCTGGGCATTCCACTCGATGAGCACATCCAGCTTGTCCTTTCCGCCATGCGGGCCAATGCGGAAAAGCTTGGTCTCTCAGGATCACCGGATCTTACATCTTCAACGACGCTTTCCGGCGATGCGTAGTTCGGGGGAGGCCACCCGATCCAGTGACTGCCATTTCATTTCCGCTCCCACGCGTGTCGCCCGGCCGTGGCCGATCGCATGCTGTGACCGACGCCCAGGCGGGTGCAGGGCGGCGCATGCGCGCTGATCGACAACCCAGCCCGGAGGCCTTGGAGGAGCGGGAACTGGTGCTTGCTGCTCAGGCCGGAGACAACCAGGCCTTTGCGGGTCTGGTGCGTCGACACCAGCGGAGGGCTTACGCCGTGGCAAGGGCGATCGTCCTTTCTCATGACGATGCCGAGGATGCGGTGCAGGAAGGGTTCCTGCACGCCTTCCGTGCGCTCGCAAGGTTCCGTCCCGAACAGGCATTTGGCGCCTGGCTTCACCGGATCGTGGCCAATGCCGCGCTGGATATCGCCCGAAGGAAGAAGGTGCGCGATGCAGACGAACTCCCGGAAACGCTGTCGTCTCCGCATCGTGATCCTGCAGAATCGGACGAACTGCGGATACGGCTGGTGCGCGCTCTCGATACACTAGGCGAGCGACAGCGGGCGGTGTTGGTGCTGCATGATGTGGAGGGATACAAGCACGCGGAGATCGGTGCGCTCCTCGGTATTCCCGAGGGAACTGCGCGATCCGATCTGCATCACGCGAGAACGTATCTGAGACGGCAGTTGAGCAATCTTCGGAGTGAAAGATGAACGGTATACGAAACGACGACGGCCGGAGCCAGAATGAGGATCCCAGAGTAACCGCTGCGCTGCGTGCTCACTATGCGACTCCGCAGGACGAGTCCTTCTGGGCAAGACAGGAAATGCGGATCATGCAGGCTCTACCCGAGAAACTGAGCCGCACGGTGCGTGAACTGCGCCCGACATGGTGGAGCGGGTTTGCGGAGCTTCGTATGGCCGACCTGCGTACTGCAGGCCTGATTGCAGCTACCCTCGCGCTCCTTGCCACCGGGGCCGCATTCGTGCGTGACCAAACCGCAAGTGCGAAAGCTCGTGAACTGGCCGCCCGTGCAGTGGTGGAATCGACGCAACCACTCGATGACATCATGCTCACGCGCGTGCGCCCTCATCTCCCGGCTGACGCTCCTGAACGCTATCTGCATCCGCTCGATTACTGAGTCAAGAACACGGCGTCGTGTCATCTCCGAACCCAAGGTCCCTCGCTATCATATTCCTCGTCGTCGCCTTCCTGACCGGGGGTATCGTCGGTCTGGTCCTCGCCAGGGCGATACACGCGCCTGAAGCAGCACGCGTCAGTGACGAGCAGGCCATGCTTGATGGGCTCACGCGTGAACTTAGACTAAGTCCGGACCAGCGAGGCGTCGTCGACTCAGTATGGGAGTGGCGCCGAGACAGGTCACGTGAGATCATGCGGCCCGTGCGGCCGGCGCTCGATTCGGTTCGCGACAGCTCGCGTGTCCTCATGATGAACATTTTCGACAGTACCCAGGTGGCGGGCTTCCGCCGACTGCTGGAACGCAACCAACGCGTCGCCGACACTGCAGCGCGCACAAGAGGGGAATCCCGGTGAAGTCTGTTCGAACCATGTGTGTGATAATTTTCGGGGCGGTCCTACTGGCCGCCCCTCTTGGCGCCCAACCGCCAGCGGCCATCGAAGACGGCGTACGAACAGTTTCGCTCCAGGAAGCAATCGAGATGGCCGCGCGCAATGCACCGTCTGCAGTGCTTGCGCGCGGTCTGGGCCGAACGGCCGCAGCAGCAAGACGCCAGGCTGGTGCGGCATATCTCCCGATGGTGAACATTAACGCGTCCAGTGGCCACACCCAGGGCACCACGATCAACAGCTTCAACGGACAGCTCACTTCGCTTACCGGCAACCCATGGAGCTATGGCAATACGTTGCGTGTCGATCTCGAGTTGTTCGACGGCGGACGTCGATTTTCCGAGGTGCGTCGTGTTCGGGCCGTGGCTGATGTTGCCGACGTTTCCGCAGTCTCGGCGCGCTTCGACGCCACACTGCAGGTCAAGCAGCAATTCTACGCCGTGCTTGCTGCCCGCGAGTCGGCTGCTGCTGCGAGGGCTCAACTGGACCAAGCCAATCAACAGCTCATGGCGTCAACGGCGAGGGTTGCGGCTGGTGTAGCCACCAAGTCAGACTCGCTGCGTTCGGTCATTCTAGTCGGCAATGCTCAGTTGGCGCTGCTGTCGGCAGAAAACGACCTCCGAGTGGCCAACGCGTCACTCACACGCGTTGCCGGATCAGCAAACACGATTACGGCCTCACCAGAAGACACGCTCGATACATCGATCGAGCTGCCAACCGAGACTGAACTCGAGATGCTGGCAGCTGACGGCCCCGCAGTGCGGCTCGCACGCGCAAATGTCGCTGTCGCACGCGCAGCCAGAAAGTCCCAACGCAGCACCTACCTTCCAACGCTGGGGATCTCGTTCAACTATGCCCTGAACCAGAACAGTGCGGGGTTCATGGGTGGCAATCTGATGCTGGTCGGAAACGAGCACGCCACCCGTAAGACGACGACATTCAGTCTCAGCTATCCCCTGTTCAACGGTCTCGTCCGTGAGTCGCAGACGGTGCAGGCAGATGTGACACTGAGTAACGCCGAGGCGCAGCTTCGTGATGTACAACTCGGAGCCCGTCAAAACCTGACGTCATTCCTGAGGCTTTACCAGAACGCCCAGGCTCGGGTCAGGATCCAGATGGCAGCCGTAGCTGCTGCTGAGGAAGACCTCAGGGTACAGCAGCAGCGATACGCCCTTGGCGCTTCCACACTCCTCGATCTGCTGACCTCTCAGACCACACTGAATCAGGCACGGCAGGCGCTCATCCAGGCTCGGCTCGACGGCCGGATAGCCCGGGCTCAACTCTCATCACTTGTTGGTCGGGAGCTCTGAGCATTATTGTATCCGCAGAGCCACCGTTTGAAGAACTGATGGGGGGGAATACGGTTCGCCGGGTACCGAATTAGATTTGTCGGGTCCCAACAACACCAATGGCCGCCGAACATCCATATCGGTCTTCGTCCTCACATGTCGGAGACTCCGTGCCGGAACCCAGTCCGGACGCCACAACCGACACAGGGGAACAGCCCGCGGCTGTTCCCCTTTACGAACCAACCAGTCCGGCATCGCCGAGGGCCGCTGGTTCGGCTGATACGTCCGCAACCAACGAGTTGCGCGCCAGCAGTGGCATGTTCCCCCCTGCGGCCCGTCGTCCTCATCGCGAGGATTCCCCCACTCACAGGCGCCTCGCTGTCCTCACCCTGACAGCCCTTGGAGTCGTCTACGGAGACATAGGAACCAGCCCTCTCTATTCCATCAAGGAATGTTTCAGCCCACTCTACGGAATAGACCCGTCGCGTGAAAATGTGTTCGGCATTCTCTCGATGATTGTCTGGACGCTTACGTTGGTGATAACCATAAAGTACGTGAGCTTCGTGCTTCGTGCAGACAATCGCGGTGAGGGCGGCACGTTCGCGATGCTGGCACTCATCTTCCCAAGCGGCACACCCCAGAATCTCGCCCGGGGTGGATTTTTCGTTGCCTTGGCGTTGTTCGGTGCTGCGCTTCTCTACGGCGACGGGATCATCACGCCTGCAATGACGGTGCTCGGGGCAATGGAAGGACTTGAGGTGGCGATCCCCCAGCTGTCGCATTTCATCGTGCCTTTCGCCGTCATCATACTGACCATGCTCTTCATGGTTCAGCGGCGTGGAACCGACATGATCGGGAAAGCGTTCGGACCGATAATGCTTGTCTGGTTCGCGGTGATTGCCATGCTGGGGCTACGCGAGATAGTGCGTTCGCCGTGGATCCTCGCATCGGTGAATCCGATATTCGCCGTGGATTTCGTCGTCGAGCACGGGCGGCTGGCATTCTTCG
Source organism: uncultured Gemmatimonas sp. (assembly GCA_964431565.1). GTDB lineage: Bacteria > Gemmatimonadota > Gemmatimonadetes > Gemmatimonadales > Gemmatimonadaceae > Gemmatimonas. Next base: position 4,549 of record CAYSKN010000194.1, read on the forward strand.
TCCTTGGCTCTGTGGTACTCGTAATCACCGGCGGCGAAGCGCTATATGCCGACATGGGTCACTTCGGCAAGCGCCCCATTCGTCTGGCCTGGCTCACACTAGTGTTCCCCTCGCTGCTGCTCAACTACTTCGGACAGGGGGCGCTGCTGGTGAGAATGCCCGAGGCCACGGAGAATCCATTCTTCATGCTCGCTCCCAAGACCGTCCTTATTCCGCTTCTTGTGCTTGCTACCCTCGCAGCCGTGGTCGCATCACAGTCGATGATTTCGGGTGCCTTTTCGGTTACCAGACAGGGAATTGCGCTCGGCTTCATTCCACGTCTTGAAATCAGACATACATCAAAGACTGAAGAGGGGCAGATCTACATTCCGGAGGTAAACTGGTTTATTGCCGCCGGCTGTCTGCTCATTGTCGTCGGCTTCCGGAGTACATCCGCACTCGGCGCAGCATACGGCATAGCTGTGACCGGAACCATGGTCATAACCAGTGTGCTCTTCTTTCTGGTGGCCAGGCGCCGCTTCCGCTGGCCCTTATGGCAGGCCTTTCTGGCGGCTTCTCTGTTCTTGATTGTGGACCTCTTCTTCTTCAGCTCCAATCTCATGAAGCTGACCCACGGCGGCTGGGTTCCGATGGCGCTCGGTATCGCGCTCTTCACCATGATGCTTACATGGAAGCGCGGACGGGCACTTCTCATGCAACGGCTCGCTGAAGGCACCATGCCGATATCTCTCTTCCTTGACGGCGTCGCAGAATCGAAGGTACATCGTGTAGCTGGAACGGCCGCGTTCATGACCGGCAACGACGAGGGAGTTCCACCTGTTCTTCTCCACCATCTCAAACACAATAAGGTCCTGCACGAACGCGTTCTGCTCATATCTGTCAAGACAGCCGACGTTCCCGAGACTAGCCCCTCCGAGCGCGTGCGGGTTCTGCCGCTGGGTCACGGATTCTGGCGGATAATCGCTTCCTATGGCTTCATGCAGACTCCCAACGTGCCGCAGATACTCGAGGTTGTGGATCAAATGGGGATTAGGTGCAAACCGATGGAAACGAGTTATTTCGTAGGACGGGAACGACTCATTCCGGGCTCCCGACGTACAGGCGACAGGATCACGCTGGCGAAGTGGCGCAAGGTCATTTTCTCGATCATGGCCCGCAATGCCCGCTCGGCCACGGACTTCTTCAATATTCCCCCCAATCGGGTTGTCGAGCTCGGCACACAGATAGAGTTCTAGCCAACCGGGTCAGACAGAATGAATGGCATGGCGTTGTGCCTACACCGGCAAGAGCTTTGGCAGGAAATGCTCCGGCAAGAGAAAGAGACCGTAGCAACCATCAGCAATAGGGTCTCATCTCCTGGCGTGTT
>CAYSKN010000195.1:0-5812 GCA_964431565.1 uncultured Gemmatimonas sp.
ATCGGTCTGCTGCTGCCGTGCAATGTGGTGGTTCAGGCTGGTGAAGATGGTTCGACCGTTTCAATCGCCGATCCCAAGGCCATGTTCATGATGGTGGATAATCCGCGTGTAGCTGACGTTGCGTCGGAGGCCGAATCGAAGCTGAGGCGCGTGATCGGGAAGATCTGAGTTGTCCGGGTCGTAGGTGCCTTGCGTTCTCTCCTGTTACGTCCGGAGCATGATGCTTACCGGGCAGTGATCGGATCCGGTCACGTCCGGATGGATGTCCGCAGACGTTACGGCGTCACGAAGTGCTGACGACACCAGCACATAATCGATTCTCCACCCAATATTCCGTGCACGGGCATTGGCGAAATGGCTCCACCATGTGTAATGGCCGTTCCCTTCACGGAAAAGCCGGAAGGTATCCACAAATCCGGCGTCCAGGAGTGCCTGAAACCCCTGCCTCTCTTCGGTGGTGAATCCGTGACGCCCCTTGTTGGTTTTCGGGTTTGCCAGGTCCAGCTCAGTATGTGCGACGTTCAGGTCACCGCAGAAGACGACGGGTTTCTTCTCTTCCAGTGCTTTGCAGTGCGCCAGAAATGCCGGGTCCCAGTGATTCGCCCGGAACTGAAGACGACTCAGATCTTCTTTGGAGTTGGGTGTGTAGACGCTCACTATGTGGAAATTAGCGAACTCAGCAGTTATGACCCGGCCCTCTGTGGTGCTGTTGCGGCTGGCATCATCCACGAGGTTGAACCGGCGTTCTATTGCTGAAGGGAAGCCGTACTTCACCGACAGCGGCTCGGTACGGGAAAATATGGCTGTACCCGAGTAACCCCTGGTGGCGGCAGAACTCCAGTATTCATGGTAATCCGGCAGATCAATCTCCACCTGGTTGCGTTCCGACTTGGTTTCCTGAAGACAGAGTACGTCAGGAGTGTGCGAATCCATGAACGGGAGGAAGTTTCCTTTCCTGAGCACTGCCCGTATGCCGTTCACATTCCACGAGTAGATTCTCATTTCGTCGCGTGCAGGGTTGATGGTTCAGCCGTACAATATCCTCATGAGGACACCAATGGACCGTCAGCACTACTGGGAGCACGTCTACGAAACCAGCAGGCCGGACAGGGTGAGCTGGTCTCAGTCCGAGACGAGGCTCTCACGTATGCTCATCCGAAGGTATGCTCCCGATCGGGATCAGCATATTCTGGACGCCGGCGCCGGTGCATCCGTACTCGTTGACGGGCTCCTTACCGATGGATACAACCGTCTCACGATTGTCGATATCTCCGCCAGGGCGATCGATGTCACCCGTGGGCGACTCGGTGACGCGGCGGGGTCGGTGAGCTGGCTTGTCGAGGATATTCTCATGGCGTCCTTGCCTGCAGAGGACGTGGATGTGTGGCACGATCGTGCAACTTTTCATTTCTTGACCGAGGCTGCTGATCGAGAGCTGTATGTGTCTCAGGTGCGCCGTGCACTGCGCCCTGGCGGATATGTTGTCGTTGCCACCTTCGCCGAGGATGGACCAGTCAAGTGCAGCGGACTCGATGTCGCAAGGTATTCTCCTGCCCGGCTCAGCGCGGAGTTTGGCCGTGATTTCGAGCTTGTGGACAGTGCGAGCGAATTGCACTACACCCCTTCGGGCGGCACGCAGGCATTCACGTATTACATAGGCCGATATCATCCTTACGAGGAAAGACTCGCAGGGAACAGTCCGGCTGCCTAGGAAATGATGGTGATCGGCCTGGGTGACCACAGGGATTCCGTTCTGACCGGCTGGCCGTGAAGAAGCGCAAGGCAGTTGCCCTTCTTCACGGATGGTCAGTGACGGATACTGATACGTACGGCGCGCTTCCGGAGTACCTCGTGAAGCTGGCAGCAGGTGCCGGTGTGACTCTCGAGTTGCACGACGTATTTCTTGGTCGCTATGTCACATTCGATGATGCTGTCACCATGACGGATCTCACCCGTGCTCTCGATATGGCGATACGGAAGGAAGTTCTCTCAGGCATGGACCCGGGTGAACGCTTCGCGATGATCACGCACAGTACCGGAGGTCCGCTTGCACGCGAGTGGCAGCGACGTTTTCATTCTGGCCCCACTGCCGTCTGTCCTGCGAGTCACCTTGTGATGCTGGCGCCAGCCAATTTCGGGAGTGTGCTTGCGCAGCTCGGCAAGAGCCGTATAGGTCGTCTCAGGAGCTGGTTTCATGGTCTGGAGCCCGGTGCGGGAGTGCTCGACTGGCTCGAACTCGGAAGTGAGGAAGCCTGGTCACTCAACCGCGAGTGGACGCACAAGCGCATCCGTTCAGCGGCGCACTCACCGGTCTACTCATTCGTGCTTACCGGTCAGACCATCGACAGATCGCTCTATGATCACCTCAACCGCCGAGGTGGGCAGTGATGGTGTTGTTCGTGCTGCGGCTGCGAATCTCAACTCACGTTTCCTGCAGTTGCGTCAGTGTCCGCCCGGCGGCAGACCGACACGCAAGGTGTGGCCGCTCGAACTGCATGCCAGACGTATCCATTCGGCGCCTGATACACCATTCCGCATTGTCGCGGGTGCGGCACATTCAGGCAGAGCGCGTGGCATCATGAGATCGGTTCGGGGGGAAAGAGCCGGCTCGAATCCCGATACCGCCGAACAGGTATGGCGCTGCCTGTCGGTACAATCACCTGAGTCATATGTGGCTCTCGCAGCGGAGTTCAGCGATGAGACACGATCCATCATTGATCAGGAGATGGTTGAGTTGGAAGAAGTGACACTGCTGCCTCCCCGCGAGCATTTCCATGACCCATGCGCCATGTTGATCGTGCGTGTGATCGACACGGATGGTTTTCCTGTCAGTGATTTCGACCTGCTCTTCACCGACCACACCGGCAACCCGGACGGGCTGCCCCGCGGGTTTCTGGTTGATCGGCAGAAGAACCGACGCTCACCCAATCACATCACCTTCTACTTCAACCATGCAGCTCTTGTGGGAGCAGCAGAGGTGACGGAACCCGGCGATTCCTCACGGGTGCTTCGGCCTGCCTTGCAGGGTCTCAAGGGACTCGGCTTTCGCATCACTGCGCGTCCTGACAAAGGGCTGGTGTCATATGTACCTGCCGAATATGTCGGAACAGAGCGATCCCTGCTCGATGTGCTTCTGCCCAATCAGACCACCATGCTCGAGATTGTGCTGAAGCGGTTGGTTGATCGCTCGACGGCCGGATTCGACAGGGCTACTGGGCCACGCCGTTCGTTCAAGCGTCTGAAACCCGAAGGGTCCATTACTGAGGATGACGCCGAATGATCCTTTCGTTCCGGCCGTGCTGGCTATGCTCCCCACGGGTCATAACCGGCCTTCACCCGCTCGACAGCGTTTCGGAAGCTCGTCATTGCGATACGGTGAAAGCCGCTCCCATATGAAACCCTCGCTACACCAAGCTCTGCGAGACGCCTGAGTCCGGGTGTGCGTTGCGTTGCCATGATGTTCACCGGTCCCGGTACCTCACGAACATAGGTGGCTATGTCGGCGTCGCTCGTCATGAGAATCGGGAAGACGCAATCGGCGCCGGCTTCGAGGAAGCGCTGTGCCCGTGCAATCGAGCGACGGAGCCGCGTGCTTTCGGGACCATCCGAACGCACGTGGAGGTCCACCCTAGCATTTATTACCAGGCCCGTGCCGGCTTCAGCGGCCGCGTCTCGCAAGGTACTTATGCGCGCAGCCTGTTCCTCCGCCGGCACCATGAGGTGGTCTTGCGGATTGCTGTCTTCAACGTTGCAGCCCACAACACCCACTGCGGCCAGTCTTTCAACCAACTCGTGTGTAGACAGGCCGTAGCCACTTTCGATGTCTGCGCTGACGAGCAGGTGGTTATGACCGTTGTCGGCAGCATTGCCGACAGCGCGGACGATCCGACCTATTGCAGCGAACATCTCGTCAACCGGGGTCTTCTCGCCGTCTGAATAGCCCAGCGCCTGCGCCATTGCTCCGCTGGAGGTGGCAATCGCACGCATCCCCGCTTCAACTACTGCAACCGCACTGGCAGCATCCCACACGTTGGCAAGAACAAGGGGTGCTGGACCACGGTGCAGGGCACGGAAACGGTCGGCCTCGATAGACGACGGCCGACCCTGTATCACGACTTGCTCGGCTGGAACGAGCCAGGCTGATAGCCTCCAACCTCCGAGCGGAAGCTTATCGCAAGGCGATTCCATGAATTGATCGCCGTAATGGCCAGCGTCAGGTCAACGAGTTCCTTTTCGCTGAAATGTTTGCGTACACGCTCGTAGAGGTCGTCTGGGACGTCGCTCTGCGAGATGAGAGTGACGGCTTCGGTCCACTCGAGTGCAGCTCGTTCACGATCGGTGTAGAACGGGGCCTCTCGCCAGGCCGGCAGTACGTAGAGGCGCTGCTCAGTCTCGCCGGCTGCGCGCGCATCCTTGCTGTGCATGTCAAGGCAGTAAGCACAGCCATTGATCTGTGATGAGCGGGTCTTTACAAGTTCTAGCAGACTGTGCTCGAGTCCGCTGTGCCTTACATATGCTTCCAGCCTGACGAGATTCGCTATTCCTTCACTGCCAAGCTGACTGTAGTTAATGCGTGTCTTCACTTTCTTCCTCCCGGCTCGATGGGCACGGTCTCAGGTGATGCCGTTTAATGGTGTCGTGCGCCGTATACGTATCATGGTCACTGCAGACATGCCTCAACGGCGGTGGCCGGATGCTCAGGATGCGAGCGCACCGACACTGAAATGATTACGCATGGACGTGCCGTTTCGTGTGAAGCAAAGGCGAGACTTGGCTGTATTTGCCGCATCACGATGCAACAGCGGAGGATGCCATGTCGGCAACATGCCCCGAGTATGCTTTCGAGATCGAGTTATCGTCGGACAACGGCGAAGAGACTGCGAACCAAGAGAGAGCCCTTGTTCGTATCATGGAAAGGCAGGGACTCCTCGTCAGCTTCCGATACCCGGGCGGTCGTCGCTTCGTGGTAGTGCGCGAAGGAAGCCAGGCCACAGAGGCGGACCGGGAGACATTACGTCAGTGGGCGGGCAGTCAGCATCCGCCCATTGACGTTGTGATCGGACCACTTGTTGATCTGCTTGAGTATACCTGAATCAGGAACGAGCTGATTCAACCCTCTGACTAGCGTGGCAAACTCTGTTCGAGATCGGCAGCAATGTATGCCATCACCGCCATGGCTGCTACGCAGAGCTGGACTTCCGCAGGATCAAGCTTGTCGGGGGTATCTGCTTCGGAGTGGTGATACCAGAAGTAACGGGTACCATCAACCTCCAGCCCCATTCCCGGTACTCCGGTCTGCATGATCGGGCCGATATCGGCACCTCCACCGCTCTCGCCGATCCAGGCGGCGCCGATCGGGTCGAGCAGTGAAGCAATTGCCTTGACAACCTTGCGCGCCTCCGATGACCCGCTGAAGCCGAACCCACGAGGGGCGAACACTCCAATATCACTCTCGATCGCGAGCTGGTGCGTCTCCTTCTCATGCGCCACGCGGTAGGCCTGTCCGCCCCGGCTCCCGTTTTCCTCGTTGGTCCAGCCGACGACGCGGATTGTACGCCGTGGCGTAAGACCGAGCTTTCTGAGCAGCCTTACGGCTTCCCACGCTACGACTACGCCACCAGCGTCATCCATAGCTCCCTGGCCCACATCCCAGGAGTCAACATGGCCTCCCATGGCCACGATCTCGTCCGGCTTTTCGCGCCCGCGCAGCTCACCCATGACATTGTGACTGACTGCATCGGGCAGAGTGCGCGCACTCATCTTCAGAGTGACCGTTACCCTCTCTCCCCGCTCGATCATGCGCCTCATCATC
>CAYSKN010000196.1:0-2448 GCA_964431565.1 uncultured Gemmatimonas sp.
GGAGAGCCCGGGCGAGTAGTTTCTGCTTGAGGGCCGCCGTTTCAAGATGATCCGTGGTATGGGTTCTCTCTCAGCGATGCAGGATGGTTCCGCCGACCGCTATTTCCAGGAAGGTGAGATGTCGGTGAAGAAGCTGGTTCCCGAGGGTATTGAGGGGCGGGTTCCCTACAAGGGCCCTGTGGGTGACGTTCTCTTCCAGATGGTCGGTGGCTTGCGCAGCGGAATGGGTTATGTCGGCTGCGCCAGCATTGACGAACTCCGCACCGAATCAAGATTCGTACGCATTACCACAGCAGGCCTTCGGGAGTCGCATCCGCACGATGTGACCATTACACGGGAGGCCCCCAACTACTCGCTCTGAAGAGCACCTGGAGGGGTGCCCGCCGTGGGTTCCCCGTCAGCTGGCGTTGCGCTGAGCAGGACCGCAGCCGATGTTGTGATTGTTTTTTGCTGTACCCACTGTCCGATCCGTCCGTCAGCGGACACATTTGCCGCTGGAGGCATGCTGTCGGTGGTGGCAAGTTTCTCTCCCGCTGGTGATGTCCTTTTCGCCACGGGCTCGTTGTCAGCAGTCCCACAACAACCTTGCAGCAATCTCGCCTCAACATCGCGAGCCGTTCTCCGTCCTGCGGCCCGCTCCACCCAGACCACACCGTTCTGATGGGAATCTGGTCCAAGAAATCGATCGAGGCTCTCCGCGCAGAAGCGGACACTGCCGAAGGAGGGCTCAAGCGAACGCTGGGTGCCCTCAATCTCACGCTGTTGGGTATCGGTGCGATCATCGGCGCCGGTATCTTCGTGTTGACCGGGACTGCTGCGGCTCAGTTTGCCGGGCCGGGTGTGTCACTCTCCTTCGTACTTGCTGGTCTGGCGTGCCTTTTTGCCGGTCTGTGCTATGCCGAGTTTGCCTCAATGATCCCCATCGCTGGCTCGGCATATACCTACAGCTATGCAACACTCGGTGAGGGCGTCGCGTGGTTCATCGGCTGGAATCTGGTACTTGAATACCTGTTCGCAGCATCCACGGTGAGCGTGGGCTGGTCCGGCTATTTCGGCGCGTTGCTGGGTGAGCTGGGTATGCATATTCCAGCCGCCTTCGCGGCAGCTCCGCTCACGGTGGAATCGGGGCACAAAGTCGTCCGCGCATTCACCTGTGTAGATCCCTCGGGCGCCGTGCTACTGGACGCGGCAACGAATCTGGCGCACGCCACGCGCGACGCCTGCACGGCAGCTGGCGGTTCGGTGATCAACGGCATCATCAACCTGCCGGCCGTCCTGCTGATTCTTGGCCTCACAATGCTGCTTGTGCGCGGCATCAAGGAGTCGGCCACGTTCAACAACATCATCGTTGCCATCAAGATGGTCGTAGTGGTGCTGGTGATCGTCTTTGGTTTCATGTACATCAACCGCGCCAACTGGACCCCGTTCATTCCGGAGATGGTGACGAATCCCGATGGGAGCACCGCTTATGGCATGAAGGGTGTACTGCGGGCCGCACCGGTAGTGTTCTTCTCATATATCGGATTCGATGCGGTCTCCACCGCAGCACAGGAAGCCAAGAACCCGCAGCGGGATCTCCCCATCGGCATGATATCATCGCTTCTCATCTGCACGGTTCTGTATATTCTCATGTCGCTGGTGATGACCGGTCTGGCGCCTTACCAGTCGCTCAACGTACCGCATCCGGTTGCTGTTGCCGTTGCGGCTGTACCCCAGCTCGGGTGGCTCGAGTACCTGGTGAATATCGGTGCGGTGGCAGGTCTTTCCTCGGTGGTGCTCGTTATGCTCATGGGCCAGCCACGTATCTTCTACACCATGGCACGTGATGGTCTGCTGCCGAAGATCTTCGGCAGGATTCATCCGACGTATCAGACACCGTTCGCATCGACGTGGATCGTGGGGCTGATCGCCATAGCCATCGCCGGATTCTTCCCGGTCGGGCTGTTGGGAGAAATTGTTTCGGGTGGCACTCTCGCAGCCTTCACCACTGTATGTATTGGCGTGTGGGTGCTGCGGGTGAAACGTCCTGAACTCGATCGGCCGTTCCGTACCCCGCTGGTGCCGCTCGTGCCGATTCTTGGTGCGGCTGCCACGGTATACATGCTGATGCAGCTCCCATGGCTCACCTGGAGACTGCTGATCGCTTGGACGATCCTCGGTATGGCGGTGTATTTCCTCTACGGTATGCGCAACTCCGCAATCGGTAAGCAGGAAGCGACACGGAGATGAAGATGCTTGTATCCGATGGGCTGCTGAGCGCATCGGAGGAACGGCAGGCGGCGATCCATGAGTGGTTCGCCGTCTTCCGTTCCGGCATGACGGTGGCACTCGCTACACACATCAATGCAGATGGCGACGGATGCGGTTCGCAGGCCGCACTTGCACGCCTGCTTGGCCAGCGGGGGATCGATTGCAGGATCGTCAACCCCACACCATGGCCGCCGATGT
>CAYSKN010000196.1:2458-5770 GCA_964431565.1 uncultured Gemmatimonas sp.
CTTATTTGTAGTTTGGCGTCTTGTATTTAAACGATTTGGTCCTGCAAGCAGTATAGATGTCGCTGACACCAGCGGCATTGGAGCTGCGGCCCTCGACGGGATCGATGCGCTCGTAGTGCTCGACATAAATGACGTGCGCCGGCTTGGAAAGCTCGCGGATAAAGTGCGCTCGCTGACCGTCCCGGTGCTGGTTGTTGATCATCACATCGCGGGTGACGAGCCTGTAGGTTCTGTTGCCGTCGCAGATACCGCCGCGTGTGCAACCGGCGAGCTGGTGTATGATATGGCCGTCACACTTGGCCTGGAGCTCACACCACTCATAGCACAGAGTCTCTACGCCGCCATCGTCACCGATACAGGCAGTTTCCGCTTCAGCAACACTTCTCCTCGTGCGCATGCCATCGCCGCGCATCTGCTCTCTGTGGGCGTGGATCCCGAAGAAATGTACAGACGCATCTATGCCCAGGTGAGTGTTGGCCGATTGCGGCTTCTCAGCGAAGCGCTGGCCAGTCTTATGACAGAGCCGGAAACCGGGCTCTCCTGGATATCCGTCGAGGCCGATGCAACTGATCGCTTCAATGTCACCAATGAGGAACTCGATGGTATCGTTGAACATCCACGTAGCGTGACAGGTACGCGTCTGGCCGTCTTCTTCCGCGATCTCGGGCACGACAGGGTAAAGGTGAGTTTCCGGAGCACTGGCGAAGTGAATGTTCAGCAATTTGCCCGTCGTTATGGTGGTGGCGGGCACGCAAAGGCGTCTGGTGCCATGCTGTCGGGTTCGCTCGACGATGTACGTAATCGCGTGATCGCGGACGCGCGCTCAGTACTGGTGGGAGCATGATGCTGCGGATGGTACGATCCTCTGTCGGAGAATAGAGGCAACGTACCCGACTGGCAGCTTCGACAGAGGCAGACGCATGTCATCAGCAGCCGCCCCGTACACCGATCGAACGCTCATTTGTGAGAAACACACACTAGTTTTCGGGTGCCCCTCCACACCCTTCAGGAAATGTCAATACTCAGGACGAGAATCACCGATGCCTTGTCGGTGGTTCGCAACGGCCGTACCGGCGACGATGTGATGACCGCCAGACAGGTACGCAATATCGCGGTCAATGTTGACGGCATGGTACGCCTTACGCTGCTGCTCGCACCCGATGACGATGCCACACTGGTGCGTGACGTCCGACAGGCCGTTGAGTCGATTGATGGCGTAACCGATGTTCGTGTCGATGTCCGCGATCCGGGACAACAGGAACCGACGCAGTCACACAATCACATATCGAACGCACAGACGGAAATGAATTCCCCCACTCCCGAGGGATCCAGATCGGGTCGCACACTTCCGGTCATGAACGCCACTCCGGCAAAGAAACACCAGTCTGGTGTCCCCGATCCGGTGCGGTTCCCCAACCTTGGACGCATAGTCGCGATATCATCGGGAAAGGGCGGGGTAGGCAAGAGCACTGTCGCTGTCAATCTTGCGGTAGCACTTGCCCAGGCTGGCAAGCGCGTAGGCATCATGGACGCGGACATCTACGGACCTAATCTGCCACTCATGTTCGGCGTGGACGCGGCACCTGCAGTACGTGATGACAAGATCGTCCCGCTCGAGGCATTCGGAGTCGGGATCGTCTCGCTGGGCTTTCTCATCGACCGGGAACAGCCCGCCATCTGGCGTGGACCTATCGTCATGAAGGTCATAACGCAGTTCCTGCGCGACGTACACTGGGGGCAGCTCGACTACCTTCTGGTGGATATGCCACCGGGTACGGGCGATGCTCAGTTGTCGCTCGTGCAGGCAACGCAGGTGCACGGTGCGGTGATCGTGACCACCCCACAGCAGCTCGCTGTGGGTGATGCGCTCCGCGGTGTCAGGATGTTCGAGCGTACCGGTGTGCCTGTCCTTGGCATCGTCGAGAACATGTCGTACTTCGAGAATCCTGTGACGGGCAAGCCGATCGCGATCTTCGGCAGTGGCGGTGGTGAGCAACTGGCGAGAGAATGCGGGCTGCCTCTCATAGGTCAGATACCTCTTGATCCACGCATTCAGGAAGGGGGCGACACCGGTCGACCCATTGTGGAAGTTGAACCGGAGAGCCGGGCCGCGAGAGCCCTGCATCATGTGGCCGAACGGGTGATGCAGCGGCTTGACGAACGCTACCGCTGAACCGATCAACATCGATGCTCCACGCGGTGAACTGGTCGGTGAGCCCCTCTCGCTGACCATTCGCCGCGTGGCGTTGCCGGCCGTCATCGCCAACCTGCTGATGACAGCCTTTCATAACTTCGACATGTTCTGGATAGGTCGGTCGCTCGGTGCGGATGCGTTGGCCGCGGTGACCGGGTCGATCTTCTGGGTATGGCTGGTCATCTCGCTCGGCGAGATGGTGAGTATCGGACTCGATGCGATAGCTGCTCGGCGCCATGGTGAGCGTCGCCCCCACGAGGCAGCACGCACCGTGAACGAGGGCCTGGCACTCGCACTGGTGCTTGGTGGTGCAATTGCACTGGCCACACCATTCGTGCTCGACTGGCTCTTCGCGGTGCTTCACACCGGCGGCACCGTCAGCGATATCGGAAAACATTACCTCGGCACGTATCTCATAGGCATGCCGCTGCTGTTCGGATTCTTCGCTGTGGATGCGGCTTTTCGCGCGCGGGGAGATACGCGCACACCGCTGCTGATTCTCTCGGTAACCACGGTGCTGGGACTCGTTCTGGATCCGGTGCTGATCCGAGGGTTCGGCCCGGTGCCATCGTTTGGTGTTACGGGCGCTGCTCTCGCTACGCTTGTTCCCCGTGGACTCGGATGCGTCATTGGGATAGTTCTGTTGCATCGGCGAGAAATGGTGCGCTGGGGAAGGATACGCGGGAGCGTCATCCGTGCAATCGTGAGAGTCGGCGCGCCAGCGGCCACCACCGGTATTGCGTTCAGTGCCATATACGTTGCTCTCACACGTATTACTACACAGTTCGGGACACCGGCACTGGCAGCGCTTGGTCTTGGCTTTCGTCTCGAGAGCGTGGTGTATGTGGTGAGTGTCGGAATGGGTGCAGCAACTGCTGCGATTGTGGGGCAGAGTCTCGGGGCCGGTGATACAGGACGTGCCGCGCGGGCCGGATGGGTATCAACCGCTATCGTGAGCGCTGTAGGCCTTGCAATGGCAATCGTCAGCTTCACGTTCGCGACGGAGCTGGTTTCGATCTTCTCCACCGATCCGATGGTAGTGGCTGAGGCAGCCCATTACCTGCGCATTTCGGCCTTCAGTCAGTTGTTTCTGGGTGCCGAGGTGGTGCTCGAAAGCG
>CAYSKN010000197.1:0-5767 GCA_964431565.1 uncultured Gemmatimonas sp.
GTGGCGGCAATCGGCGGCAAATCACCACGGACGTTGGTTGCTGCCTGGTTGCAGCGACGCGTCTTGTCTTCAGTTGTCGGTACTGCGTTGTGTTGTTCGTAGGTCGCCATACAAAGCAGACGGCCCACGCCGATTATCCGTCGCGGGCCGTCAGACCAACGACTTAGACGGATGTACAGTGCCTCCGGCACTGATTACGCGGCCCGTCAAATCGGTGAAATCGCCGCGCACGATCTAGTATCGATACGTCGCCCTGATATTTCAAGTACCTTCTTGGTGCGCTCCATCACAACAGAGCCATGTTCCAGTATCACCGCATTACGGATACCGACTTGGCGGCGCCTTAGCCCGATCATCGTTGAGTGCTGTATGGCGGGCGCTTCGCAATCTCCTGGCGCCTGCCACTCGAGGCCATAAATGGCTCTTCTCAGCAGCCGCTGATGACCCTGAAGGCATCACGGGCGATAAGCAGTTCCTCATCGGTGGGCACGACCCATGCCTCAAGCCTGGATCCGTCTCTCGAGAAGCGCCCTGCGCGCCCGTCCACGAGCCCCTGGTTTGAAACGCTGTCCACCTCAAGTCCTGCCCACTCGAGCTCCTGACAGATACGGGCCCGGATCTCTGGGGAGTTCTCCCCAATTCCGCCTGCGAACACCACTGCGTCCGCGCCCCCCATCGCAGCGAGGTACGAGCCGACGTATTTCCTTGCCCGATAGCAGAACATCTCGATGGCCAGCATCGCCCTACGGTCATGGAGTTCACTGGCCTCTGCCAAGAGGTCACGCATGTCGTGCGTGAGCCCGGAGATACCGAGCAATCCCGACTGGCTGTTGAGCATGGCCTCAACCTGTGCAGGAGACAGGCCTTCCTTGGCTCCTATGTAGTCGGGTAGAGCGGCGTCTATGTCGCCCGAGCGTGTTCCCATTACCAGGCCTTCGAGCGGCGTGAAGCCCATGCTGGTGTCGATAGAGTCACCTGCACGGATGGCGCAGGCCGAGCAGCCGTTGCCCAGGTGCAAAGTGACGATACGGATACTGTCGCGTGAACGACCGGTCAACTTGCGGTAACCGTGTGCTATCGAGCGGTGGGAGGTACCATGGAACCCATAGCGCCGCACCTTGTGTCGGCGATAGAGCGGATAGGGGATCGCATACAGATAGGCATGTTCGGGGAGGGTGTGATGGAATGACGTATCGAATACGGCCACCTGTGGTACTCCCTCGCCAAGGGCTGCTGCTGCCGCCTCGATACCCCTGAGGTTATGGGGGTTGTGCAATGGAGCGAGTGCGATGTTTTCCTCGATTCCACGTATCACGGCATCGTCTATCAGCACGCTGTTGCGGAACCTCTCGCCACCGTGTACCACCCGATGACCGACCGCGTGCAGGTCAGCTCGCGTTCCTATGCCTGTACCGCTCTCCCCGGAGGTGATGTGGCCTACCAGCCAGTCCACGGCCGCCCTGAGGTCACGGAGAGTCGCCGTGAGTGTACGGTTGCCGCCATCCCTCAGGCGGAGAGTAATCACGGATTCCCCCCCAACCCGCTCTATCTGGCCGCGGAGCAGTTTGTCATCGAGGTCATCCCGCATGCGTTCAGCGTCTGTGACGACCACCTGGAACTTGAGCGTGGATGACCCAGCGTTGAGGACGAGTACGTTCATCTGTTGATGGGTCCTTCTCAGAGCGGGGTGTCAGAGCGTGCCGGTTCGTGAGCATCGAAAAAACCGAAGGTGGCTGGTGAGAGGTACCGGTAGCTCTCGAGTACGCGACCCAATGCTTCCTGGGCTGTGGCGCCTACGGCTGAGAGGTGACCCATCTTGCGGCCTTCACGCGCCCCTGTCTTACCGTAGAGATGGAGTCGTACTCCTTCCACTTCCATGGCCCGCTCGAATTGAGGGGCATCATTCTGCAGCCACACATCGCCGAGCAGGTTCACAATGGCTGATGGTGTATTGAGAAGCGGACTGCCGAGGGGAAGATCGCAGATCGCGCGCACAAGCTGCTCGAACTGGCTGGTGGCGAAACCACGTTCGGTGTGGTGATACGTGTTGTGTGGCCGTGGAGCCAGTTCGTTTACGAGCAGGTCATTGTCGGTCGTAATGAAGCATTCCACTGCCAGCAGGCCCACAATACCAAGTCGCTCAGTGATCTCGCGGGCCAGTTTCTGTGCGCGGATCGTCAGTGTATCCGGGAGACCAGCCGGAGCGACAGCCCAGGTTAGAATCCCACCGGTGTGGTGATTGCGCGACGGTGGATAGACCATCACCTGACCGCTCGGGGTGCGGACTGCCAGTACGGATATCTCGCAGGCGATGGAGAGATGTTGCTCGACGACGCACTCCACGCCCCCAAGTTGGTTCCAGGCGTTCACGGCCTGTTCCGGCTCTTGAAGGCGCACCTGTCCACGGCCATCGTAGCCCCCGTGAGTCGACTTGGCGATACACGCTCCATGAACACGCACAGCATCCGCTAGATCACCGGGCGACCGTGCTGCAGCAAATGGGCCGAGTGGAAACCCCTGATCAGCCAGCCATTGTTTCTGTCGCAGGCGATCCTGGATGATGAAAACGGGTTTGCATCCGGGGTGGAGAATCGTGCGCGTGCTCACCGCTTCGAGGACGTCCGGATGAATCTGCTCAATCTCGAGGGTCACGACATCGCACTGCGATGCGAGTTCGATTGCCGCCTCTGCATTGTCGAAACCGGCCGTTACAATGCGTGATGCCAACGGCCGCATGGCGCATGCTGCGTCCGGGTCGAGCACCTGTATGTCGAATCCCATCGACCGCGCTGCGAGTGCCGTCATGCGGCCAAGCTGACCGCCTCCAAGAAAGCCGATGGTTGCCCCTGGAAGGATGGGCGTACGCGGGAGGCCACTCACGGGGCGATGGTGTCCGGTGCCCCGAGAGGGCGCGACAGCGCTTCGGCCGCCTTTGCACGACGCCGCCTGGTGAGTAGTTCGTGGATCGCGGGATCGTGCGTTGCCAGCATCTGCGCCGCGTACAGTGCCGCGTTGGTCGCACCGGGCTTACCGATGGCAAAGGTGGCTACAGGTACCCCACCAGGCATCTGGACAATGCTGAGGAGCGCATCAAGACCGTTTAGTGGCGTCGCAACGACGGGTACGCCGAGCACGGGTATCAGCGTCTTTGCTGCCAACATACCTGGCAGGTGGGCAGCGCCACCCGCTCCTGCGATGATCGCCTTGAGACCACGGCCGTGAGCCTGTTCAGCATACTCGAACAGCCAATCGGGAGTCCGATGAGCCGAGACAATCCGGGCCTCGTAAGGAATGCCCAGTTCGGCTAGCACCTCACAAGCAGGCGCAAGTGTTTCGTAATCGCTCGCACTGCCCATTACCACCCCAACCAGGGGGCGGGGGTCGGAGTCGGCAGCGGGAATGCCGTTGGGTAGGGTGGTCACGCGTATTTCGGAAAGAGGACGGGCCATTTGCGTGTTGTGCAGAGTACTGCCAGCCGGGTCTGCACACATCGAAAGCCGATCTGCGGGCGATCAGCTCACAACTTACCGACGACCCTATTGGGTTCCAAACCTGTGGACCTTGCGTGCATCAATCTGCTGACGAACCTGAGCGCCATGCATTCGGGCGGTCGGGTCGGGGCTATCGTGTGCGGATCGGTCTCCCTTCTGCGTCGCGCACGTCCACCGGTGCCAACCCTGCTGCCCTGAGCGGCCGCTCGATGCTTGAGCGATCGCCGGCTATGACTATGGTCAGCCTGCTCAGGTCGATGTGCTGTCTTGCCACCCGCTCAACATCATCCGCCGTGACCCGTTCCACGCCATCAACGAAATCGCCAAGCGAGGCCAGCGGAATATCGTACGGGATCAGGTTTGAAATCTCAGATGCTATATCACCGGTTGATTCGAATCGGGCAGCATAACCCAGCTGGAGATAACGCTTGGCCCGCTCCAGTTCAGCTGTCTGCAACGGTTGGCGTATTCCACGCAGTTCCTTCATGAACTCGATGAGAGCGGAATCGGTCTTTGCCGATACCACTTCGGCCGACGCGAGGAAAGGTCCGGCTTCGCGGCGCATTACGAAAGCGGATCCTGCGCCATATGTATAGCCCTTCTGTTCCCGCAGGGTGTTGTTCAGTCGCGAAGTGAAGGATCCGCCAAGCGCCGTATTGAGTACCATCAGCGGATAGTAGTCCGGAGTATTGCGAGCCACACCCGGCCCGCCGATCCTGAACGAAGACTGCGCTGCCTTCGGTTTGTCGACGATGTGAATTGCGGTAGGGGCCGGTGCCATGCGGTTGGATGCATAGACCGGTGCCGGGGGCAGGGCAGCACGCTCCCACTTTCCAAACGCCCGCACTGCCATCTCCTCTGCCTGGGCCACGGACAGATCACCCACTATGACGAGGGTGGCGTTGTTGGGGTGATACCATGAGCTCCAGAACTGCTTCACATCATTGAGGGTGATCGACTCCACGCTCAGCGTGGTGCCCGTCACGCTCCGGCCGTACGGGTGTTGGTCTCCGAACACCAGTGCTGAAAATGCGCGTGTTGCCAGGGCAGGCCCGCGATCCTGCTCCTGAAGAAGTGACGTAAGCCTTTCGTTCTTCAGTCGGGTGAACTCTTTCTCGGGAAATGTCGGGCGCAGCACGACATCAGCCATGAGAGTCATTGCACTGTCAAGTGTGGCACGTGTGGTGTGCAGCGAGATCGTGCTGGACTCGAATGTGGCATTGGTGGTCAGAGACACTGCCAGATAGGCTGTTTCGTCCGCCAGGGCCATGGCATCGCGCGAGCCGGTACCTTCGTCGAGCATATTGGCGGTGAGTGTGGCCAACCCTGCCTTTGCCGCACCATCGGCTTCGGAGCCGGTCCGCACTACGAGCACGGCATCGACGATGGGCAACTCGTGGTGTTCGACCATCACCAGACGAAGGCCATTCGGGAGTTCACGTTCAACCATCGTTGGAAGTACCAGAGGCCTTGGCGGACCTAGCAGGGGTGGCGTCGTGCTTGCGGGTCGCGGCAGGTCCTGTTGCGCCATGATCGTGCCAGGAAGAAGAAGTAGCGAAGCAAGCGCAAGGGTTGCTGTCTTCCCGGTGACCCCGTCAGGCCTGAAGCTGGATTCGATACGCATCAGTCCTCCCCGTCGGAGAGCGAGGTGAGCGCGAGTTCAGTCTGCCCCTCGGGCACTACCGTGAGCACGATCTTCGGCTTGAGTATGTACTGTCGTGCCACCCGCCTGACATCCTCGGTGGTCAGGCTCTCATATCGCTCCAGGTCCCTGGCCATGTAGTCGGGGTTTCCTGTCAGGTAGTTGTAGTAACTCAACTGCATTGCCTTGCCCAGCACTGATGAAAGATTGTTGAGCATGGAGGCACGTATGCCGTTCCTGACCCTCGTGAGCTCTCGTTCGGTCACACCGGAATCGGCTATGGCACGGAGAGTTTTCTCTATCTCCGCATCCAGTTCTCGTGGATGGACCCCCGGTTTTGCGGTGGTGAGGAGAATGATGTATCCGTCGAGCTTCTGTGAGACATTGGCCATTCTCACATCCTGCGCGATCTGTTTTTCGTAAACGAGCGTCCGATAGAGGCGTGAACTCTTTCCGCCGGCCATTATCTCCGTAAGTGCATCAAGTGCGGCATCATCGGGGGAGAATGCCTTGACCCCATGCCACGCATAATAGAGTCGCGGTAACTGGACACGGTCCTCCATGGCGAAAATCGTATCCCTTTCGAGCAGTACGTTTGGTACGCTGGGTCTGACCACGACTCCTGTACCACGCG
>CAYSKN010000198.1:0-2420 GCA_964431565.1 uncultured Gemmatimonas sp.
AAACAGCGATCTACTGACTACTGCGGGCTGCCGGACGGCGGGAACTTCAGACTAATCTTACTGTGTCATAAAGTTAGTGGTTGACGATCTTCCGCAACACGGGCATCGAGGCAGGCTTGCGAGCAGTCGTACGCTGAGTTCGTGACGCAGGGTTGCGAGCGAGTCTGCGACGTGACGCTGCGCGCGCCGGGCTGCCGCGCGGGAGGTAATTCTCGGAAAGGGCAGGCAGGCTGCGGAGTACGGGGGGGGGGTTGGCGCGGTGGGAACCGCTGCGCAATCGCTCGGTGAGCAGGAAGCCATAGGCGGCGATCGTGAGTGTGGCGTGGTGATGAAAGCCGCGCCAGCCGCGCCCCTCGTAGTGATCGAGCCCGAACTCCTGCTTCAGATCCTGGAAGTCGCGCTCGATGCGCCAGCGCCGGTGCGCCATGGCGACCAAGTCGTTGAGCGAGGTGCCGGGGGCGAGTGTCGACAGGAAATACTTGGTCGGTCCCGGCTCCCGCGTAGGCCACTCGATCAGCAGCCATTGTTCGGGTTGCAGACGCGCCCGGCCCGCATTGCCGCCGGCATGACGCACCCGCACAGCCGCGAAGCGGTCCTTGAGGGGGGCGTTCGTCCCTTCACGCCAACTGATCGTCTGATAGGCGTTCGGCGCAAGGCTCATCGCCAGCGCCTTCACACTCAGCGGTTGTCGACGGCGCGTGCGGCGCGGCATCAGCGGCCGTCGACCGATGCCCGTGTAGCGCTTCGGTGGCAGGGGCACAACGCCCGGTGGCCAGACCACGACCGCCGAGGTGATGCCCACGACGTACGGCAGCTCCTGATCGGTGAGCCACTGTCGGAATGCGGTGTCGACGCCGTAGCCGGCATCGGCGAGCACGCAGTGCTTGGCGTGACCCTGCGCGAGCAACGCCTGCAATTGCTCGATGGCGATCTGCGTCTTCGTGGCGAAGCCCACGTCCGCCGGAACGCCTGCCTTGCCCCGACGCACCGCGTCGTCCGCCCACTCTTTCGGTAGATAGAGCCGGTACGCCATCGGCAGGCTGGCCGCTTCGGTCGCCAGTGAAATACTGACCGCGACCTGACAGTTGTCCTGCTTGCCGAGCTGCCCGCAGTACTGCCGCGCCACACCGACCGAATGCGCGCCCTTCTTTGGAATCCCGGTGTCATCGATGATCCACACGGCCTCCTCGAGCGCCATCGCAGGCAGCACCGCCTCCGATACCGCGCGCAACAGCGCCGCATCACTCCAGTCCGCCTGTGCGACAAAGTGATGCAGCGCCTGATGCCGTGCGCTCGCATGCCGCGGATCGATCCCCGCGGCCATCGGTTCCACGCTCTTGCGCTTCAGCGGCAGCATCAGCCCGGTGCAGTAACCGCGCAGGCCTGCGTCCCGATCTGCATGACCCAAGGCCTTCACCAGTCCATCCATATAGCTGTCAAACCGGCTCCGTCGCGCCATCGAACCTCGTCCTTGTCAGGAAAAAGCTCGCATAGTACGTCGATATTTATGACACAGTAAGACTAAGAGGGTAGTAGTCCGGTTGGACGATGGGTGATCGAGTTGAAATCGCAATGCTGTAGGAAGCTACGGCACAGAACCAGAGATGCTATTTACGATTATCTGTATCTGTAAAAGCTCATTTTTTGTTGGAGAAGTTGGGGAGACAGCCTATGAACTCTGATGGCACGGTTGCGCGCCGGACATTGTCTGGTTTAGGAGTGACGTATGCCGCAATGCTCGCTGGTAGCCTCTCGTGGGCACAGCAGCCGCCAAGAATCGCGAACATTCAGCACGAGCCCTTAGCATCGACCATGACCGAGCTTGCACGCGAGACTGGAATGGACGCTCGGCATTCATCGGAGTCCGAGCATGAATTGCAGCCCGTTCTCGCAGGTGCGGATGAGACGTCACAGGCTGCTATCTCACTGTTGTCGGTGAACAAGCCTTACGTGCTCAAGGATCCGATCGGCGTCAGCACTGTGCGCGATCGCATTGCTGCTGTCGGAGAGCCAGCGCCCACTAATGCGGCAGCGGAGCAAGCTGGTGAGAAACCAATCGTGCCAGCCGTCTCGCAAGTGCCGGCAGGCGGAGATCAACGGGCGGCGGAGAGCCTGGAAGACGAACGCGATGTATCGCGCCCAGAGTCTAGAGCGGTGGCGCGGACATCTACTGAACTTGAAGAAGTCGTTGTCACAGCTCAAAAGCGGGAAGAGTCACTGCAGGAAACTCCGATTGCGATAACCGCGTTCGGGGCACGCGAACTTGAGACTCAGCGTGTAGCTAACGTGATGGACCTCCTCAACAAGGTCCCCTCGCTAAACCTTGCACCATTTGCCGCTACGCGGGGTGCGCCCAATCTCTTCATTCGCGGTATGGGGAACCTCAACTCGCAGACGACGAAAGACAACGCAACCGGCAT
>CAYSKN010000198.1:2430-5738 GCA_964431565.1 uncultured Gemmatimonas sp.
CATCTACATTGACGGTGTACCTGTTGGGCGTAGCGTTGGATTGGCTACTGATATTGCAGATCTCGAACGGGTTGAGATCCTTAGAGGCCCCCAAGGTACCCTATACGGCCGCAATACCACAGCCGGGGCGATCAACTTCATCACTCAGAAGCCCGACGAACAGCTCGCCTTCGGCGTGCAGGCGACCGCGGGCAACTGGGGCCTGCGCTCGGGGCGGATGACATTAAACGCGCCGCTTACCGCATCACTGTTCGTGCGTGCCGCCTACATGCGCTCGGAGAATAATGGCTGGGTAGAGAACCTCAATACGGCACTACCAAATCAGATCAACTTCAATGAAGATCGCAAGAAAGAAGCAATGAGGCTGGCCACACGCTTCCGCCCGACTGAGAATTTCACGGCCGACTACAGTTTCGATAACTCCGAAATGATCTTCGGCAACCACTTCTATCAGATTATCGCAGGCCCCACAGCTGTGCCCGGTCGCCAAGAATCGGCTGATCGCGCTCTCGGATTGCACCCAAGCAAGATGAAGGTCAGTGGTCATAACCTGACTCTCGCATTGAATCTCCGCAACTCAACATTGAAATCGATCACGGCTTACCGCAAGCTCGATGCTCAGACGCACATGAACTACATAGGCCTCTTCACGCAAGCTAACCTGCAGAATCAGGACCAAATTTCCCAAGAGATTCAGCTCGTAGGCGACACTTTCTGGGGCCGCTTGAAGTACGCCACGGGTCTGTTTTATTTCGAGGAAGACAGCAACGAAGCTCTCACTTCTGCATACGGGGGCGGGGCTCTACTGGACATCTTTCACGTAGCTGCCAACGGACGATCGGCGGCGATTTACGGTCAGGCGACATGGACGCCGCCGGTACTGAACGATCGCATGGGTCTTACGCTCGGGATGCGCTATACGGAGGACTCGCGCAAGGCGGTTAAGACCTTCGACCATCCCGGATTAGCTCCCGCGTTCCAAGGTCTAATTGTGGCGGGCGATCGAGACTTTAGCTCGTTCGATCCTGCGGTCACAATCGATTACAACTTCACAGATTCTGTGAGCAGCTATGCGAAGTTCTCCACCGGCTACCGCGCGGGAGGTTACAACACTCAAAGTCTTCCCACTTTCTTCGGCTTGGGATTCGCACAAGAGACTGTTGAGGCTTGGGAGTTTGGCGTTAAGTCCGAATTGCTGGAGAGACGGCTGCGGCTGAATGTCGCAGCCTTCAGGAACAAGTACGACGACCTGCAGGTCGATCAGGCTCGCACGCCGCCAATATATGCCGATACGCTGAACGCGGGCGGTGCTGAGATCAAGGGCATAGAATTGGAGTCGACTGCGATACTTGCGGAAGGCTTTAGTGTTAACTTCTACTATTCTCTGCTTGACGGTAAGTACAACTCCTACATCGATAATGGGGTAGAGCTAGCGTCCGTAAGGCACATCCAGAATGCGCCGAAGTGGCATTTCGGCGCCGGCGTGGACTACGAGTTTCCTCAAACTGCGCTCGGGAACCTCAGCCTTCATATTGACTACCGCAAGCAGGACGAGTTCTATTCCGGTCCCATTGCTAACACGCTCTCTCCGGGTTACCAGATCTGGAATGCGCGAATACAACTTGCGAGTATTCCGGTGCCTGGCAGGGGTTCGTTCCGAATTGCAGCGTGGGGAAAGAACTTAAGCGATGAGATTTACCGCTTGTCAACGACGAATCTCGGAATTATCAGCGCCCAGTTTGGCGCGCCGCGTTCAGCAGGCGTCGACTTGGTCTACGAGTTCTAATATTGCCCGCTCGTGTCAACGGGCGCGAGGTCACTTCTCACGCTGAGCGCGTGCGTTGTGGGGTGAGGGGCATGATGTAGAGCACGCACGCTAGAGTCGATGAGTTTACTTCACCCTCAAGCGTCCATTGATATCGAGATGAGGATAGAGAGGATTGGCAGGACCACTGGTCACTGGTGCTTCTGAGGTGTTGTCCAGGAGAATTTCGATGAGCGATATCCTTCTCGAATACGATGGTTCCATTGCAACGCTGACACTGAACCGCCCCGAGCGCATGAACACAATATCCCAGTCCATGTTGTACGCGTTGTCAGAGGCGCTGCTGGCATGCGACAAGGATTCTGGTGTGCGTGCGATAATTCTCACTGGAGCAGGCCGGGCATTTTGTGCAGGACTCGACCTGCAAGATGCTGCGAGCGATGAAGGTGTTGCGAAAAGTGGATTCGAGCTTGCACCTACGCTCGATCTGCGGAGCTTCCCGCCCGTCGTTCTCCATCAGCTGGATACCCCGGTGATTTGCGCTATCAATGGTGGAGCAGCGGGCTTTGGGCTCGATCTTGCACTCGGCTGTGATGTTCGGCTGTGTGCAGCGCATGCCAAGCTGTCGGCTTCATTCACGAAGCGGGGAATATTGCCGGAAACGGGGGGCACTTGGCTCCTACCGCGATTGATCGGCTGGTCGAAGGCCGCCGAAATCGTCTTTGCTGGGCGCACGCTCTCGGCAGCCGACGCACGCGAGCTCGGACTCATAAACCACGTTGTGGAAGCTCCCGAACTGCTTACATCAGCGCGCACCCTTGCGGATGAGATCGCCGCGGGCGCGCCATTGGCTGTGCAAGCCGCGAAGCGGATGATGCGCGCGGGGCTCGGCGAAGGCTTTGCAGAGCACATTCAGCGCGTCTATTTGCAGGTGTTTCCACTGATGCGGAGCTGTGATTTCCAAGAGGGTGTCGCCGCATTCATGGAGAAGCGTACGCCAAAGTTCGAGGGTAAGTAATAGACAAGGACGATGTGTTGTCCTCTAGGGCCAATGGCTCTCACTGGCATAGTGCGAACATCTGGGCTGTAGTAACTGACGAGGAGCGAAATGGTTTCCGGAAATGAGTCTCTAGTTTTCGAAGTAGGTATTGCTTGTTTGGTCTTGCCGCATTGGTACCGGGAGCTTGCGCGATTCGAGGATATGCAGTGATGCGCATCGGTACTGCACTGCTCGCCCCTGGCGGAGATCAATATGGCGGCAAGGGACAGCCGCCGCTCGAGTTGTTGTCCTTTACAAGTAATGCCGCCGAGCTCGAATCTCTCGGCTTCGACAACCTGACCATGCCCGAATATGGCCACGACCCCTTCGTGCCCTTGGGACTCGCTGCCGAGCACACGCGGCGGGTGCAGCTTGCGACCAACGTCGCCGTGGCCTTTCCAAGAAGCCCCATGGTGACGGCGCAGGCGGCGTGGGTGCTGCAGACATTGTCGAAAGGCCGCTTCAGTCTCGGTCTCGGCAGTCAGGTGAAAGGGCACAACGAGC
>CAYSKN010000199.1:0-5709 GCA_964431565.1 uncultured Gemmatimonas sp.
GCCCGGCGGTTCCCTTACCGCGCTGCCGATCATCGAGACACAGGCCGGCGACGTCTCGGCCTACATTCCCACCAACGTGATCTCGATCACCGACGGTCAGATCTTCCTCGAGACGGATCTGTTCAACGCCGGCATACGTCCCGCGGTAAACGTGGGCATATCGGTGTCGCGCGTCGGTGGTTCGGCTCAGACAAAGGCCATGAAAGGGGTGGCAGGTCGTCTCCGTCTCGACCTCGCGCAGTATCGCGAACTCGAGGCTTTCGCCGCCTTTGCGTCTGATCTCGATGCTGCTACCAAGCGACAGCTTGAGCGCGGGGCGCGTACGGTGGAGATCCTGAAGCAGGGACAATATTCCCCCCTTCCGTCCGAGGAGCAGGTGATCGTCATCTACGCCGTAACCAACGGCTTCCTTGATGCGATAGCGACGGACAAGGTGCGTGCGTGGGAAAAGGGTTTTCTCGAATTCACACGAACACAGTTCCCTCAGGTGCTCGACGCCATACGTACGACCAAGGTGCTTTCAAAGGACAGCGAGGCCGATCTCCGGCGTGCCATCGAGCAGTATAACAAGCGCTGAAGAAGGACCATGGCCAAGGGCAAGGAACTCAAGGGGCGCATTCGCTCCACCGAGAACACCCGGAAAATAACGCGCACCATGGAAATGGTTGCGACGTCCAAGCTCAAGCGGGCCACCGATCGGGTCACTTCGGCGCGCCCCTACGCGCTGGCCCTCGGTCAGGTGCTCTCGCACGTCCACTCACCCGATCTGGCCGACCGCTTTCCGCTGCTCAGGCTGCCGCACGCCCCACGCACGGTGGCACTCGTGGTTCTCACGGCCAATCGCGGTCTTTGCGGTGCGTTCAATGCCAACCTCATCAAGGAAGCACGGGCACGCATAGCCGGGTTCGAATCAGGTGGCCTCACCGTCGAGCTCCATGTGGTTGGTCGCAAGGGAGTCGGCTTCTTCCGCTACGTCAATCGCGCCATCGCATCACAGCGTACCGACATCACAGATAAGCCGTCGCCGGCCGATGCAGCATCGCTCATGGATGAACTCATGCAGCGCTTTGCAGCCGGCTCACTTGATGCTGTGCATGTCACTTACGCAAGGTACGTGTCGGCGCTCTCGACCCCCCCCACCACCGATCAGGTGCTCCCCGTGGCAGCACCATCGCAGGCCAACGAGGGTCTGCAGCACGATTTCATCCTGGCACCGTCCGCGGAATCCATTCTGGAGGCACTGCTGCCGCTCTATGTGCGCAATTCGGTCTACCGTGCGCTGGTGGAAACGGAGGCAGGCTTTCAGAGCGCGCAGCGGACAGCCATGAAAAGTGCGACCGATAACGCGACCGAGCTGTTGCAGGTGCTCAAGCGTACCTACAACTCGGCGCGCCAGGCGCAGATCACTCAGGAAATCGCCGAGATCGTCGGCGGTGCATCGGCATTGCAGGGTTGACGTTTCACCATATCAGGCACGAATACATGGCTACCACCGTCGCTCCCGCCGCTGTCGGCAAGATCGTTCAGGTCATCGGTCCCGTCATCGACGTGGCGTTCGAGAACGACCACCTGCCCGAGCTCTACAACGCCGTCGTGGTCAATACCACCGCACCGGACGGTTCACACATCACAGTGACCGCAGAGGTGCAGCAGCACATAGGCCGCAATCAGGTGCGGGCGGTTGCCATGTCCAGCACCGATGGCGTTACGCGTGGCATGGACGTGATCGACACAAGGTCGTCCATTACCGTGCCGGTCGGCACGGCGGCATTGGGCCGCATTCTCAACGTGCTCGGCGAACCGGTCGATGAAGGGGCGCCGATTCCTGCCGACGTCGAACGCTGGCCCATTCACCGCAAGCGGCCCGACTTCGTCAGCCTTGAACCCAAGACAGAGGTCTTTGAAACAGGAATCAAGGTCGTCGATCTCGTCGCACCGTTCGTCAAGGGCGGCAAGATCGGTCTCTTCGGTGGCGCCGGTGTCGGCAAGACCGTCATCATTCAGGAACTCATCAACAACGTGGCCAAGGGCCACGGTGGTCGTTCAGTATTCTGTGGTGTGGGTGAACGCACGCGTGAAGGGAACGATCTCTATCTGGAGTTCCAGGAAGCGGGCATTCTCGACAAAGTGGCGCTCATCTACGGCCAGATGAATGAGCCGCCTGGTGCCCGGCTGCGCGTTGCGCTGGCAGGCCTCACAGTGGCGGAGTACTTCCGCGATCAGGAAAATGCGGACGTGCTGGTGTTCATCGACAACATCTTCCGTTTCACGCAGGCAGGGTCCGAAGTCTCTGCCTTGCTCGGGCGCATGCCTTCAGCTGTGGGATACCAGCCCACGCTGGCAACGGAGATGGGCGAACTGCAGGAACGCATCACCTCCACCAGAAGCGGCTCGATAACGTCCGTGCAGGCCATCTACGTTCCCGCCGACGACCTCACCGATCCTGCACCTGCCACGGCTTTCGCGCACCTCGACGCCACGGTTGTGCTCAATCGCAAGATCACCGAACTGGGCATTTATCCCGCGGTTGATCCTCTCGATTCCACATCGCGCATTCTCGATCCGCAGTATGTTGGCGAGCGCCACTACGCTGCGGCTACGACAACTCAGCGCATTCTGCAGCGCTACAAGGAACTCCAGGACATCATCGCCATTCTTGGTATGGATGAGCTCTCGGAGGACGACAAGAAGATCGTTGGCCGTGCACGCCGCCTGCAGCGTTTCATGTCGCAGCCAGTTGCTGTGGCGGAGCAGTTCACCGGCACACCCGGCAAGTACGTCAAGCTGGAGGAGACCATTTCCAGTTTCGAACGGATCTGCGACGGTGAGTTCGATCATCTGCCGGAGCAGGCGTTCTTCATGGCCGGTGGTGTCGACGATGTGGTCACCAACGCGAAGAAGCTGCAGGCCTGATCGGTGAGTACCACACTCAAGGTCTCGGTCATTTCACCTGAGCGTGTGCTCTTCCAGGGCGCTGCGCATGCTGTTGTCGTGCCAGCGTTCGATGGAGAGGTGGGAATCCTTCCCATGCACGCACCGTTGATGACCCTTCTTGGAAAGGGAATACTGCGCATAGATACGAAGGAAGGAGAACGGCGATTCACGGTCGATCGTGGCTTCCTGCAGGTAGTCGACAACGAGGTACGTGTAGTTACGGAGCAGGCAGGCGCCATCTGACTCCCGCCGTGTGAATGCGTACCTGAGGCAGGGCGCATTCAGGAGTCCGCACCTGTGTGTCGGCGTTGCTGCCGGCGCTGTAATGCTGCAATGGAATGCATGGCACGCTGAGCTGAGTGGCAGAATGCAACGCACCCGGAGCTTCGAGCGTTAGTCTCTTGGGCAGCAGCTTCCGTGGCCCCTGTGTGTCATCGCCACTGACGGTATTTCGTCGGTGCTTTCCTTTCGTCACATGTCTCTGCGAGTAGCTATACTCGGTCATGTCCCGCCCGATCTTCGACAACATGTGGCAGATCTGGTCGATTCCATGGATTTCACGTTGATCGGACCGGTTACAGAACCAGCGGCCGCTCTCGTGGCGTTGTCGTCTCCGCCCGTGGAAATTGCGATCGTGGCCACCATGACGTCCGATGGACTGGGCTTCCCGTTCATTCGTGCCCTGCCGCAATCGGAGCGGCCGCCATCACTCATCTTCATTGGCGACAGGGATGAGGATGCGGTCGCGGCTTTCGAGCTGCAGGCAACGGATTTCGTATCGTGGCCCTGCCCTCTCCGGCGGATCACCGAGGCGCTTGCGCGAGCGCGGCAGGAGATCCTGCGGCTTGCGCTTCTGCGCACGGCGACCGACCTACAGCGCCTGATCGGTGAGGTGCGGGGTTCCTTTTGTTCCGGTGCTGACGTCGATGGCTCGCTGGCGGACTCACTGCGGGCAGCCGGCGCAGGGACCCCTCTTCAGGGTTCGATTGCGCCGTTGGCCCGCGTCCCATGGAACGGTGCAGGAGGCAAGGACGGCGAACATGCCGGTCTAGCTATTACGCGCGGCAGCGTCGTAACGAGTGAGGCAAACGCCGGCCCGCGTGATCCCGCTGCCAATGCACCGGGGATGGTTGGCGCCAACGGTCAGAGTCGCACCCTGCACAGCGGCAACGCTACTTTGGTGCCAGCAAGGCGGAGATCAGCCTATTCCCGGTCGCAGGATGCGAGGTTAGGCCCCGACGGCAGGGCAGTGGTTCTCGATCTCTCGCATGAAGATGGCAGTCAGCGCGAAGGTCGCAGTGAACAGCCACTGCGTATGCTCGTTCGCGAAGGGCGACGGACGCGGTTCATAACTCTGGCTGATGTGGACTGGTTCGAAGCCGATGGAAACTACATAAGACTGCGTGCCGGAGAGCATGTTTATCGTACACGCGGCACCATATCAGCCATTGAGAAAGCGCTGGATCCGCGCCAATTCGTACGCATTCATCGTCGCATGGTGATCAATATGGACCGGGTGAGGGAGTTGAGCCCGTTGCCGGGCGGGGATGGCCTTCTTACGCTGGGCGACGGAACCACCGTCCGCCTCTCACGCACCTATCGTTCGCGTGTGCGCTGAATCACGCTGCTGATACTCCGGTTAACGCCCCGCCCTTGAGCGGGGCGTTGGCTTTCGTTGCCCTCATGGGACGCATTGGGCTATCGTGACCGGGCCACCCCAGAACGGAGCGGTCAACTGGAACTGTTCGCGGAAAATGCCGTAAGACAGTGCTTCGCCCCAATATTCAGGAGTGCCCATGACAGGAGTATTCATGCCGACAGTCGCGCATACACGATGCCCTCACCGTCTGTCACGTTCACTGTATCGGTCGGTGACGCCACTTGCCGGCTGTATCCGCGCGGCTGCGGTGTGCAGCGCCATTGCCGGTGCTTTGTCTATAACGTCCGCCGTGGAGGCGCAGGCGTTCAACTATCCGGCTCTGCAGACGCCCTCAGCGAGCGTGAGGGACTATACCGGAGCTATAGTGGGCGGCGCTGGTACCACACTGCTGTTCCAGTGGCGCGAGTCGGCTGGCCAGGCCATGCACTGGCAGTTCGACGGCGGATTTGCCGACCCCAAGGGGGAGGGTGATCCGCTCTTGTTTCTCGGGGTGGGCCTGGGCAAGGAACTCGTGCGTGCCGCGGGCGATCAACCTCTGGATGTACTGCTCACGGCAGGCGCCGGGGCCTCATTCGGAAGCGGCTCGTATTTCCGTATCCCCATCGGGGCCAGTGTCGGGCACACATTCGCGCTCGAAGACGACATGTCCCTTACGCCGTTTGTACATCCGCGTGTGTCGATTGACCAGTGCAGTACCTGTCGTCCCGGGTTTGCCGGAGGGCGCGGCCGCAGCAGGCTCACGGCAAGCCTCAACTTCGACCTTGGTGCTCACTGGCAGGTGAACCGGCAATTCGGCGTCCGGGTGGCTGCTACATTCAGTGGTTCCGACGTAGTAGGCGGTGACGAGACGTTGGCCCTTGGCCTCAACTGGTCCCCGGCAGCGCTGTCACGGGAGTAGTGTCGTCAATGGAGCCCCGGGCTTCGTTCCTCAATCCCCGGGGCTCTGCAATGGAGAAATAGCCTTGTTTCATGCAGAATTGTGACGCACACGCCCATTGCATTGTTTTGCACGGCAGAAATGGCTGAATCGCTGATCCCTCCAGAACGCCCGGACATGTGCTGATCTGATCCTCCTGCCCCGTACCCGGCACTGATTGTCGACTTTTGGGCCGGAG
>CAYSKN010000200.1:0-5674 GCA_964431565.1 uncultured Gemmatimonas sp.
CGTAGGCGGCAACCCGGCGCGACACATCAGGTATCGTTTCAGCGACGAAATCATCCGGCGACTGCTGGTAATGCAGTGGTGGTCAATGGACGAGCGGCGGCTGCGCCAATTGGCCCCGTATTTCCATGATGTTGAAAAGTTCCTTGCGGCCGCAGAGGGAGCCTAGGCAAGTGCAGAGTGTAACGATTTGTGCCAACTGCGTCATGGACACTACCGACGAGAAGATCGTGTTCGATGCGCGCGGCGTTTGCGACCATTGCACTAATTTCTATGAAAATATCCTGCCTAACTGGCATACAGACGGGCGCGGTGTGCGCACCCTGCAGAAGATCGTCGAGCGCATCAAGGACGAAGGCCGCGGCAGGGAATTCGACTGCATCATCGGCATGAGCGGCGGAATCGACAGCTCATACCTTACATATCTGGCAAAGAGTCAGCTTGGGCTCAAGCCCTTGGTTTTTCACGTCGACGCTGGATGGAATTCCCAGATCGCGGTCAACAACATCGAGAGACTGATAGACGGGTTGGACCTGCATCTGTATACGGAAGTCATCGACTGGGACGAGATGCGCGACCTGCAGCTGGCATACTTTAAGGCGGGCGTACCGCACATCGATACGCCGCAAGACCACGCTTTTTTCGCGACTATGTACGCTTTCGCAGAGCGGCATGGTGTCAAGCACATCCTTACGGGCGCGAATCTGTCGACGGAGTGCATCAGGAACCCGATTGAGTGGATGTACTATCAGTCCGATTCGATCCAGCTACGGGATATTCACGCTCGGTTTGGCACTCGACCACTGATCAGGTTCCCGCTGACAACTATTCTTCGGCACAAAGTGTACTTGCGATACATCAAGAATATCAGGGTGGTCACGCCGCTGAATTACACGCCATACGTGAAACAGGAGGCGATGCATCTGCTGCAGGAGAAGTTCGGGTGGCAGCCCTATCCGCAGAAGCACTTCGAGTCCCGGTTCACAAGGTTCTACGAGAGCTATTGGCTACCTAGGAAGTTCGGATATGACACACGTAAGGTCCAGTACTCGAGCCTGATTCTCACAGGCCAGATGACGAGGGAGGAGGCGCTCGAGAGACTTTCCCGCCCAGCTTACGACGAGTCGACGGTGGCGCAGGATTTCGAATACGTGGCGACGAAGCTCGGCATTTCGGTGGAGGAACTACAGGGATACATGGATGCGCCGAACAAGTCTTATCGCGACTACCGGTCGCAGGAAAGCATCTACAGGATTGGATCAAGGTTCATGAGGCTGGTGGGCTTGGAACGGGGCGGAAAGAGATGATCGCCATCGTTCAGTATGGTTCCGGCAATGTCCAGGCCATCGCCAATATCTATAACCGGCTCGGTGTGCCGGTAGCATTTGCACAGACCCCGGAGCAGCTGCGGGTTGCAGATCGAATCATTCTGCCGGGTGTCGGCGCTTTCGACTGGGCGATGCAGCGGCTCAATTCCTCCGGTATACGGGATGCACTTGAGAAGGCCGTGCTGTATGAGGCAAAGCCGGTGCTGGGAATCTGCGTGGGCATGCAGATGCTCGCGAATCGAAGCGATGAAGGGTCGCTTCCGGGGTTGAGTTGGATCCAGGGAGAAGTCAGGCGATTCGACGTCTCGGGGTTTTCGGGCAGGACTCACCTTCCGCACATGGGCTGGAACGACGTGCAGCCGCTTGACGGCGCAGGCCTGTTCAGAGACCTGGCCACCCAGGCTCGGTTCTATTTTCTTCACTCATATTATTTTGAGCCGGCCAGTCGTGAGCACGTACTCGCGCGTACAGAGTACAACCAGGTATTTGCAGCAAGCGTAGGGGCATCGAATGTCTACGGTGTGCAGTTCCATCCGGAGAAAAGCCATCAATGGGGCATCAGTCTCTTGAAGAATTTCGCAGAGATTTAGGACATGTTGCGTGCAAGGTTGATTCCGTGCCTGCTGATCAAGAATGGCGGGCTGGTCAAGACGGTAAAATTCGAGGACCCTAAGTACTTAGGTGACCCGATCAATGCAGTCAAGATCTTCAACGAGAAAGAGGTCGATGAGCTGGTGGTGCTGGATATTGATGCCACCACGCTGGGAAAGGAGCCGGATTACGCGATGATCCGTAATCTTGCTGCAGAGTGCCGAATGCCGCTGTGCTATGGCGGCGGAGTGCGATCGGTCGAGCAGGCGGAGAAGATCATTGGCATGGGTGTCGAGAAAGTGGCCATCAGTGCCGCAGCAGTTGCCGATCCCGCGCTTGTGACCAAGATGGCTGCGACGTTGGGCGCGCAGAGTGTTGTTGCTGTGATGGACGTCAAGCGCAGCGGGAAGAGCAGGGAGTACACGCTCCGGACCCATAATGGAAAGGAGGCGACTAGTAGGAGTCCTGTGGAGTTTGCCATACAAATGGAGCAGCTCGGCGCAGGGGAGATCATTGTCAATTCAATCGACAACGATGGAACCATGGAAGGGTATGATTTGGAGCTGATTTTCCAGGTGCGAGAGGCGGTGACGCTACCCGTTACAGCGTTGGGTGGTGCGGGCTCTCTGGAGCATGTGCGCCAGCTCATCGACAGCTTCGGAATTGTCGGCGCGGCAGTCGGCAGCCTGTTCGTGTTCAAGGGGAGGTACCGCGCCGTGCTCATCAACTATCCACGCAGGCCGGAAAAGGATGCGCTGGTCGCCGGCCGGCATCGGGCGGATCCTTGACTCACGGCAAAAGGGCTCTTCCGGTGAAACAATTGCTTCAGTCGTTGAAAACAGGTGAAACAGAAGTCGCCGATGTTCCCTGTCCTGTTGTGAAGGACGGGCATCTGATGGTTGCATCTTCACGGACGCTGGTGTCGTCCGGTACCGAGCGCATGCTGGTGAATTTTGGCAAAGCCAGCTTGGTCGGCAAGGTCCGGCAGCAGCCCGACAAGGTCCGGATGGTACTTGACAAGATCAAGGCCGACGGGTTGATACCGACGATCGAGGCCGTACTGAACAAGCTCGATCAGCCGCTGCCGATGGGTTATTGCAATGTCGGAGTGATCAAGGAAATCGGCGCGGGTGTTGGCGGGTTCGCCGCTGGCGAACGGGTGGTGTCGAACGGCAAGCATGCGGAAGTTGTTACCGTTCCAATGAATCTGTGTGCCAGGGTGCCCGACGGGGTTTCCGACGACGAAGCGGCCTTCACGGTCGTCGGGGCCATAGGATTGCAGGGAATTCGCTTGGTACAGCCGACGTTGGGTGAGGCGATCACCGTCACCGGCCTGGGATTGATCGGGCTCATCACCGTGCAGCTGTTGCGTGCGCACGGATGCCGCGTACTCGGCCTTGACTACGACTCCCGCAAGCTCGCACTCGCGAAGCGGTTTGGCGCGGAGGTTGTGGATCTTTCCCGCGGCGAGGATCCAATTGCCGCAGCGCATGAATTCTCGCGAGGCCGTGGAATAGATGCCGTGATAGTGACTGCATCCACCACGAGCAGCGAGCCCATGCACCAAGCGGCGCTCATGTGTCGGAAACGTGGTCGCATCGTTCTCGTTGGAGTCGCGGGCTTGGAGCTCTCTCGAGCGGACTTCTACGAGAAGGAGCTTACGTTTCAGGTATCTTGCTCATATGGGCCTGGTCGTTACGATCCTGCGTACGAGGAACGGGGTTTTGATTACCCGGTTGGTTTCGTGCGCTGGACGGAGCAGCGCAACTTCGAGGCGATCCTCGACATGATGGTAGCGGGGCAGCTGGATATGAAGCCGCTGATATCGCACCGTTTTGGTATCGGCGACGCGCAGGCCGCGTATGAGCTGATTGCCGGATCCGATCCTGCACTTGGGATCTTGCTCGAGTACCCCGGTATCGAAGTTAATCGAGATGCGCGCACGGTGAGCCTGCACGCCGCCAGACCCGCCGCCGGTACCGCTCATGGCAAAGCGGTGTCCGTGGGGTTCATCGGCTCGGGAAACTATGCGACAGGCGTCCTTATACCTGCGTTCAAGGCCGCCGGAGCAAGATTACACAGTATCGCGTCGAGCGCGGGCCTGAGCGGTGTCTACGCCGGCCGCAGGTATGGATTCGACGAGGCAACCACTGATACAGAGAGATTGTTCGCGGATCCGCGGATCGATGCGCTGGTGGTTGCGACCCGTCACGACAGCCATGCGGAGCTCGTCTGTCGGGCCTTGACGGCGGGAAAGCACGTGTTCGTGGAAAAGCCGCTGGCCCTCACCGTCGACGAGCTTCACCGTATCAAAGAGGCCTATCGCACAGCGCAAGAGGCCGGTACGCGTCCGTTGTTGATGGTTGGTTTTAACCGCCGCTATGCGCCGCACGTAAAGAAGATCAAGGAACTGCTCGGCGGCTCGGTTGGGCCAAGGGCCTTCGTGATGACCGTGAATGCAGGGCCAATTCCCGCAGATCATTGGACCCAAAATGCCGCCGTAGGGGGAGGCCGCATCATCGGGGAGGCGTGTCACTTTGTCGACCTGTTGCGTTTTCTGGCGGGAAGCAACATCGATAAGCATACCGTTCTGCGCATGAGTTCACCCACCGGCGATACGGCTGCTGTTTCTTTGGGTTTCGCAGACGGTTCGATCGGGACGATTCAATACTTCGCCAACGGTAGTAAGTTGTTCCCCAAGGAGCGATTGGAGGTTTTCGCGGCGGGCCGAGTGCTTCAGCTCGACAATTTCAGAAGGCTATTCGGCTTCGGCTGGCCGCGCTTCAAGTCGATGATCCTGTGGCGTCAAGACAAAGGGCAGAAGGGTTGCGCGCAAGCTTTTGTCGACGCGGTCAAGACCGGCGGTCCTCCACCAATATCCCTCGACGAGCTGTTCGAAGTCGGGCGCACGACGATAGCCTTGAGCCGTGCGGTCTCATGTGTGTCGTCTGATCTCTTCCCGGCAAGCGGATCGAGTCGGGACCGGCAGGCGGGCAGCTCCGAGTGATCGGGTTGCAGCTGGGTAATTTCAGATCGTTGCGAGGGCGGTTCCAGCGTGCGCTGGTCGACGCACGACTACTGCGTCGGCATGAGCACCGGGCAATGTACGCGAGTGTCTTTGCCGTCGGCTGAATTAATAAGTCAGGCCGCGCGATGGTGGCACACTGTAAGATACTTGCGCCCCGTCCAGTGGTATGGGCGTCTCTGGTTTCGGCTGTACAGGCCGGCTGCAGATGCGCGGCGCCCCCCGTCGGTTCGTAAGCCCGAGTTCCCGGCATCGTGGCAGCGGCCAATTCCGCGCACGGGAATACTGCAACTACCTGATACTTTTACATTCCTGAATCGCTCTCTGCGGCTTCAAGAAGTTGGTTGGGACGCCCCGTCGATTTCGCGACTGTGGCGCTATCATTTGCACTATTTCGACTGGCTGACGGATGACCGGATTTCGTCGGATGAGCAGCGCGAACTCGTCGATCGCTGGATCGTCGGAAACCCCCCGCCGTCCTTGCGCAGGATCGGAACGGGCTGGGAGCCATATCCGCTGTCGCTGCGCATCGTCAACTGGATCAAATGGGATATTGGGATGCGCGGGCGCGGCGTGCCCGGGCTGTCCGGTAGCGCGACGCTGAGTCTTGCGATGCAGGCTCGACAGCTCGCTGCTCGCCTAGAGTATCACCTGCTCGGCAATCATCTCTGGGCCAACGCAAAGGCGCTGGTGTTTGCCGGCGTCTATTTCGACGATGAAGAGGCGGATCGCT
>CAYSKN010000201.1:0-5615 GCA_964431565.1 uncultured Gemmatimonas sp.
GTACCCATTGCTTGCGCAATGTCCGTTTGGGAGATCACGCCCACCAGCCTGTCACCGTCGACTACGAACAGCCGACGTACGTCCAGATAGAGCATCTGTTGAGCCGCGTGCCGAACCTCTGCATCGTAAGCTATGGTATGAGGGTTGGCCGTCATGATATCCTGCGCGCTGGTATGAGTGAAGAACCGGTTCCTGTCCACCGGGTCGCTGTGCTCTGAAGTCCCCTGCAGAATGTCTGTGGAGGAGACTACTCCCAGCAGTTTCCCGCTTCGGGTCACGACGGGGATCCCGGAAATACGGCTGTCTGCCATCGTCTGAACCACGGTTGTGACGTTGTCATCGGGCGCCGCCGTCTTCACGTCAGTCTGCATCATGTCCTGAACCAGCATGATCAGCCCTCTTATGGGTTGTTCGCTTCTCCCGCGGCGCCATCCCTTATGCGCCGCATCTACCAGCCACACATGCCGTGGGCCTTGTTCAACAACCTACCCTCCCGGGCAGGGACATTGCACTGTGCTCGTCGGTTCACGCACGGCCAGCTGAATCTGCCCCACCGAACGCATGCTGAAGCCCGAGCCCCGCTTCCTGCCTCCGGATTCCTGGGCATTCAAGGCCTGGGAAGCCTTGCCTCGTCACGAGGTATGACACGGCCGAGGACCTCTGGCGGTGCGTCCTTACTCCATTGCCGCAACGTGATTGCCTCGTCCTCAATAACCAAGTACTGTCGGTCGAGATACCACGCCCCGGCATTGGCATAGACGCCATCACCGATTGACCGGAGGATCGGGACGTGAGAATGCCCGTGTACCACCACCTTCGGTCCGTCGGGCTGTGCGAGAACAGCACTGCCGATGCTCAGCAATCCCGCACCACCGTCGCGCGCCCGTGCTCCACGGCTCGTATCCGACGACTTGGCTGCTATCCACGTCGCGATGTCCGGGTGCAACCACGAGAATGCTCTGATGGCCCCCCGGTGTCTCAGTACGCGGCGCAACCGCCGGTAAGGCGCGTCCTCTTTTTCCCGGAGCCCGTCACCGTGTGCCAACATCGTATACCACGGTCCGATCCGGCCAAGCCAGGGATCAAGCGTGTAGCTGATCCCGGTTTCGGTCTGAAGCACGTCACCACCCCAGCAGTCGTGGTTCCCGCCAATCCAGAGCACCGGTGTCCCGGATTCCTGCAACTCGGCCAGTGCGGCCAGCGTGCGGAACCCCACCCGGGGCATCACATGGCCCCAGGCAAACCAGAAGTCGAACAGATCACCCATTATCACCAGCGACTTACCATCGACCGGGATGGCACGGAGCAGGCGGAGAAGATCGCTTTCGGCCTCTGGCGGAGCCACGCCGAGATGCACATCTCCGATGACATAGCACGGGGTGGGCAGCACGAGGGCAGTCTAACGCGTCAGGGGACAAGGAACAAATCCTGTTCCAGCGCTGCGTTGCCTCGCTGTACCACTGCGAGACATTTTCCCTTCATGCCGCTTGAGACCGTCTCCGAACTCAGGGTGCGCTACGCCGAAACCGACCAGATGGGCGTCGTGTACCATGCCAACTACCTGATCTGGTGTGAGATAGGTCGCACCAACTTCATACGGACAGCTGGCTGCTCTTACGCCGATCTGGAGCGGCGGGGTGTGCTGCTCGCTGTTGCAGACGCCAGCATCCGTTTCCATGCCTCAGCGCGATACGACGATCTGATTCGTGTTTACACGAAACTGATCTCGGTGGGATCGCGAGGCATGTCCTTTTCTTACCATGTAGTCCGCGTCGATGCCGGTGGAGCTGAGGTATCGCTGGTACGGGCAACCACATCCCTTGTCAGCACAAACACCGAAGGAAGGCCCACGAGATTGCCGGCCGATGTGCGGAAATGGCTGGAAGGTGCTGCAGCCGGTGGAACATGTGAGCGTGAGCGCATGAGCGGGAACGGGATCGAGTGACGAGGGTTTGCTCCGGTCGATTGCGAACGACGCTGCTTCTTGCCGGGATACTGACGATCTCCGGCCTTGCGGCTTGTGTCCCAAGAGCACGACCACTCGCCGGAGTGCCAGTGCCGGCAGTGTTGCCCGACCTCCTGATCGACCGCCGACCTCATCAGTTGCGCTTCACCTGGTCATACGGCGACGAGACTTTTGAAGCCAATGGAGATGGAGCTGTCCGCGTGCAGGGGGCGGACAGTGCTCGACTGGATTTCTTTCTTCGCAACGGGATGGCGGGCGGATACGCGATCCTCATCGACAGCTTGCTGAGCACCCCCGGAGGCGATTTCGTGAACCGGTTGCTTCCACCTCCGCCTCTTCTCTGGGCTTCTCTGGGCCGTCTCGCGTTGCCTGAGGCACCCGATACTGTTGCCCGCAGAACCGGCGACACACTCAGAGCCGATCTGGGCGTTCTGCACGGAAAGGATGCTTCCGACTCCAATGGTCGGGCCTGGCGTGTGACCGTCGTGAACGATGGCCTGCAACGGGTCGAACACATCGAGAAGGGCCGAACGGTCGAATGGCTCGATCGTCGAAGGGCTGCAGACGGTCGCTGGCACGTACAGTATGTTCATGAACGGGGCAAGCGTCGCCTGAGCATTGTCGTGACGGACACCACCTACGTAGAGGAATTCGATGCATCGATCTGGCGCCGGCCCTGAGCCGGCACCGGTGGTCCACAGGATCTCATTGCGGCTGATCTGCACACTGGCGGCCGTCATGACCATGGCGGTTTCCGCCTGCTACAGTTTTTCGGGTGGTGGCGGCTTGCCACGCAACATCAAGACGGTGGCTATTCAGCCGTTCGACAACCAGACAGCTTCGCCCGAAGTGCAACGTGAACTGTTCGATGAGTTGAGGAAGACCTTGCGCGAACGACTCAATCTTCGCGAGGCGCCGGAAGCCCGTGCCGACCTGGTGGTTCGTGGGGTCATCACCAAGTATGATGTCGATCTTCCTGCCGGGGTCAGTGCGGACAGCAGGCAGACCACCTCCGCTCGACGTCGACTGCAGCTCACCGTCGATATCGAAATCATTGAGCAGGCCACGGAACGTCCGTTGTTCAAGAGGAGTGCCTTGATGCGTGAAGGGCAGTACGCGGAAGGCTCCGAGAAGGCCGGGCGTCGCAATGCGCTTGAGAGTCTCATGAACGACATCGTTGAAGGGATGCAGTCACAATGGTGATAGCCGACCTGCCTCGCCGTCCGGAGAGGAAGATCATGACCTGGGAGGCGGTTGCCGCCTGGCGCAGGGAGATAGAGGGTGCCGTGGTCTTCACCAATGGCGTGTTCGATCTGCTCCATCCGGGACACATAGAAGTGCTTGATGCAGCTCGACGTGAGGGTGCGGCGCTGGTCGTTGGTGTCAACAGCAACGCCTCGGTGAAGCGATTAAAGGGCGCGGCGCGTCCCGTACGGGATATCGCTGACCGAACCATAGTGCTGGCAGCGCTCGAAGCTGTGGACGCTGTGGTGGTTTTCGATGAAGATTCACCGGCCGCTCTTGTTGAGCGTATTCTGCCAGACGTGATCGTGAAGGGCGGAGACTACTCTCCTGATACCATAGTGGGAGCCGATGTCGTGACTGCGCGCGGCGGGCGCGTGGTGGTCGTCCCGATTGAGTCCGGGCAATCGACAACCTCAATCATAGAGAGACTCCTTGGCTGAACTCCTGATTCCGCGAGCACGCAGTGGCCGTGCTGATGACGCGCTGCGTGCAGTCGCCATCGAACGTGGGGCTGCTCCATACGCGGAGGGTTCCTGCGTCGTAACCTTTGGCGATACACGCGTCTTGTGCGCCGCTTCGGTTGAAACGGGCGTTCCTGCCTGGAAAAAAGGCACCGGCGACGGATGGGTGACAGCCGAGTACGCAATGTTGCCGCGCGCCACCCGCACACGTTCTTCGCGTGAGCGTCAGCAGCTTGGCGGACGCACGCAGGAGATCCAGCGACTCATCGGACGCAGTGTGCGGGCCATGATTGATGACTTCCACTTCGGCGAGTTCACCGTAAAGGTCGACTGTGATGTACTGCAGGCTGATGGTGGGACGCGGACCGCAGCGATCACGGGAGCCTGCATTGCGGTGTACGATGCCTTCGCTTGGATGGTGAGCACTGGGCGAGTGATCATATCACCTGTCAAGCGGCGGGTCGCTGCGGTTAGTGTTGGAGTGGTGGATGGCAATGTGCGTCTGGACCTTGACTACGAGGAGGATGTCAGGGCAGCGGTTGATATGAACGTGGTGATGAGCAGTGAGGGGCGTTTCGTGGAAGTGCAAGGGACCGGAGAGCGCGGTACTTTCGCACGTGAGGAACTGGACGGACTTCTGTGCTCAGCCACCCGGGGCATAGAGACATTATTTGGCGAGCAGGCCAGGGTGCTCGGATTGGTTCATCACAGCTGAGGTGTGATTGAGTGGAGAATGAGGCGGTCTATTACGGGCAGCCTGTTCTGCTGGCTACGCGCAGTCCGGGCAAGCTGCGTGAGTTGTCGGCCTTGCTTCTGGAAGGTGGTATGATGGCTGAGACACTGAGTGACGCAGGTATCGCTTACAGCCGGGATGAGGAGTCGCTTGAGGTACATGAAACCTTCGCCCAGAATGCGATGGCCAAGGCGCGGTGGTTCGCTGCACGTGCCGGGCGTATGGTGCTGGCGGACGATTCGGGGCTCTGTGTGGATGCACTCGGTGGCGGTCCGGGTGTTCGCAGCAAGCGCTGGAGTGGACGTCTCGATCTCGAGGGCGATGAGTTGGATGCGGAGAACAATCGTCTTCTTGTTGCCGCTCTGAATGCCAGTGGGCAGACTGGCGAGGTGGGGAGGGCTGCGCGCTACATGTGTGCCGCCGCGTGCGCGTGGCCGGCTGTGTTGACGGCACGACTCAGTGGCAGCGGGGATCCCGACGGTTGGGCTGCACAACGGCTGCAGTGGGAGCAGTCACCGGCAGTCGGTGGCGGGGTGCCCACGAATGGTCTGGTGCGCACTGCGGCGATCGAAGGTGTCATTCTGCGTGAGCCTCGTGGTAATGGTGGCTTCGGTTATGACCCGCTGTTTGCCTCGCCAGCTCTCGGTGGACGTACCTTCGCCGAGATGAGCATTGGGGAGAAGGCCGCCGTAAGCCATCGCGGTCTGGCGTTCGCCAGGTTGCTTGAGAGCCTGTCTGCCCTGGGTGTGCTTCGGCTTGTCCGTCCAGGATAAGCGTCTTGGAGAAGAGAGCCACCCGTTCCCGGACAAGTGTTCACGATCGGAATGTGGGGTTGAGGTGCGTCGCAATAGGCGGTTGACCTTGTGTCTCTTCAGAGGTATTATGCGCGGCTCCTGATGTGCGGGGCGTAGCGTAGCCCGGTATCGCGCCTGCTTTGGGAGCAGGAGGTCGCCGGTTCGAATCCGGCCGCCCCGATCAGCGTAGCAAAATCCGAGAATTGCAGGGCGGTTTCTTGTGGTTGGGAGGATGCCACATGACCGACGGGGTTGTCCCGGCTGGACCGCGAGTCGGGATTTGTGTACGGGGTGGTTCTCCGGACCGCTTCTGGCTTGGGGGCTTCGGCCCGGACACCCGGTGCGGTGACCAGATGCGATTGGTAGGCGCCAGTAGCTCAGATGGATAGAGCGGCAGCCTTCTAAGCTGTTGGTCG
>CAYSKN010000202.1:0-5539 GCA_964431565.1 uncultured Gemmatimonas sp.
GGCACTCGGGCCCGGCAGGTGCGGCACACTGCCCGTACAGAACCGCTGGAAAGTCGAGATATCCGCCCTGCCTTCCGGCACGCGTGCGGCAGGAAGCGCTGTGCGCGTGGTACGGTGGGTGCGCTACGGTCATTACCGAAGCGGTAATCAGTGGTGGCTGGGCAGGCGAACTCGTGATTTCTCCGGCTGGGATGTCGTTCAGCCAGTTGCCGGTCCGCTCGTGTCCGCTTCACGCGGGGGAATGAAGGTCAACGTCATAAGATACTCCGACCCGGACGCGTCCTCGACGCCAAGGGATTCCGTTATCGGAATGCAGATCGAGCTGCTGGCACCGCGCGCAATGGCCATGCTGCAAGGCAGCTCAGTCGATACGATGCGTTTCGACGTCACCCTCCGCGGCGCTCTTGGCGCAGGACGGCCATGACAGGGACAGTACGCCACTCACACTCCAGTGTCTGCAGGGGGCGTGGACACTGTCAGGGCTCGCAGCATGGATTCGTAATGCCGTACGTGCTGATCGCGCTCAGCGTGGTGGGTGTTCTTGCGTTCACACTGGCAACCACAGCGCTCCGTGATGGCAAGGCAGTATCTCGTGCAGCAAACGCTCAGCGAATTTCAATGATGGGAGACGAGGCGCTGGCAGTTGCCGCACAGAACTGGCGCCGCGATTCGCTGTGGTCCCACGATCCGGACACGTCCATCACTGAGCATGCACAACTTTCGTCGCTGGAGAGTCAAACCGTAACAATACGGCGGTCACACCCACTGGTTGCCTGGATCAGCGCGGTCATGACACACGAAGATCCGAGCTCCGCTCAGTCCGTTCGCCGCGAATTGACACGAGCCGTGTGGCTGGAACCGCCACCGGTTGCCATAGCAGCAGCACTAACCGTCTCCGGTGACGTATCTGCTTCCGATCCCACGCTGATATCGGGGAATGACGTGTACGATTCCGGCTCTCCGTGCGGATCACTGAGCGACACGGTGAGTGTCGCAGCGATGTCAGCAGATGCCGTGAGGTCCGACAGTGGGTCCGCCTGGACGCTCCGTCCGCCCGATCATGGACGTGACAACCTGGACAGCATACCAGGCGTACGCCAACTCCTTGACGCTGCAGCTGCCATGGGGTCAACAGAGCTTCGTTCGGCGGTGCCGGCTCCTGTTGTTGATGGCGTAGAGTCATTACGCTGGCAGATTCTGTCACTTCGTGGCGGTCTGGTCCACTTGTCGGGGGCGTCACGGTATCGCGGTCTTCTGGTTGTTGACGGATCGCTCATCGTCACGGGCTCGCTGAGACTGGATGGTATTCTCCTTGTAACCGGCACCCTTGATGCGAGCCAGGGGCAACTGGCAGTAGTGGGCGCAGTGATCGTACTGGGGGCAGGCGAGGTAGCCTCCGTCGCCAGTGCACAACTCGGTTCGGCCACCACCATCAGGTTCGACAGGTGCATGGTTGAAATGGCACTTGCCACCGTAGCGACACCTGGTTCAGTACCATTCCGTCTCTGGGACGTAGGGGCCCCATAGCGATGTGCGTGAACGGACGTGCAGCCAGCGCGCGCGCGCATCAGCCTTCGAATGGGCCAGCACTGTCACACTGTCTGTTGTTGTACCCGATGTGACCACAGTGAAGGCCGTTACTTCACCGGATACGGCTCGTTTCAAGGATGACATCTTCCGGCGCGGCTGCATACCTCGCCTCGCAGGTATCCAATGGGAATGACTTGACGGGCGAATGTCCGGCCATTCATCCGCCAACGTTCACTCGCAGTCAAAGCACGTTCACGCTGCAATCATCATCACCATGGCACTCCTCGGGCGCAAGAAACTGACTGTCGGACTTGATGTCGGATCAGGGTTCGTGAAGGCTGTGGTCATCGACCACGGCTCCGGCACGCCGGAACTTGCAAAGGCCGTCATCACTCCCCTCAATGACACTGCAATCGTTGAGGGTGAAATCATGGATCACGGCATTGTTGCCGACGCAATCCGACAGACTATCGCTGCCACGGGAGTGAAAACAAGGAATGTGGTTGCTGCTGTGGGAGGGCGTGATGTCATCATCAAGAGAATCTCGATGGAACGCGTCAAGGAGGCCCAGGCGCGTGAGCTGATGCGCTGGGAAGCGGAACAACATGTACCATTCGACATGGACTCCGTTGAACTCGATTTCCATGTGCTGGACCCTGAGGGTGATGGCCTCGACATGAGCGTCCTGCTTGTTGCGGCGAAGCGCGACCTCGTCGAATCAAGACAGCATCTTCTCCAGGAAGCCGGTTCCGCTGCTTCTGTCATCGATGTAGATGCGTTCGCACTGCACAATGCCTTCGGAGCCAACCATCCGGATGCAATGGCCGGAACGGTGGCCCTGCTCAACATCGGAAACGAAACCACCAATCTCAATATTCTCGACGACGGCATACCTGTCCTTACCCGTGATCTTGCGGTCGGAACTCGAAGGTTCCGTGAAGACCTGCAGCGCGAACAAGGGTTGAGCGGTGAGGATGCGGAGGAGATCCTGCGTGCCTTCGATCGTCATCCCTCCCTCGAGAACGCTCTCAGATTGCGTGGTGAGGAGCTGGCAGTTGGCGTGGAACGGGCAGCCACTTTCCTTGCAAGCTCCTCACGTATGTTCGGCCAGATCAGGGCTGTCTATGCCTGTGGAGGCGGCTCACGTGTTCCGGGGTTGTTGACATGGTTGTCGGAGCGTCTCCGTGTTCCGGTGCAGCCTGCCAACGCGCTTGCAAAGATTCCCGTTCGTGATGGCGCTCTTGAGTTCCTGGTAGCGGACGAGGTGGCTCCTCTGCTGATGCTGCCCGTCGGACTCGCACTTCGCGCGGCCATCTGAGGAACGATATCATGATGCTGGAAATCAATCTTCTCCCCGGCGCCCGGAAGAGCAGCCGCAGGGCCCGTGGCCTGGCCCTCCCGTCGTCGCTGTCGGCAGTCACTGCCGACATTCGTGATCCCTGGCTGCTTGGCGCCACGATATCCGTGGCAATCGCGGCGGCTGCGGTGG
Organism: uncultured Gemmatimonas sp.; assembly: GCA_964431565.1. Classification (GTDB taxonomy): domain Bacteria; phylum Gemmatimonadota; class Gemmatimonadetes; order Gemmatimonadales; family Gemmatimonadaceae; genus Gemmatimonas. The sequence goes on from CAYSKN010000202.1 coordinate 3,020, forward strand.
GACTGCTGTTCACGACGCAGAGCGCTCGTGCGGACGAACTCGGCATACGGCTGGAAGGAGCACTCCGCGATTCCACACGTTATGCAATGGTGTTGGATGCACGGATGCGTCTGACAACCGAGCGCGATTCTGTCTACAGACAGCTCCAGATCATCCGCACCATCGACGACAACCGCTACACGTGGGCGCACATTCTCGACGAAGTCAGCCGTGCACTGCCCGCGTACACATGGCTCACGGCGATTGAGCAGACCAGTAAGGCTCCTGCGCCGCCCGGTGCTGCGACCCCGGCGGTTCCGCAATCGGCGTCTTCAGCAAAGGCGACAGCCAAGGACACCGCTGAGCCAGTGGACTCCCTTGACGTGCATCCCCCGCTCACGTTCCGGGTCGTCGGGCAGACCGTCGATATACAGGCGCTCACGATGTTCATGCGCCAACTCGAGAGCTCCCCGTTTGTACAACAGGTCGCGCTGACCAAGTCCGAAATAGTGATCGTCGATGGAAAGGACATAACGCAGTTCGAGCTCGCTGCCACCTACGAGATACCTCCCGCGGACGTCATTCAGACATCGCCGCTGGTCGTCCCAGTGCGCTGAACGGAGAAAGTCATGGCAATAGGTCCCACAAATCAGCGCGATCAGGCCAAGTTCCTCATCGGCTTTGCCGCAATCGCCCTTGCCGTTCTCTATTGGATGTATCCCTACTCAGCCAGGAACGAGCAACTCGTCGTTGACGAAGCCAGAGTCGTCTCGCTTGAGGAGGCCAACCAGCACGCTTCGCGCGAATTTGCCAAGGGCAGTATTGAGACACTGCGCACACAGGCGGCAGAAAACAGATCGGCGTTGACCGTCATGCGTCGTCTCGTGCCAACGGGAAACGAAGTTCCCGCCCTGCTTGAGGAAGTGAGTACCGCGGCACGCCGCGCAGGACTCGATGTTGGCGGTGTCGTGCCTGAACAGGTCATTCCGGGCGATCGCTTCGATACCTATCGCTACACAATCACGATCCTCGGTGGCTACCACCAGTTCGGTGAGTTCCTTGCCAACGTAGGATCACTGCCGCGAATCGTGGCGCCAGTGAACTTCTCGATAGCGAGCAGCTCGTCCGGCACCTACCGGTCCACGAAAGTGAAGACTTCCAATGCGGCAGCATTGACCTCGACAATCACGCTGCAAACCTACGTCGAGAAGACGGCACCGCCTGTAAGATCCAAGGAGCGTACATCATGAAATATCCCGTTCTGTCGTCACTCCTGCTCACTTCAACAGGTTTACTGGCGTCTCTGATGATTGTATCGCCGGAAGCCATGGGGCAGGTGTCCGAGACTGCAGCACGCGCTCCAGCGAGGGTGGTGTCGACTGAGGCCGCCGGTACGGTTGAACCCGAGGCGTCGGACAAGGCCGCTGAAGGTGCTGCGACGGTGAAGGAAATCATGCTGCACCGTGAGGTCTTCTCGTACAGCAGCGGCGGAAGGAGGGATCCATACAGGTCCCTCATGTCCAGCAGTGAGCTCAGACCCCTGTTGAGCGACCTGCGACTTACCGCGGTCGCGTTCGATCCGGTTGGCAGCAACTCGGTAGCCATCCTGCGTGACGGCAACTCTAAGGTGCAGTACCGCATAAGGGTCGGCCAGCAGATCGGTCGCCTGCGCGTCACCGCCATTCGCCAGAAGTCGGTGCAGTTCACGGTTGAGGAGTTCGGATTCAGTAGGCAGGAGACGCTGCAACTGAGCAGCGACACGACGAAAGTGAGGAACCCATGATGGGACCGATGACCGTAGCGGTGACTGCCGCATTTCTGGCGTTCGGCTTCAGACCCGGCACGCCACCGGCACCAACCGCCTCCACAACCGGAGGGACCGCGGTACGCGCGGATGCTGCCGGTCGCGGTCGTGTTCATGCCATTGAAGTCGCACCTGCGCCTGGCGGAGCCGACGTGGCCATCGGAGCTGACGCGAGTCTGGCACTGGTGCATTTCACGCTCGACAATCCGTCACGAATCGTCATCGATCTGGGAGGAGCTGACCTGGCGGTTGGATCGACATACGATGGCAAGTCGCGCGGTCCGATCAGGAATCTGCGCGTCTCGCAGTACCGTCAGGATACAGTTCGTCTTGTCATCGACCTTGATGCGTCTCATGACTATACCGTGGAACGTGATGGTGACGTGGTGCGTGTTCTTCTCCAGGCACAGATGGTTGCTTTCGCTCCATGGACATCGGGCGGCAGTCCGGGTCTTGCTTCCGGGGTAGCTGCCGGGGTGTTCGATTTTGGCGATCCCGACATCCTGGCTGACGAGCAGGCCCGTCGCAGCGATCAGCTGGATACCGTAACGCTGCCGGCGATCACTCAGTCGTCCCCAACAGGCACCACGCGGCCTGACCCGGGACCTCTCTCCGCAAGACCGTCATCGTTCGGTGTGTCGGCAGAGGGCGCAGCGCTGCCCGCATCCGCTTCGGTATCGAGGGATAAAGCGGCCGCTGCCTTTCAACAGCCGCAGCCCAGGCCGCGCATAACGGTA
>CAYSKN010000203.1:0-5427 GCA_964431565.1 uncultured Gemmatimonas sp.
ACCAGCAGTGGCTCCCGGCAAGGCCATACGGGGGGAGCGCATTGACGACCATGCCTTACCCAGCCCGATCGTCACTGTGTCGGGCCGCATGCCGATGGTCTGTTACCAGAATCCAATCACGTGACAATTGACAAGTGGCTCCCGTGAGCTTGAATAAGTACGCGATCAGTGTCTTTGACGCTTGAACATACCCTTGTTGAGGATATCTCCATGCGCTGCCCAAGGCTCATCAGTCTGATTTCCCTGGCACTGGCTGGATGTTCCGGTGGAGACACCAACAAGGTGACTCCACCACCAGCTCCCACCATTGCCCTGCAATTGTCTCCGGCTTCCGCTACGGTGGCCCGCGGAGGCAGCACCACGGCTACTGTTACCCTTACCCGGGGCGGCAATTATACCGGGGCCGTGCAGCTCGCAACCGGTAGCCTCCCAAGTGGTGTCACCGTGACATTCAACCCGGCGTCACTTGCTTCCTCAGTGTCATCGGCGGTTGCAACCATTGCTGTCGGTTCTTCGGCTGCGACCGGGACACAATCCTTGCAGATAACAGCATCCGGCACCGGAGTCAGCTCGGCCAGTACCGGATTCTCGCTTGAAATACCCAACCCTTCAATTGCGTTCACCGTTGGCAGCAGCTCCCTTCAGGTGGCGCAGGGCGGCCAGGGGAGCATTGCACTTACCGTGGCACGCAACGCTGGATACACCGGCGATGTGACTGTAAGGGCATCCGGCCTGCCGTCCGGTGTCATGGCCCAGGACGTCATCATCGCTGGTTCGGCAACCACGGGCACCATGACCGTGAACGTTGGATCGACTGCAGCAGTGGCTTCAGGCAGCTTCACGCTGAGTGCAAGCGGAACGGGTGTAACCACGCAGACTCAGACCGTGAGTCTGTCTGTGACAGCTGCAGCGGTTCCTTCCATTTCGCTCGCAGCCAGCCCAGCCTCCATGAGCATTGTGGCTGGACAGAACGCCAGCTCTTCGGTGACGCTGACAAGAACCGGCGGCTTCACCGGGGCCGTTGCCCTGTCCCTCAGCGGAGCACCGAGCGGTATGACAGCCACACTCAACCCCACTTCTTTGGTGGCCGGGGCAACCGCATCACAGGTTACCCTGAACACCACATCTGCAGTGGCTCCGGGGACTTATAGCATTACGGTCGGCGGATCGGGCACTGGAGTAACCAGCACGAGCGTCACACTTGCAGTTACCGTCTCTGCGCCCGCCGGATTTTCGCTGAACGCGAGTGCCGCAACGCTGCAACAAGGCGGTACCGGTGCGAGCACAGTAACCATAACGCGTACAGGTGGCTTTACAGGAGCAGTCAGCCTCGCCGTGACGGGCTTGCCGAGTGGGGTAACGGCAACATTCAATCCGGTCTCAGTAACAGGCACCACATCAACACTCACCTTCACCGCAACGTCCGCAGCCGCAACGGGCTCTTTCTCGGCTACTGTAACCGGCACTGCCAGCGGGTTGGCAAGTGTAAGTGCGACACTCGCAGGTACCGTTACTGCCGGCGGCGGCGGTGGCACCGGCAATGTCAACTGGACATTCTGTGCATCGGAACGTTTCCCGGTATGGTTTGCCGCCCAGGATGGTACAGGTGCGTGGACCAGGCTAACACCCACTGGTACTTCCAACCGGGTATACAACTTTACTATTGGGGCCAAGGGAGCCGTGGCCTACGCTCTGGCCGAGGGCGGAGGAACGCAGGTAACGGTACAGTATCTTTCATCTTCCGAAATGGGGTTCGCAGCAGGACGCGAATGCGACAGCAAGGCATCGACAGTCAGGCTCACCGGATCGGTGTCAGGCCTTACTCAAACGCCACCCTTGACCAGTCAGAGTGCTACCGTATGGGTTGGGTTTGGTGCCGGAAGCGTCAATACCAATGGTGCTTTCTCGGTGGAGAACGCCCGGAAGGGTCTCAGTGATCTGCTCGCAATAAGAAGCACCGCCACCATTGACCTCGGAGCAGCCTCGGTTTCCATGAAGCCCGACAAGGTGATTCTGCGTCGCAACGTTAACTACAGCTCCACAATTCCCGAGTTGAACTTTGAGGGATGGGAACCATTCGCACCTGCGAGTGCCAGGTACACCATTGCCGGGCTCGCCGGAGAGGATCAGCTCATGGCGTCATCCATCTTCGCAACGGCAAACGGAGCTGCCGGCACCTTTGTAACGACCAGTGCGCTGGGCGCAACATCTCCGGTAACCGTATACGGCATACCGCCAGACCTCACGCAGTTTGGTGATATTCATCAGGTGCTCGTCACTGCAATGACAACCCTGGGTACCAATACATACAGCATGAGAGCTGTGCTGCAGTTCAACCGCCAGTTGGCGGATAGAACAATCGCGCTCGGTGCGCTGCCTCCTGCCATTACTCCCACCGTTGTTGCAGCCTCGCCATACAGGCGCCTGTCAGTAAGCGGAAGCTGGCGTTCGGAGTACGGAGATGCTGTTGCCATCAACTACCATCAGGGCTCCAGCGTTTGGTCCGTCACACTGTCACGCGCGTACTCGGGCGCCAGCGCATCAACCTGGAAACTCGAGACCCCCGACTTGAGTGCCATCAGCGGTTTCCAGACCAGTTGGGGACTCAAGGCCCTATCTACCGACTGGAGCTTTACCGAAACCGGAATAATTGGTGGATTTGATGCAGGCACCGGCAACCACACCGAAGGCGGTTCCGCCCGCTTTGCCAGCCGAACCGGCACCATGAACCTTCCTAGCGTCATCAGGCCGCAATAGGCAAGGCGCACTGAGAGTCACGCCTGGTCTAGCGGCATGGGATCGGGCGTGACTCTCTCCCGTTTGATAATCGGACCTGCTGCGTTCTTCAGCTGGGAATGGGAGTCACTCGTCGCCAGATGCACCCGAGCGGCCCAACCATTGAACCTCACAGCCACAACTGCGTCTATCCGATATTGGCAGCGGCAGATCATCTCACCCAAGATCGCCCCGTCATTCGCAATCCATCATACATATTGAGCGCAAACAGCGTGATGTTCAGAGCACCTGCCAGCAGCTATACCGCTTGCAATGTGTAGAACACACTATCGAATCGCCCCGCAGAACATCACCTTCAACGGTAGCAACAAGATGAGCCGTAAGGGGGCGGTTATTCTCCCCGCTGTTGGATCACGCATCACGGGGCAGCTTCCACAAAGACAAACCGCGCCACCTCAAGGCCGACTTAGTACACGCCAATGCCCCGTTCAATATCTCCGACTGGGGCGGCGGTCTCTTGCGTGATGACCTGCCCTGAAAGTTCGGTGTGCTGCCGGTGGGCAATGCTATCCAATGCGTGTCTGGAATCCGCAAGGGTTGGTATCACTGCGCGAGCGCTCGAGCAAACTCCATTACGGCAAGAACGAATTGTTGGACTGCTTACCGCGATTGCCCGATTGGTGGCTCCCACAGATCAATCTTGTTGCCGTCTGGATCAATGACCCAGCCAAACCCGCCGAATTAAGATACCCCGGTATCGCTGAGTACCTCGCAGTTCTCGCCACGCAAGGCAGCCAGTAATACGTCAAGGTCAGGGACTCGGAAGTTGAACATGAAGGGAACGCGCCCGGACGCCATCCTTGATGAGCCTGGCGAGAAGACGCGTCAGATAGTAATGCCGGGAGCACTGTTGACGCCGCCCCACTGAGAAATTGCACCACGCCAGTCCGTTACGTCCAATCCGAGGTGGTCGCGATACAAAGCACCAAGTACCTTCGGATCCTTGAAGTTGAAGGAAATGGAGCCAATGCCTGTGGCCCGTTGCATGCTCTGCTTAGAAAACCGGATTACTGTATCTGCGACCCAACGTTCCGATTGAGCGGTGGAACCGCACGGCAGACCGTCCGCTGCAACCGGTTGCTGGACGCCCCTCTCATCCCGCCGCCCATTCCGCCGACAGCAGCGCCGCCTGCTCCAGCACCGTGGCGGTCGCCTTCTCCTGCTTGTCCGGCGGGTAGCCGTGCTTGCGCAGGATGCGCTTGACCAGCACGCGCAGCTGCGCGCGTACGGTCTCGCGCAGCGTCCAGTCGATCGTCACGTTGCTGCGCACCGTCTCGACCAGCTCGCGCGCGATCGCGCGCAAGGCCTCGTCGCCCAGAACCTTGACCGCGCTGTCGTTGGTTTCCAGCGCGTCGTAGAAGGCCAGCTCGTCCTCGGACAGACCCAAGGTCTCCCCACGCGCGCTCGCCTCGCGCATTTCTTTCGCCAGCGCGATCAGCTCTTCGATCACCTGCGCCGCCTCGATGGCGCGATTCTGGTAGCGACGGACAGTCTGCTCCAGCATCTCGGCGAAGGAGCGCGCCTGCACCACGTTTTTGCGGCGGAGGGTCGCGAGTTCACCCTTGAGCAGTTTCTGCAGGAGTTCGACCGCGAGGTTCCGCTGCGGCATGCCGCGCACCTCGGCCAGAAAATCGTCGGAGAGAATAGAGATGTCGGGCTTCTGGAGTCCGGCCGTCGCGAAGATGTCCACGACGCCTTCCGGGGCGACGGCGCGCGAGATGATCTGCCGCACGGCCTGATCGAGATCCTCCTCGGGCCGCGCCTCCCCCGGCGCGCGCTTGGCCAGCACCGCCTGCACCGCCTGGAAGAAGGCCACATCGTCCCGGATGCGCAGGGCTTCGTCGTGAGGTACGGCCAACGCGAACGCCTGGGACAATTCCCGCACGGCGCGCATGGAGCGGTCCTTGCCGTTCTCCTGCCTGAGGATGTGCTCCAGCGCAGCCGGCAGCAGGGCCAGGCGTTCCTGTGGCGCGCCGCTCGTCCAGCGCGACCAGTCGAAGCCGTGGAAGAGCCCGCAGCACACCTCGTACTTCTCCAGCATCACCGCCACTGCTTCTTCCTGATCGAGCGCGGTGCGACCGGTGCCGCCGCTCTCGGTGTAGGTGGCGAGCGCCTGCTTCAGTTCCTGCGCGAGGCCGAGGTAGTCCACCACCAGCCCACCGGGCTTGTCCTTGAACACACGGTTCACGCGAGCGATCGCTTGCATCAGCCCGTGCCCGCGCATCGGCTTGTCGATGTACATCGTGGAGAGGCTCGGCGCGTCGAAGCCCGTGAGCCACATGTCGCGGACGAGCACGATGCGCAGCGGATCGGCAGCGTTGCGGAAGCGCTTGGCCAGTGCCTCGCGCCGCGGCTAGTTACGGATGTGCGGCTGCCAGTCTGGAGGATCCGATGCGGAGCCGGTCATCACAACCTTGATCGCGCCGCTGGCGTCGTCCTCGTCCTGCCACGCTGGACGCAGCTTCACCAGCTCGCGGTACAGCTCGACGCAGATGCGCCGGCTCATGCAGACGATCATGGCCTTGCCGTCCATCGCCTCACACCGATTCTCGAAGTGCTCGACGATGTCGCGTGCCACCAGGTCGAGCCGCTTCTCCGCGCCGACCACGGCTTCGAGCTGCGCCCACTTGC
>CAYSKN010000204.1:0-5347 GCA_964431565.1 uncultured Gemmatimonas sp.
CAGCATACATTGATGCCCGTGATGTTATCCGGACCAATGACTACTTCACGCGTGCAGAACCCGACATTGATGGCATCACTCTTGGTGCACGGGAACAGATCCTGCCTCTGGTCCAGGAGGGGCGCATCCCTGTAATGGGTGGATTCATCGGCGCCACTGCCGGACGTGTCACCACCACGCTTGGCCGGGGAGGTTCCGATTATTCCGCGGCGCTCATTGGAGCAGTGCTTGGTGCAAGCGCGATCGAGATCTGGACCGACGTGGACGGAATGCTGACAGCGGATCCGCGGGTTATACCTGGCGCACAACCCATTGAGCACATCAGTTTCGAAGAGGCAGCCGAACTGGCTGCTTTCGGGGCACGGGTCCTGCATCCATCCACCATTGCTCCGGCGGTACGCCAGGGCATTCCGGTGTACATCTTCAACTCCCGCAATCCAGGCGGCAGGGGAACGATGATTGCATATGATGCTCCCCGCATGCCGGTTCGTGCTGTTGCGGGCAAGCGCAATGCCACGCTCATCAAGCTGCACTCTTCGCGGATGCTATTTGCGTCCGGCTTCCTTCGACGTGTTTTCGAGGTGTTCGAGAATCATCATACATCGATCGATGTTGTTACCACATCTGAGGTGTCGATTTCCGTCACGCTTGATGATGTGCACAATATCAGCAGGATCGTTCAGGACCTGGCCACCTTCGGGGATGTCTCGATCGAAAGGCGCGCCGGTGTGGTAGCGATAGTCGGTGCGGGCCTTGCTGATGGGAGCCGGACCATTGCGGAAGCCTTTGCTGCACTGGGAGAAATCCCCATTCATATGGCGTCACTCAGCGCAACAGGCATCAATTTCACGATGGTAATGGACGATGACCATGTAGTGCCCGCCATGAAGCGGCTGCATACGGCGTTTTTCGAGCAGGTGTCATGAGCACAGAGGTGACGGTGAGCGATCCGGAGACACAGACGTGGGGCGAGAGCATGCTTCCGATCGCGCTGGTCGGTATGGGCAGAATGGGACGTTCCATTGATGCCATGGCCGGTGACCGGGACTGCGAAGTGGTAGCGCGACTGGGTGCCGACGAGATGGGTTCGATGACGATGGCTGCACTCGGCGGAGCCCGAGTGGCCATTGAGTTCACAAAACCCGAGTCGGCGCTGTCCAATGCGAGGACATTGCTGGCGCTCGGTTGTCCGGTCGTGATTGGCACTACCGGGTGGACTCTCCAGCTTGGGGAGCTCGAGAACATTGTTCGCAGTACGGGTACTTCTGCACTGTGGGCACCGAACTTCTCACTCGGGGTTCACTTGTTCATGGCCATTGCCGGCGAGGCCGCGAAGCGACTTCGGGAGATGACTGCCTTCGATGTGCATGTGTTGGAGGTCCATCACGCCGCCAAGAAGGACACTCCTTCGGGTACGGGCGAAGCGATTGGCAGGCTGCTGAGAGAGGGACTTGGTCACGATGTGCCAGTGAGCAGTGTACGGGTGGGCTCTGTTCCGGGAACTCACGAGATCCTTCTTGATGCGCCATTCGAACAGATCCGCCTGGTGCACGAAGCTCGTGATCGCCGGGTTTTTGCTGATGGTGCACTGACGGCGGCACACTGGCTTGCAAGCCAGACCACGCCCGGTCTCTATACCATTAACGACATGCTTCGTGTGACGCCCCAATCCCGAGGCCAGTGATGACAACCCGACTCAGCGGATGCGGAACAGCGCTCGCCACTCCATTCAGGACGGATGGTGGCCTTGATGAGCCCGCACTGCGTGCCTTCATTGATTGGCAGATAGGACAGGGGGTTCAGATGATTGTCCCCTGTGGCTCGACGGGCGAAGCTGCAACTCTGGCGCCGGAGGAGCATCGTCGGGTGGTAGAGATCACGGTCGAGCAGGTGAACGGCCGTTGTCCGGTCATTGCGGGTGCCGGATCCAACGATACGCGCAGGGCCATCGCGCTTTCACGCGAGCTTGAGACAATTGGCGCAACGCACCTGCTGCACGTCGCACCCATGTACAACAAGCCGCCACAGCGAGCACTGCTGGCGCATTTCCGGGCCATTGTCGATTCATGCAACCTGCCCATCATCATCTACAACGTCCCTGGTCGCACTGCGATCAATGTGGAAGCCGGAACCTGCCTCGAGCTTGCGCGCGATCCCAGATTCGTGGGGGTTAAGGAGGCCTCCGGAAATCTTGCCCAGATCAGTACCATCATTCGCGAGCGGCCTGAGAATTTCGCCGTCCTCTCGGGTGACGATGGTTTCACTTTGCCATTGATGGCGTATGGTGGTGACGGAGTGATATCAGTGGTGTCGAACGTGGCGCCAGCTGCAATGGTGGCTCTGTGCAAGGCACTTGCGCGAGGTGATCTGGTGGAGGCACGGGCGCTGGATGCGCAGCTTGCAGCTCTCTATGCAGCGGCCTTTGTAGAGACAAACCCCATTCCCGTCAAGGCAATGCTTGCCATGATGGGCCTCATGAACGACCACCTGAGGCTACCGTTGGTCCCGCTGGCCGATGCCCATCGGTCGCGAGTGCGTTTGGCGCTTCAGATGGTCGGTGCGCTGGTGTCCTGAGAGGCCGCCAGCGACGCCGGTTTATTCATCCCGTCACCATAACAGTCATCGGACTTTGACGCATGGCGTTCACCATTTCCGAGCTTGAAACACGCTGCAATGATCCTTTTCTGCTCGACAGCAGTACGGCTCCTGCTCCCGACGCCAGAGAAGTCTTTGACGCGGCGATGAACCTGCTGGAAAGGGGGGAGATAAGGGCTGCGTGTCGTGATGAAGGTGGTCTCTGGCAGGCGGTGCCATGGGTCAAGCGATCGATCCTGCTAGGCTTTCGTATCGGGTACATGGAAGAGCATGGCGGTGCCGGTGCTTTCACATTCGTTGATAAGCACACATTTCCTGTGCGGAGATTTACTGTGGATGACCAGGTGCGGATCGTTCCGGGTGGTTCCACTGTTCGACGCGGCGCCCACTTGGCACCTGGCGTGGTCTGCATGCCACCCATGTACGTGAACGTGGGTGCATATGTGGGGCGCGGCACCATGATCGATTCCCATGCGCTCGTTGGAAGTTGCGCGCAGATCGGTGAGCGCGTTCATCTGAGTGCTGCTGCGCAGATCGGCGGCGTTCTCGAACCAATCAACGCCACGCCCGTGGTTATTGAGGACGATGTGGTTGTGGGCGGCAATTGCGGTGTCTATGAGGGTACTGTGGTTCAGCGCACGGCAGTACTCGGAGCCGGTGTCATACTCACGCGAGGTACTCCGGTATACGATCTGGTAAGGGAGACGGTGCACCGTGCCGTGGGCGGGCGTCCTCTGGTCATCCCCGAAGGCGCTGTGGTGGTGCCGGGTGGGCGCAGGGTGACGTCAGGCTTTGGCGATGCACAGGGCCTGTCGCTCCAGACCCCGGTCATCGTGAAATACCGTGACGATCGTACAGATGCCTCTACCGCGCTCGAGGCGTGGCTACGTTGAATGGGATCGCTCGTCTGCATGTGTCGGGTGTGATCCGGGCGCCCGGTGACAAGTCGATTAGTCACCGGGCTCTCATTCTTGCGGCGCTCGCCCACGGCGATACTCGTGTCCAGGACATCCTCGAGTCGGCTGATGTGAAGGCCACCGCTGAGGCACTCCGTGCGATGGGAGTGGGTATTCCTCCGCTCAGCCGGGACTTCGTAATACGCAGCGGAGGTTTAGGTGCGCTCCGTTCGCCCGTGGGCCCCATCGACTGCGCGAACAGTGGTACCACAGCACGACTTCTGTGCGGACTACTGGCAGGCCTCGAGGGGCGGGTGGCCCGCCTCGAAGGTGATTCCAGCCTCAGCCGGCGCCCCATGCGTCGCCTGGCTGAGCCGTTGACAGTCATGGGCGCACGTATTGAGTTCGAAGGACCGCCGGGACATGACGGACTGCCGATGCGCGTTCATGGTGCGCGATTGCGCTCGACGCGGCACCTCAACGCGCATGCCAGTGCTCAGGTTAAGGGTGCGCTGCTCCTTGCGGGCCTTGCATCGGGTGCCGAGGTGATAATCGAGGAGCCTACCCGGTCCCGGGATCACAGTGAGCGCATGCTGCTTGCCCGAGGAGTCACCCTGGAGGTGACTGATACCACTGTAAGGCTGCCGGCCGATCAGAGAGTGGCAGCTGCCGATGTGGTCGTCCCGTCAGACCCCTCATCTGCGGTGTTCTTTGCCGCGTTGGCTTCGCTCGCGCACGATGGTGAACTCGTTCTGGAGAACGTATGCCTCAACCCCACGAGGACCGGCGCATACGACGTTCTGCGACGCATGGGAGGGTCGATCCAGCTGAAGGAGCAGCGGCTTATCGGAGGAGAACTCATCGGGACTCTGCTGGTGAGGCCGGCCGCGCTTGCTGGCACGATTATAGGTGGTAGGGAGATCCCGCGTTGTATTGATGAGCTGCCAATGCTGGCCTGCCTTGCCGCCAGGGCAACCGGTGAGACGGTTATCACCGACGCAGGCGAATTGAGGGTTAAGGAGAGCGACAGGATCAGGGCCGTGGTAGACAATCTCCGCACGCTTGGTGCTGATGCCCATGAGTTGCCTGACGGGATGCGAATCAACGGGAGCCAGGGGAGACTCCGTGGTCATGTTACAACTCACGGTGATCACCGGCTGGCGATGGCATTCGGCGTTCTGGCGGCGCTTCCGGGAAATGACATCACCATTGATGATCCCGGTTGTGTAAGTGTTTCTTACCCTTGCTTCTGGGAGGATCTCTCGCGGGCAACAGACCATGCAACGCGGAGTTCTGGCGAGGGCTTGAACAACGGTTATTCCCGAACCCTGCATGCGAGCTACGAGGACGCAAGTGCAGGCAATTCCGGACACAAGTTTGAGGAGCACCCCAAGACCGAATATCGCCCTCGACTCGTCATCGCCATCGACGGCCCGGCAGCATCCGGAAAGAGTTCCACAGCTCAATGGGTAGCCAAGGAGCTGGGCATGAGACATGTGGATTCCGGTGCGTTCTACAGGGCAATCACCATGCTCGCCCTCGAAGCGCCCCTGGATCCTGCTCAGTGGACTCCGGGGTCGGTGCTTGCCAACAAGGATCGCATTTCATGGCGTCTCACCCAGCTCTCCGTGGTACCAGTCATAAACGGAGTGGAGCAGGACGTGGCCCTTCGAGACGAAGCGGTGACCCGGGAGGTGTCCCGGGTGGCCCAGATGCAGGCGGTCCGGAACTGGGTGAACGGCCTGGTGCGAAGCGTGACGTCAGTGGACGTGGTGGTGGACGGGCGGGATATCGGCACGGTGGTGTTTCCGACAGCGCAACTGAAGGTCTTCCTCACCGCAGATATCTGGGAGCGG
>CAYSKN010000205.1:0-5271 GCA_964431565.1 uncultured Gemmatimonas sp.
CGCTGGCACCCCGGGCCGCAGCAAAGATCGCCGCCGGAATACCTGCGGTGCCTGCGCCGATGACCAGCAAGTCGTAGCGCCGCCGTGGCGTCGCCGCAGCACCCCGGTCGATGATCGCCGTCGTCATGACTGCCGCCGCGCCCAGCGCCTGCATGAATCGCCGCTTCGACATACCCACAGGAATCCCCTTTCCGAGTCTAGAAATCGACGCCCACACGGATACCAAACTCACGGCGCTGGTAGGGCTTGCCGAAGGCCTTGCGATTGCCGTTCGGGCCGTTCGTCGTCTGCCCCTGCGTATCCAGTGTTGCCTCGTCCGTCAGATTCTTGCCAAAGATCTCGATACGGTATCGGTCGAACAGGTTCACACCTGTACGAAGATTGACGAGTGTTTCCGACGGAGCCCGGTTGAACTCGGAATAGTCCGCCCAAGTCTTGGATCTGTACAGGATGTCCGTGCGGACGAACCATTCAAGATCTGCATACCTGCCGTGGATCGTCGGGCTCAATGAGCCTCGCCATGCGGGAACGCCACGGGGTTCGTTGCCATCGTTCACAACCGAATTCGTGCCCGAGCCAAGCACTTCAGACTCGGTGGTTCCGCGGGAAGAAAATGAGGTCATTTCTGCATGGGTATATGCCAAGGTCCCCGCAAGATCCAACCACGCCGTTGGCGTTAGAGAAAACTCAAGCTCGATGCCCTTGTACTCGGAATCGCCCGGACCACGAAACGAGGTCGTTCCCTGATTGAGCACTACTATCTGTGCGAACGGCTGATTCTTCCAGTCGGCAAAGAATGCCGCCGCGGTAAGGCTCCACTTGTCGCCTCGCTGCTTCCATCCAATCTCATATTGCGTGTTTTCCTGAGGCGCCGTGAAGTTGCCGATAGCGGCACAATCATCCGGGTTGATGAGATCGGGGCGGCTTTCGGCGACCGATACACACTGCGTGGGAATGCCCAGAAGCGAGCTGTACGAGTAGCTGACGTAGGTGGTAGCAGCGGGAAACGGCTGGTAGCTCAGAATCACGCGGGGTATAAAGTCGGTGTTGTCATTCTTCTCATCGCAAGTCAGTGCGCCACCATCCTGGACGCACGCCAGGTTGGGATTACCTTCGAGAAGCACGTGTGATTTCTCATCCGAATAGCGCGCTTCTACTGACAGGGTCAGGGCATCCGTAACGTCATAGTCGACTGACCCGAACAGACCCGATGTCGAGTTATCCTGAAAATCGACGGAACCGTTTGTATTGCCAGAGCGATAGCGTTGATCGTATCTGCTAGCGCCAAGCATATACCGCAGCCGCCGGTCCGATGCTGACGCGATGCGCGCTTCGTAATAGTGCTCGCGGATCGCGATATCGAGCCCAGTGATGCTCACCGTGCCCGGGACATTTGGGACACCAAACCAGATGTCACGTCTGTTGATGGTGCCGGTGTTTGCGTACGAAGTCTGAAATGACAGCGTGTGTTCGGTAAATTGATAATCGCCGCCGAGTTGCGCACGGTAGGTGCGATTACGACCACCCAGTTCGCCGGGCGGTTTTCTGAAGATGCTTTCAGAAGCTACGAGCGGATTCAAGTTGTTCAACGCATCCAGGCCGGCCTGCCCGGACGCAGACTGCGCCAACGTGGGCCTCAGCGTGATCGGTGCAACGAGGTGCCTTCCATCAGGAAACTTGCCACAGAACGTGGCAATCGGGAGCGTGCTCATATCCCGGGTAAAGGGTGTCCTTACACCGGTGACAATATTCACATACTCGCCCGTATAAGTGATGTCGCATTGCCCCGCCGGCGTGCCCCACAAGCGGCTGTCCACACCAATTGAGGTGCCGTTGTCATCCGCGGTAACGTAGTAGCTTGTCAGCTTGAGTTTCAGCCGATCGGAGGGATCAACAGTCAACGTGCCCTGGAAGGTCGTATCCTTGAAAACAGCGTACGGCTCGCCATCCTGAGTCTTGAAATCGCCGCCATCCTTCTGGTAGCCCGCGTAAAGGCGCAACCCGATCACGTCGTTGATGGGACCGCCGATACCCGCTTCAATCTTGTATTCGTCCTCCTGTGAGCCGGACCATTCCAGCGCAATGTTCCGTTCCCACTCGGCGCCAGGAAGTCTTGGAATGACATTCACCGCACCGGAAAACGTATTGCGGCCGAATTGGGCCGTCTGCGGACCCCTGATCACCTCGACACGCTCGACGTCGGCGAAGGGCAGAAAGCCACCCCCACCACCAACAAAAGAGCCGTCCCAAAACAGCGCGCCGACCTGGGTTGACGGTGTGATGTTCTGCTGAACCATTCCTCGAAAGCTGATGGAAGGATTCTGGCGTCCAAAGGATGCCATCGAGCCCTGGAAATCCAGACCCGGCACGAAGGACGAAAGCTGTTCCGGATTATCGATTCCGGCGCGCTTCAA
Source organism: uncultured Gemmatimonas sp. (assembly GCA_964431565.1). Classification (GTDB taxonomy): domain Bacteria; phylum Gemmatimonadota; class Gemmatimonadetes; order Gemmatimonadales; family Gemmatimonadaceae; genus Gemmatimonas. The sequence continues at coordinate 2,415 of CAYSKN010000205.1, forward strand.
TTGTTCCTGGGACTTCGCGGACACCGACACCGGGATCTCGAAGACATTCTCGTCACGCTTGCGTGCGGTCACGACGATTTCTTCCAGTCCCGCGTCTTGCGCGCGAGCGTGATGCGCGGCCGGAAACGCTACTGACGCAATCAATACAGCCGAAACAGCACGGCAGGTGTTCATACTAATACCTCGTTCGCAGATTGCATGGCTCTCTCAGCCTCCTGACGTGCTCCGGCACGGCTTGGGTTGAGTTGGTCTAGGTAACGGGCCACAGACGACGGCGTACGCTCGTCGAGCGCGTTGCTGGTGAACGGCGTGACGGCCCGGCGTCATTCTCGACGCCGGCGCTGAAGCTCGTCACGATCGCCTCGCCGGTATGTGCGGGATTGAAGATCCGGTCGTGCTTGCGACCGGTGAACGCATAGTACGCACCCACCACATACCGGCGCGCAGTCTGGCCCGACTCGAGGCGCAGCTCGGTCGACCACTCGTCGCGGTCGGTCACTTCGTTGCGCATGACGCCACCCGCGCGAACCGGGTCGGTCACGGTGCGCACGTAGCTTGGCGCATTCGGCACGGCCGTGATGCCGAAGGCCGTCGCATCCTGATGGGTCGGGTCACAGCCATACTCCATCTCGGTGCTGAAGAGACCCGGGTTCGACACCAGCGTGAGCCCGGCGGGCAGATCGAGGGAGATCTGCAATGACAGGCGCGCGGAGTCACGGTGCTGGCCTTCCGTGCCCTGGAGACCTGCCCGGTCAAGCGTCGCCTCGCGCTCTTGCTGCACCTCGCCGCAGCAGTACTGCCGCGCGACGTTGGGATAGCAGCGGTCGTTGTCGAACGCATTCCGGTACAGGCCATCCATCGTGTAGTGACGGCCGTGCACCATGCGGTCAAGCCGGTCGTCCACGAGCGGGCCGCGTGAGAGCAGGTTCATCTCCGTATCGCCGTATTCGGCAAGGCGCGCGCTCACAACGTTCTCGGCTTCGTTGCCGCCCTTCTTCGTGATCAGACTGATCGCACCCGAGAAGGTCGCACGCCCGAACAGCACCGCTTGCGGCCCCTTGATCATCTCGACCCGCTCGACGATATCGAATGGAAACGGCAGGACCGAATCGGAGTACGGGATGCCGTCGATGAAGATCTGCGCGTTATCACCGCCGAGGGTGTTCGACATGCCGCGAATCACCGGCCGGCTCACCCCGCCCTGCGCGCCGCAGCGATCGGTCCTGTCGATGGGAAAGCCAAGCGTGAAGCGCGACACATCATGCATGTCCCGCGCACCGCGACCGGTGAGCTGCCCGCTCGTGAAGACAGCAACGGCCAGCGGCACATCCTGCGGTCGCTTCTCCTGCTTGCGCGCAGTGACGACGATTTCCTCGAGTTCGGCTGTGCGCCGGGACACCACACAAGGCAACGGCCGTGCCGGCAAATGCGGGTATCAGTGATCGAAGCTTGCTGTTATCGGTCCACATCTTCCGGACTCTCGCGGTCGGATTACTTGTTGCTGCCTGATTCGGCGGCACGCTTCTGCAGGTCGCCGATCAGCATGCGCTCATAGAAATCGCGCGCTTCAGCTGCAGCGACTGCCAGGACACTCCTCACTTCGTCAATCGAGGCGCTTTCCTGACAGGAGGTGAACCTGCCATCCAGATACTCATGGACGTACTGGACACGCGCAGCCTGACGCCCGGCGCGAGCAGCCTTGAGCCAGTACTCCCCGGCGAGGCAAGCGTCGCGGGGCATGCCCGGCCGGCCTCGCCCTATGAACAGCCCGTAGACAAATTGCGCCTGGCGATAGCCTGCGTCGGCAGCCTTCTTCATCTCCAGGGCGCTGGCATCCCATTGGCCGGTATAGGCCAGCACACGAGCGTACTGGTAGCGGATGCGCTGATTGTCCGGCTGCCTCTCCAGTTCGGCACGACACGCGATGACCGCCGCAGGCAGATCAACGTTCTGCGTGGGCACTCCAATGCCGATATGATCCGGATCCTCCGGATGTGCCGCGAGCCGATCGCACTCGGTGATCGCCGGATCCGCATCTGCAAGCGCAAGCATCGGCAGCGCTGTGGCGATTAGCGCAACAGCGATGACTTGAATGTCCCTCATGTCGTCGAACTCCTGCGGGGCACGTTCAGGGCGCCCATAGACCAACTGCAGCGGCTGTGATGACCAGCAGCCAGACAAGGAATGGGCATCACTCAACCGGCCATCAAGAATTGACTGGGCACATCATGCTGAGCTGACCGTAACACTCAGGAACTTTCAGAACAATTAATGTTGAGCCAAAATACATCACCGTCCCTAATGAATGCCGGTGCACCGGAGGAATCAACATGGACCTGCGTCAGCTCAGGCATTTCATGGCCTTGGCCGAAGCCAAACACTTTTACGAGGCGGCTGACAACCTCGGCGTCACGCAATCCGCTCTGACCCAATCCGTCTCGAAACTGGAAAGAGCACTCGGACTGCAACTGTTCGTGCGCAGCAAGGCGGGAACCGTGCTCACTGAGCATGGCCAGAAATTGCATGACCATGCGAAGGTCATAGCGGCGCAGATCGACGCCGCCAGGATTGAGCTTCGGGCGCAGGCTCAGCAGGTCGAAGCCGAAATCCGCGTGGGCATCATCCAGAGCCTTGACGACCAGATCCTGATCGACGCAATCGCTCGATTCCAGTCGGCTTATCCGAATTGCGGCGTCAAGATCATCAAGGATTGGTCAGCGACGCTGTCGACGCTGCTGGCCAAGGGAGAGGTCGATTTCGCGTTCCTGTCGGATCACTTCCTGGCCCACGAGAATCCGGAAATCAAGCGTGAGGTCCTCTTCTTGGATCACGTCCGGATCGTGATCGGCGAGAAGCA
>CAYSKN010000206.1:0-5195 GCA_964431565.1 uncultured Gemmatimonas sp.
CGCACGGGTACTGGGGCCAACATCGGACTCAATCCCGTACGTCAGGCAGGAATGATGTCGGGCGTTGCTGCGGAGAATGCTTCAGTTGCAGGTCAACTCGATGAGGCCCGCAGCGCCCTCTCCGCCGAAATCTCGAGATGCGCAGATGCTGCTGCCGCCGACTGTGAAATCATCCGAGCCAACATCACCGGTGCTCAGTCGCTCATCACACGGACTCGCGCTTTCCGCGATGCCATGGTTCATGTGTACGGCACAACCGAGAGCAGCGGCGGCCGGTTCGTACCGCTCGTGGGCTCGGCAGCTCAAGTCGGTGTCGCAGCCAGCATAGAGGCCCTGCGTACCGATTTCGGCAAGTATGGGATTACTGCCATCGCCCAAGGTGCTCAGCCCGCAGCGGCCACCGTGAGCCTGGGACCCGGGGGCATGCCACTGATCGGCACCGACAGCAGCTTCGATGTGGGCTATCAACGACTTGGAAACACCCGTCGCGCAGGTATTGGCGACATAGATCTCACCGCCTCCTTCCTGCTATATGACACTTTCGATGCCGATCAGGCCAAGCGCATTGCCGCCAGCACACGCGGCCTCCGATCCATCGTGTCCGGAGGCTGGAGATTCGGTACTGCAGCTGCGGACCGCACCGAAGATGCGTTCGACGTCCCGATCGGCGAGGGAGTCAATGCCATGCTGGTGAGAAGCACCACGGACCTGGTCATGAGCCGGCGGTTCTGGATGAGCGCCAGCGTACGTGCCGCGATCCCGATGAGTGACCGGGTAGCGGTGGCACTTCCCTTTCGTACGCTTGCCACAACATTTGACGCTCCCGTGGAGATCGGCAGCGCGACGCGCTCCCTTGGCATTCGCGCTGAACTCGAACTGGCACCCCGATTGTCCCTTGGCGATTTCTTCGGGCTTTCCGGCGCCTATGTGCTGAGTCGGTGGGGCAAGGACACTTACAATGCAGGCAACGATGATTCATCTGTACCCGGGATGTCGAAGATGGTTATCCCGGCACGCTCGCTGCATGCTGCTGCAGTAGGAGTCACGTTCTCCACCCTGGCCAGCTATGTGCGACGCCGTTCACGACTGGCCACCGAAGTCACGTACACTCACACCCTGCCGATAACGGCCTCTGAAGGCACGGTGCCGGCAACCTTCACCGACCGTCTCGAGTTACGCATCTATACTGGTTTCCCCCGACGCTGACCTCCGCAGTCCCGTGAAGGACGTGCGCTCGACAGTCTGTCCATGTCATCCCGACGCGACTCGTTCGCAGGCTCGTCAGCCCTGGAGAGCAGTTCACGCGCATGAGCGCGGCTGATCTCCCGCTCAGAATCGCCACCAAGCATGCGGGCGATCTCGGTAATGCGAGACTCGCCTTCGGCCACTGATGTATCAGCCACTGTCACCATGTCGCCTGCACCCTTGTGCACCACTACATGGTGGTGCGCCCGTGCAGCGATCTGAGCAAGATGGGAGACCGAAAATACCTGATGGCGCATAGCCACCCTGCGCATGAGTGCCCCAATCTGCCACGCCACAGCGCCGCCCACACCCGCATCGACTTCATCGAATACCAGCGTTGGTGTTTGCTGGTGGCTCGCCAGTACGGTGCTCAGAGCCAGCATGATTCGTGACAGCTCACCGCCGGAGGCAATGCGACCGAGAAGCCTAGGCTCCATGCCGGAGTTCAGAACAGCCAGGAATTGCACGGTCTCGGCCCCGTCGGCGGTAATACCGTCCAGCGGAACAAGCCTGACCTCGAGCCTCCCATCAGGCATACCGAGGTCCGGGAAGAGAGCAGAAACCGCACTCGCCAGCCCGGTGGCGCCGGCACTGCGCAATGCCGTGAGCCGCCGCGCTGCCTCAGTCAGCACTACTTCCAGGCTCGTCAGCTCAGCGCTGATCACATTCAGCTCGGCATCACCTTCGTTTGCGAGAGCGAGTTCCCTTGAAGCATCATCGGCGGTGCGCTGAACCTCATCGACCGTTGGCCCGTACTTGCGCATGAGGTTACTAAGGATCTCCCGGCGACGTTCGAGCATACTCAGTCGCGACGGGTCGGGATCAACTGATGCGCTATACGTCTGGAGTTCCCGTCCCAGTTCATCAAGTGCATAGACTGCATTGTCGAGCCCGACTTCCATCCTCATCGCATCCGGATCGAAGCGCACCATACTCGTGATGGTCCTGCGCAGGGCAGCCAGGCGAACCAGCGCCGAGTCTTCATTACCATCGATGATATCAACAGCCTGCGATGAGAGTATCTGCAATTCCGCCGCATGGGAAAGCAGTCGGATCTCCGAATCAAGACTCTCACACTCGTCAGACCGTGGCGCCGCCTCGGCAATCTCTCGCAGTACGAACCGCAGGTAATCCGTCCGACGAGCAGCCTCCTGCCGGCGTTCGACGAGTTCCCGTTCACGCCTGCGGAGTTGGGCTGTCCGCTCGTGCGCTCCCTTCACTTCCGCGCGAACATCAGCAGCCTGCACGTATTCGTCGAGCATATCGCGCTGATGTTCACCGCTCGCAAGTAGTCTGGATTCCTGCTGTCCGTAGACACTCACCAGCCGCGTGCCGATTTCAAGGAGCATTCCGACCGTGACAGACGATCCATTGATCCATGCGCGTGACCGCCCGGTGGACATGACCTCACGCTTGAGCACGATTGTGATCCCGTCGCCTGCCTCAACACCACGCGAATCGAGATCGGCGAAGATCTGATGGCCCGGCGGAAGTTCGAAGAAACCTTCAACAGTTGCTCGGTCGGCACCCGCACGGATCAGCTCGGCCGTGGCGCGCTCACCGAGCAGCATGCTCAACGCACCAATAACGAGAGACTTGCCGGCACCGGTCTCGCCCGTCAGCACGTTCAGACCCGGCAAAAACGGCAGCACCGCCGTATCGATCACCGCAACATTGCGGATCCGCAGTTCAACCAGCATGGCGTTGGCGTGGAGATGGTACGGACTGAGAGCGGATTGACTGCCGGCGCGGATGATGCGCCGGCGAGTGGCGGACCACACTTGATGCAACACACCGGCTGCAGGCGCAGCACACGTGTCTGATCAGCTTATGTCACTATCACGTCCAGACAGTCCACCCCATCCGAGCTTGTGCCGCAACCTTGCGAAAAAAGTGACACCAGGAAGGTGAACAATCTGCACGGTGCTGGTGGCCCGATGCACTACCAGTACCTCGCCATCAGTGAGAGTGGTGCCCACCTGTCCGTCTACCGTCACCAGAAGTTCATCGGGACCACCATCTGCACGCACTCTTACTTCCACATGAGGCGGAAGAACCAGGGGGCGCATTGCCAACGTGTGGGGCGAGACAGGGGTGACCACGATACTCTCGACTGTCGGCACAACAATGGGGCCACCAGCCGAAAGCGAGTATCCCGTGGAACCAGTCGGTGTACTGATGATGAGTCCGTCCGCCGAGTACGATCCGATGGCTTCACCATCGATAAACACAGAAAAGCGTACAAGGCGGGCAAAGCCCCCCTTGTGCAGCACCACATCGTTCAGCGCCAGCCAGCGACAACGTTCACTGCGATCACCGTCAATTGTACAGGACTCGAGGGTCATGCGTTGCTCACTCACGTAGTCCCCACAAGCGAGCAGGCGGACTCCTTCCTGCATGTCATCGGCGCTGCAGCTTGTAAGAAAACCCAGACGACCGAAGTTGACGCCAAGAATCGGGATCTGCCGACCCTGGAGCAACCTGGCGCCACGTAGGAGCGTACCGTCCCCGCCCAGCGTGATCAGTGCATCGAGATTATGGGGGCCTGACAGCCGCTCCCCCTGTCTGGCTATCTCCCACAGCTCGTCCTCGAAAACCAGCTTCAGCCCGAGCGTCCGGGAGCTAGTAAGCAGCATGTCGAGTACTGCCGCGAGAGCGGCGTAACCTCGATGCCCAACCACACCGACACGCATCAGTCTGCGAGAGCCTCGGCCTTATCCAGTGCACGCACTCGGTTGGCAATTCCGGCAGAATCCAGACCGAGCAGAGCAAGCTGCACCTTCCTGGGTGCAGCGTATACGATCTTATCCGGCACACCATGCACGAAGGTGCGTACATGCGGTGCAAGCTGCTGAATAATGGTGCTCATGTAGGCCCCAAAACCATTGATCATGCTGCCCTCTTCGACAATAAGAACCTGCACATGATCATCCAGAATCGCATTCAGCATGGCAGCATCATATGGCTTGATGTAACGACAATTAACGACAGTTGGTTCGACACCCTCGCAGGCCAGTACCTCAGCGGCTTCAAGGACAGTTTCAACCATACTACCTACTGCAAGAATGGCGATTTCACGCCCCCGACGCAGGACTTCCCACGTACCGTGCGGCACAGCTTCGATTTCGGATATCGGACCGGGAGCGTCAGGAGCTGTATCACGTGGGAAGCGAAAGCAGAACGGACCATCGGTGTGTTCCATGCCTGACCGCAACAACGCAAGCATCTCCGTTCCGTTGCGGGGTGCGGCAATGGTCATATTGGGCACAGTCAGCATGTAAGCAATGTCGTAGAGCCCCATGTGCGTCTCGCCATCCTCACCCACCAGACCAGCACGATCCATGGCAAAGATCACGGGCAATCTCTGCAACGCAACATCATGGATGATGTTGTCGTAGCCACGCTGCAGGAAGGTAGAATAGATTGTGACCACCGGGCGGATATCACGGGTTGCCAGCCCAGCCGCAAAGGTGACCGCGTGTCCCTCGGCAATACCGACATCGAAGAAACGATCGGGGTATGCCGCTCCAAAACTCGTTGTGCCCGTGCCGCTTGGCATGGCAGCTGTGATGACGACAAGATCAGCCCTCTCACTGCCAAGTTCCGTAAGGCCCTTGCCGAACACGGCCGTGTATGCTGGATTGCCTGCGGGCAAAGCCAGAGGCTTTCCTGTGGCTGGGTTATGGCCCGGAGGTACCGCATGCCACTTCTCACCATTCTCACCCGCCGGAAAGCCACGCCCCTTCTGGGTAATGACGTGTACCAACCGTGGGCCACACATACCGCGCACGGCCTGGAACGTGTCGAGAAGCGCACCCGTATCGTGGCCGTCGATCGGGCCGAAATAACGGAATCCGAGTTCTTCAAACAGAACTCCGGGTGTCAGAAACGACTTGACACTCTCCTCCCACTTCCGAAGGAGTGCGCTCACACCGGTCAGCGATGGTGGT
>CAYSKN010000207.1:0-5177 GCA_964431565.1 uncultured Gemmatimonas sp.
TCCCGGTGTGCTGCCGGAATGACAAAGCGGTCATCAAACTTGGCCAGCGAGGTGAGATAGTAGATTTCATCGGCCGTATCCGGAGTGAGGCCAGTGGCGGCAAGTGCCGCTGCAACAGCCTCAGGCTGAACATCGCCCACTGTGATGTGCCTGCGATGCAGGCGCACGGCCATGAGTTTCTTGAGCCGGTCGGCAACTTCCCTGGTGTCGCCGGCGCTGAACAGGTTGGCCAGGTACTGAAGCGGGAAGCGGGCGTCATCTATCGTGCCGAACATGGACTTGGTGGTTGTGTCGTACAACCACTCATCGGGCCAGTGCTTGGCAATATCGTTCAGGTTCGCATGCTGCTCGGTGTTGTCCACATTAGTTACTGATGCCATCACCGGAAGCAGCGGCGGAACATAGAAGAGCATCGGCAGGGTACGGAACTCCGGATGCAGTGGCAGCGCCAGCTTCCAGGTCTTCACAAAACGGTACGTCGGTGACTTCTGCGCAGCGTCAATAGTTGAATCGGCGACGCCGTTGGCCTTGGCCGCCGCTATGACATCAGGGTCGAACGGGTCGAGAATCGCCTCCATCTGACGGCTGACGAGTTCGCCGGTTTCGGCCGACGCTGCTGCATGGATCCTGTCGGCGTCGTAGAGCATGACGCCCAGATAGCGGATCCTGCCAACGCAGGAATGCATGCACGCCGGTGCCAGCCCTGCCTCGATACGCGGGTAACACAGAATGCATTTCTCAGACTTTCCCGTGTTCCAGTTGTAGTATGACTTCTTATAGGGGCAGGCAGTGACACACATGCGCCAACCGCGGCACACGGACTGGTCGATCAGAACGATCCCGTCTTCTCCTCTCTTGTAGATCGCACCGGACGGACACGAAGCAACGCAGGCCGGATTGAGGCAGTGATTGCATATTCGCGGCAGGTAAAAGAAGGCCATTCGCTCAAGCTGGAAGACAGCTTCGCGTTCTGCCGGCGTGAGATTCTCAAGGTTTGGATCTTTTCTTGCGTAGTCGGGCGTACCACTAAGGTCATCGTCCCAGTTGGGGCCAGCCTTGATGTCCATCGGTTCACCGGTGATCATCGAAATGGGTCGCGCTGTCGGCTGATCGTCGCTGGCCTGGCCCTCAATAAGGTTCAGATACTTGTACGTGAACGGTTCATAGTAGTCGTCTATGATCGGCAGGCTCGGGTTGTGGAAGATGTTCTTTAGGCCTTTCTTCTTTCCCGCGCCCTTGAGCTGGATATCATCGCCATCCTTCTCCCAGCCCCCTTTGTAGATGTCCTGATCCTCCCACTTGCTTGGGTAGCCGGTTCCCGGCTTTGTTTCTACGTTGTTCCACCACATGTACTCGGCGCCCTTCCGGTCTGTCCAGATGTTCTTGCACGCAATCGAACAGGTATGGCAGCCGATGCACTTATCAAGGTGAAACACCATCGACATCTGTGAGCGCACGTCCATTGCAGGTCCTCGGAATGTCTGTGGGGAGATCAGGTCTCAGAAAACCACTTTCTCCATACGCCTGACCACGACATGAGTATCGCGGTTGGGTGCGACGGGCCCCCAGTAGTTGAAGGCGAATGTGAACTGGCCGTATCCGCCCGCCAGCAGGTTCGGCTTCAGGTGCACCCTGGTGAAGCTGTTGTGGCCGCCTGCCCGTTTTCCGCCGCGAAGTTCTGACTTGGGTATGCTTACAGTACGCTCCGGCACATGGTACACTATGCAGACACCTTTCGGGATCCGGGCACTCACGCAGGCACGTGTGGCGTAAACGCCGTGGTCGTTGTGCACCTCGACCCAGTCGTTGTCCGCAATGCCGAGATCCGCCGCGTCAACTTCACTCATCCACACCGGCTCCATACCTCGGGAGAGGGTGAGCATCCGGTGGTTTTCCATGTAGGTAGAGTGGATATGCCACTTACCATGCGGCGTCAGACAGTTGAGGACTCTGGCCTCTCCACGTTCCAGCGTAACCCTCAGATCACCATACACCGCCGGTCTTGGCGAGGGCTTGAAGGTGGGAAGGTTCTCGCCAAACGCGATGTACATTTCATGATCGAGATAGAAGTGCTGCCGCCCGGTGAGCGTTCGCCATGGCACCAGGCGCTCCACATTGTACGTATAGGCCGAGTAGGCCCGCCCATCGTTCATGAGCCCCGACCAGAGGGGCGACGTGTTGTAACGGCGTGGTTGAGCCTGCAGATCAGCATAGCGAATGCGTACATCTGCACTTCCGGCTCCAAGGTCTGACAGCACCAGGCCGGTGCGTTTCTCGGCGTTCTCATAGGCACGCACATTCAGCCCACCGTTTGTCAAAGTGGACATGTGCAGCAGCAGGTTCGCCGCCCATTCGTCCTCCCTGAGAGATGGATATGCCTTCCCCCCAATCCTCTCCACAGGGAAGTGATTGGATGTCGTCATCTCATCGTAGGCATCAGCACACTGGTACGAGTTGCCGTGTGCACCAAGACCGGCAGTGCGAATTCGCTCACCATAGGTGATGTAACGTTCGTACAGCTTGGTGTAGTCACGTTCAACAACCGTGAGATTGTGCGTTGTATGGCCCGGTACGGGATCACACTCCCCGAGATACCAGTCCTTCATATCGGGCTGGCTTATCTCACCGGCAGAATCGTGTGCTATCGCCGAAGCAATGATGTCCTTGCGTGCACCCGGCATGTACCGCGCGGCGGCATCTGCTGTTGCCTTGGCAAGGTCGCGAAAGATGTTCCAGTCTGTCCTCGATTCCCATACTGGCGGAATGGCACGCGACAGCGGATGAATGAAGGAATGCATGTCGGTGGTGTTGAGATCCGCCTTCTCATACCACGATGCCGCAGGCAAAACCATGTCAGAGTACAGTGCTGACGAATCCATGCGGAAGTTGAGATCCACCACCAGGTCCATCTTTCCGACAGGGGCGATGTCGTGCCACTTTACCTCTCTTGTGTGCTCCGATGAGTCCTTGCCGATCGCGTTGGAGTGGGTGCCCAGGTAGTGTTTGAGCGCATACTCATGTCCCTTCATGCTTGCGAGAATCGCATTACCGCGCCAGATGTACCAGACCCGTGGGAAGTTTTCCGGCGCATCGGGGTCGCTCACTGAGTACTTGAGCTCCTTCTTCCTGAGTTTCTCAATGACATACCGCTTGATGCTCTCGTCATCCGCGGCACCATTGTCCACGGCCTCCTTACATAGCCTGAAAGTGCTCTCATTGAACTGCGGAAAAAACGGCATCCAGCCCATTCGTACAGACTTGTAAATCAGATCTGCTGTATGGTTGTCGGTGAGATCATTGTGAGGAACGGTATTGTAGCGGTTGAACTGCCCGTCATACCTGTACTGGCACGTATTGATGTAGTGCCAGATCGGCGCCTGCTGTAGTCGCGCTGCAGGCACATGATCGCGTGCAAATGCGATGCTGCTCCACGAATCCACCGGCGCGAGCTTTTCCTGACCCACGTAGTGATTCAGGCCGCCACCATTCTTCCCCACACATCCGGTGAGCATCAGGGCCATCGCCCCGGCTCTGTACATCAGGTTGCCGTGATACCAGTGATTGATGCCGGCACCAACGATGATCATGCACTTGCCGCCGGTGGCTTCGGCGGTCGATGACCACTCACGGGCAAACTGCAATACAGTCTCAGCGGAAATGCCGGTGAAGATCTCCTGCCAGGCGGGGGTGTAGGCCGAGTTCTTGTCTGAGTAGTCGCCGGGGTAATCGCCCGCCAAGCCACGCGACACACCATACTGTGCCATTGTGAGGTCATATACCGTGGTCACCAATACAGGACCATCCGTCGTTTCCACCTCAACCGCCGGGACCCCCCTATGTACGGTCTTGTCGAGACCGAATTCCGTGAAGGCGGTCTGAACCACCCTGTCTGTGCGGCCCAGCAGCGTCAGCACCGGATCATATGGCTCATCGCCTTCGGCATTTTCAAGCTTCATGTTCCAGTTGCCCTGCTTCTTGTCCCAGCGTGAGCCGGAACTGCCCTTAGGCACCACAAGATCGCCAGTGGCAGAGTCAATGTTCAGATACTTCCAGGCGCCGTTCGTGATGTCACGGTACTGGACAGTGTCGCTTGCCCTGAGAAGCCTTCCTGGCTTGTAACCTTCCCCGTCTTTCTCGAGTTTCACGAGGAATGGGCTGTCCGTGTAGCGTCTTGTGTAGTCAAGGAAGAATGGCGTCTGCCTCTGGTGGTGATATTCCTTGAGGATGACGTGAGTGACTGCCATCCAGAACGCACCGTCGCTTCCGGCATGCAGTGGCACCCACTGATCGGCGTACTTGCAGACCTGGCTGAAGTCGGGTGAAAACACGACTGTCTTGGTGCCGTTGTGCCTCGACTCTGCAAAGAAGTGACAGTCCGGGGTGCGCGTCATGTTGAGACACGCACCCATATCCGCAATCATCTTGGCGTTGTACCAGTCTGCGCTCTCACATACATCCGTCTGTTCGCCCCAGATCTCGGGGAAAGCCGGGGGAAGATCACAGTACCAGTCATAGAAGCTCAGATTGACGCCGCCAAAGAGCTGCAGAAATCGGGCACCCGCTGCGTAGCTGAGCATCGACATCGCTGGGATCGGACTGAAGCCTATCACCCGGTCGGGGCCATACGTCTCGGCAGTGTGGAGATTGGCCACGGACATGATCTCCATTACTTCATCCCATGAAACACGACGGAACCCACCCTTGCCGCGTGCATTCTGATAGGCGCTGCGTGCTTCAGCATCGGCCTGAAGAGCCTTCCATGCAGCCATCGGATCTCCGCCGACGGCACGCTTCTTGGCGCGATACGCATCGATCAGCGTACCACGAATGAGAGGATACTTAATTCGCAGCGGACTGTAGAGATACCAGGAATAGGATATCCCACGCTGACAGCCGCGTGGCTCGTAGGGTGGAAGTGAGTTCTCAAGCAGAGGGTAATCAATCTGCTGGGTCTCCCACGTCACGATTCCGTCCTTGACGTGGATCTGCCAGGAGCATCCACCGGTGCAGTTCACACCGTGAGTACTGCGAACTATCCGATCATGCTGAAACCGGTTTCGGTAGAACTCTTCCCACCGGCGTGTCTCTGGCGAAACGATGTCTTTTATCCAACCCATGATGGTCTTTCCGGTTAGACTGGATCAATAACGAAGTTCATCAGCGATGCCCGCTACTCA
>CAYSKN010000208.1:0-5150 GCA_964431565.1 uncultured Gemmatimonas sp.
GAACGCATCTATCCGGCGGCGAACATATTCGCTCTGCGACGCCTGGATACCCGTGAGCAGCAGACCCACAAGACCGAAGAGCATGAAGTGGGAGAGTCGCGCACCGCCGACCAGGAGAAGCACCCACAAGAGCACCAGGTACATGATGGCGACCGAAAGGTCAGGCTCAAGCGCAGCTAGGATGCTGAGAGTGCCAATCACCACGAAGAATGGCAGCAATCCCTTTCCCAGTTGCCGGACCTGAGTACCCTTCTTCACCAGCAGCATTGGTGTCCATATCAGTACAGCCAGCTTCGCCAGCTCCGAAGGTTGTATGGATCTCCTGAAGAGGAAACGATGCGACTTCTCCGTCCCGGGGAGGAATACCGCGACCATGAGCAGAAGACTCAAGCCCATGATGGGCCAGGCATATTTCCGCAGCAGTTCGGCATCCATCTTGGCAAGAATCGCGAACGCTGCGATCCCGACGGACACTCCTGCCACCTGACGGAGCACGAACGTGTGGCCAGGACTACCCGCCGACAGCGCCTGTAACACGCTGGCGCTGTAGAGCACCGCGAGTCCGAAGCACACGAGTGCAGCGGTGACTATCACCAGTGCTCGCGCCTCAAGGCCCATTCGCCAACGGAGGCGCAGCCCCCGGACACCCGAAGAGTCACTCACGCGAGGCGTTCAGCGAGGCGCGCGAACTCACGCCCCCGCTCCTCGTAATTCGTAAACATGTCGTAACTGGAGCATGCCGGTGAGAGCAGCACTACATCACCCGCCTCAGCAAGCTCACGCGCGCGCTCCGTGACATCGGCAAAGGATGCCGAAGGCATCGCCTCGACCGGTACATGGCCCCGCAGCGCATCGCCAAGGTCGTGCACGATTTGAGAAGTAGCTTCGCCGTAGGCGAGAACTGCCTTCGCCACCCGCAGAATCTCGGGCACAAGGGCCGTGTATGGTTCTCCCTTGTGACGTCCACCAAGCAGCACGATGGCGGGGCGCGTCATGCCGGCCAGTGCCACCTGGGTGGACGCAACATTGGTAGCCTTCGAATCATTGAGCCACAGCAGCCCGCCACGATCCATCACAGGCTCCAGCCGGTGAGGCAGCGCACGAAAGTTACTTATAGCCTCGCCAAGAAGCCGCCGTACATCGGGCGTGCGATAAGCCTCATCTGCAACCATCACTGCAAGTGCGGCCGCCAGCACATTGGCCACGTTATGGTCGCCCGTCAGCGAGACGTCTGCCCGGTGTATCAGCGGAAAACCCAGCACGTGAAGGACCCCGCTGTCAGGATCGAGCCACGCATCCATGCCGTCTGACTGTCGGGTGGAGAACCAATACATGCTACCCTCAATACCCTTCACCATTCGCCGGACGGTTTCATTGTCTGCGGTTACCACCCATCGCGACTGCGATACCGCATTCAGAAACATCAGACGCTTGTCAGCGTAGTAATCCACCACGTTCTCGTAACGATCCAGATGGTCAGGGCTGAGCGTGGTCAACACCCCCACATCCGGCGATATGCCTGGCGTGTCATGTAACTGAAACGACGACATCTCGATCGCAGCCCATTTCGGCCGCGCATCTCTGAGAGCAAGTCCCGACACAGGCATGCCGATATTACCGGCCTCGACCGCATCCACGCCGATTGAACGCAGCAGGTGGGCCACGAGCGCCGTCGTCGTCGTCTTGCCATTGGTGCCTGTCACCGCGATGTAACGCAAAGACGGCTGCAACCTGAGTGCGATCTCAACCTCGCTGACCACGGGGACGCCTGCATCGTACGCAGCGCGCAGGGGTGCGGCATTGGGTGGAATGCCCGGGCTGGTGACTACAGCAGCTGCCCTGCCGATACGTTCGATATCATGATGCCCGACATCGACGGCCACACCAGAAGCACGCAGCACCTCTGCTTCCGTCGTCAGACTTGCGGCCGACGATCTATCGGATGCATAGACTGCTATCCCGGCCTGTCGCAGCAACAGCGCTGCCGACACACCACTCCGTCCCAGCCCGATCACCGCGAACTCACCTCTTCGTTCCGCAAGCATTCGTGCTACTTCCTGAGCACGATTGCGGGAACCGCTCGTGTCCGGACCACTCGGCCGTGCAGGATGTTTCATCACTGGCATATTGCGGGGCTACGGGTCAACGCAGCTTGAGGGTGCTGAGCGCCAGGATAGCGCACAGGATCCCGATGATCCAGAAACGCACTACCACCTGAGCTTCTGGCCAACCCATCATCTCGAAATGATGGTGAAGTGGTGCACGCCTGAACACGCGGTGTCGCTGAGCATAGTCCGCTCCATATCGTCTCCTGCGATACTTGAACACGTACCGCTGAAGGATCACCGATACCGTCTCGGCAAAGAACACGGCCCCGACGAAGAGTAGAAGAAACTCGCTCTTGAGGAGTATCGCGATTGCACCCACCGCGCCACCCAGAGCCAGTGATCCGGTGTCACCCATGAAGACCTGCGCCGGGTGGGCATTGTACCAGAGAAAACCGATGCACGCGCCGACCACCGCCGCACAGAACACCGCCAGCTCCCCTGCACCGCGCAGATAGAACACCTGCAGGTAGGTGCTCGTATCGATCCGGCCCAGCACGTAGGCGAAGAGCCCCAGCGTCAGCACCGCAATGGCGACGAGGCCGGAAGCAAGCCCATCCAGCCCATCGGTAAGATTGACGGCATTGCTCACACCCGTAAGGATGAACGTCACCCAAGGGATGTATATGAGCGCAGCCCAAGAGACTGCTGGCGTGACCAGCACGTACTTGAAGAAAGGCAGCGTGGTACTCGCGCCGGGAAGAGTGGAGGTCGGAAAGAATAAGAGATAGGCCCCCAGGCCCAACCCACACAGAATCTGACCCGCAAGCTTGTAGCCCTCGACAAGGCCTTCGTTCTTCAGTCCTGCGCGCTTCTGTCTGAGCTTGAGGTAATCGTCCAGGAATCCGATGGCACCCATCCATGCAGTCACTGCCATCGCGAGAAGCACGTATCGGTTGGTCAGCCGCGACCAGAGGAGCACTGGAATAAAGGTTGCGAACAGGATAATGAGACCACCCATGGTCGGCGTGGTTCCCTTGCCGGCATGGGAATCGGGGGTGCCTTCACGCACAACCTGATGAACCGCCATGGCACGTAGCCGTCGGATGATCGGCTGGCCGAAGATGAAGCAGAATACCAGGGCCGTAACGAATGCCGCACCAGCCCTGAACGTGATGTAGTTGAGGAGATTGAACAGGCGCACATCCTGCGCCATGGGTTGGAACAGGTAGAAAAGCACTAGATGTCCGCCCAGGCGGTTATCGGCGTGAGAAGGTGCTCGAGGTGCATGCCACGCGATGCTTTGAGCAGGATGATCGCGTTCCTGTTGAGCCGGGGACGCACCAGCTCCCATGCACTTTCGATGTCCTCTGCTGCAATTACCCGGCCGTCAGGCGTGTTCACATCCCCGTCGAGAATCGTCCTCAAAGCGGTATCGAACTCACCCACACCGATGATAAGATCGATCGAGGACGCCAGCGCCACACGTGCGATCGCCTCATGCTGACCGGCGGTGTGCGCCCCCAGTTCAAGCATGCTGCCGAGAAAGGCAACGCGCTGACGGTCGGAGCCGATCTCATTGAGCAGAGCAAGTGCCGCACGCATCGACGGTGGATTGGCGTTGTATGCATCATTGAGGACGTTAGCCTGACCGAATGTGTGCCAGTCGCCACGCATTGAGGGTGCTCTCACTCTGGCCATTGCGCCCGCTGCCGTCTCCAATGGTACGCCACACGCGCGTGCTGCCGCCAGCGCAAGCATCGCGTTGGCAGCTTGGTGTGCACCTCTCAAGGGCAGGGTGAAATGAGTTCCTGCGATGTGGATCCACGGGCAGCCTTCCGCATCCAACCCCCACGAACCGGGCATCACCTGTGCATCCGTAAGTCCTGCCACCACCACCGTCTTCGCTCGACTGACAGCAATGGGTATGACCTCCGGATGAGCCGATGGCACCACCGCAACCGTGACACCGCGGAACACTTCACACTCCTCACGAAGTACACCATCCACGCTCCCAAGCCCCTCAAGGTGTTCCTCACCGATGCTAGTAAGAACCGCCAGGTCAGGAGCGGCGATGGCACGGAGCAGAGCGACCTCGCCAGGTGAGTTCGTCCCCAGCTCAACCACTGCTATATCCGAATGCGGTGCAATGGACAGCAGCGTCAGCGGAACGCCCACCATGTTGTTGAGATTCCCGGCGGTGGCGTGAACTTCGAAAACAGTGCCAAGTGCTGCCCTGAGCAATTCCTTGGTACTGGTCTTGCCGTTTGAACCAGCCACAGCAATGACACTTTTCCCCCACGCCATACGCCAGGCGGCCGCAAGGCGACCAAGTGCCGCCAGCGTGTCGGGCACGACATACGCAGGCAGCCCAAGACCGGAAGCACGTGAGGGATCACTCACCACAAGCGCCGCTGCTCCTGCGTCGCGCGCCGCAGAAAGAAAATCGTGCGCGTCAAACCGATCACCCCGAAGAGCCACGAAGACGTCACCAACCGAAATACTCCTTGTATCGGTCGAGATTCCGCCCAGAGGAATCGGCATCGCCGGACCTGTACCCAGTGCAGCGGCGACTCTCTCGAAGGTCCAGAACGGGTGCGGGCACAAGGGTGACACAACATTGACCGCGGGGAACGCAATACCAGCCGTTGAGTGTTGTGTCATGCGTAATGCACCGGGTTGTTCCGCAGCGCGTGTTCACCCGTCAACTCACTCACGATCTCGCGTTCATCGAAGGGATACGATGTCGTACCCCGGATCTGATAGGTCTCATGTCCCTTGCCTGCAAGCAGAACCACGTCGCCCGGTGCAGCGAGCCGCAGGATTTCAGCGATCGCCTCGCGCCGATCAACCATTCGCAGATGGTCGGAACGCGCCATACCTGACTCGATATCATCAAGTATGCGGGCAGGATCCTCTGTACGAGGGTTGTCGCTCGTGATGACCACCACATCCGCCAGCCTTTCTGCGACCTGACCCATCACCGGACGCTTGCCACGGTCACGGTCGCCGCCGCAACCAAACAACACAAGAAGCCGTCCGCATGTGCCATCCGGACGCGAGGTGAACGGCCGCAACGCCTCAAGCGCGCGCTCAAGAGCATCC
>CAYSKN010000209.1:0-5131 GCA_964431565.1 uncultured Gemmatimonas sp.
CGGGTTCGAGTTCGTCGATGATCTCCATCGCTCGCACCTTCGGTGCGCCGGTCATGGTTCCGGCAGGAAACACGGCCCGGAAGGCGTCCAGCGCACTCAAGTCGTCAACCAACTCACCCTCCACCTGGCTCACGATGTGAAATACATGGGAGTAGCGTTCAACCACCATCAGATCGGTAACCTTGACGGTCCCGAACCTGGCAAGGCGCCCAATATCGTTGCGGCCAAGATCAACGAGCATCACATGTTCTGCGCGCTCTTTGTCATCTGCCAGAAGCTCGGCCGCCAGCGCTTCGTCCTCCTCGCGGGAGCGCCCCCGCGCGCGCGTGCCGGCTATGGGACGTACCGTCACGCGGCCATCAGCCACACGCACAAGCAGTTCCGGTGAACTGCCAACGAGTTCGAGTCCGTCGAGGCTGAGATGGTACATGTATGGCGACGGATTCAGAGCACGCAGGGTACGATAGAGTGTTGTGGTGTCGAAATCGAGCGGCACCTCCATACGACGCGCAAGCAGCACTTGGAATACATCGCCGGCGAGGATGTATTCCCGGATCCGCTCCACGTCGCGCATGAAATCCTCACGAGGATACATGGACACGGCGGCCGCAGGTACCGCCTGTTCATTTGACGTAAGTGGGGGAAGCGTTTCCGGTCCCTGCAAACGGGCTATCGTGTCATCGAGTGTGGCCAATGCCTGCGCATACTGTCGGTCAAGTTCACGGTCGCTGCTTCCTGCTCTCACGGGCACCGAAACGATAACCCGCGCCTGTCCCCGCCAGTTATCGATGACAACCAGGGCGTCGGTGAATACGAAGCATGCGTCCGGATAATCGAGCACACGACGCGGTGCGTTGGGCAGGTGCTCGATATGACGCACCACGTCATACGCGAAAAAACCGAACGCGCCGCTCCAGAGCGCACCCAGTTCGGGCGCATCCACCGGGTTCATGCCGCCCACGATGCCCTGGAGATCCGCGATCGGATCATCCGTCGTACGCGATGCGTGCCACCCCGCCTCGGGGGTCCAGTCTTCCACTATGCCATCTCTGAGACGCCAGGCACCGCGTGGTTCCGTTCCGAGGTAGGTGTAGCGCGACCACGTCTCGCCACGCGTTACCGCCGATTCAAGCAGGAAGGAAAAAGGACCACGACGCAGCTTGGCAAAGGCCGATACCGGTGTACAGAGATCCAGCAAGCAGTCGCGCCAGACCGGCACGAGTCCTCCGAGCGGCCGGCAGCCTTCGGCGCGTCGCCGGAATTCGGTTAATGTGGTCATCCTCGATAACTTCGCTGTATCGGTCATCCTCGGGCAAGCGACATCACTGCATTCATCGAAACCCCGTGATCCGGCGGACACATGCCATGATGGATTCAATGGGATATGATGTGATCATGAGTAACGGGCGTAGTCCGGAAGGCAGCCTGCCAGGGCCCGGAGAGCAAGGGTATACCCCCATTGTGGCAGGCGTGGTCGACGTGGTGGTTATGGCACCGGCATCCACGGGCGAGTATCCGGATCGCTGGCGGGTGCTGTGCCTGCGGCGCGCATCCGGCACGCGATGTACGGGCGCATGGGAAATCGTTCATGGCAGCATCGAGCCCGGTGAACGTCCTGCGGATGCCGCGTGTCGGGAAGTTCTGGAAGAGACAGGCTTCGTCGTCGAACAGCTCTACCATCTCGGTGTCAATCCGTTCTTCATGCCGGTGACGGATACGGTGCAACTCGCGCTCGTCTTCGCGGCAGTCGTGAGCGCGGTCGTCGATGAACGGACTGTTGCGCAGAATCAGGTCCAATTCAGCCAGGAACACGACGCAGCAATGTGGATGACAGCCATGGACGCGCAGAAAGTTCTGGCGTGGCCACGCGAACACGAAGCTGTGAGGTACGCCATGTGGCTGCTTCGCACCGGCGATGCTGGCTCGGTCTCTGACGTACTGCTCGCTCCCGGTATCGCCACTAGCGTTTCGCGGCAGCGGCCCTCGATCTGACAAGAGTCCTTTCGCGCTCCACCCGCTGCAACACCTGGTTCCAGTCGGTGACGCTCTGCGTGCCTTCCATTTGAGCTGTTAGCGGCTGATTGATATCGAGGATTCCATCAAACACCAGAAGCGCAGACTGCACCTCGCGCTGACGCAATCGATACTCGCCGAAGCCGGGGGTGAGTGGCACCATGTCGAGCGGACGGAAGTCGCGACCCGTGTTCGAGATAACGAACTCCTGCGGTGAGAAACGTGTTTCACCTTGCTCGATTGCAAAGAAACTCACGTACCAGATCGAGTAGCCCGGGAGGCGGTTGCGTTCCCGTATGGCTCTGAGCCTCTCGTCGTTCGCGACCACCAGTTCGCGCAATGCCCGGTAAGAGTCCGGAGAGAGCAGTCGTATGAATCGCTCATCGAGAGGTATGGCACGCACCTGCAGGCCAGATGAAGGCGAACTCTTGAGAGCGATATCATCCTGCCGAAGGGTGCCGTAGTCTGCCGGTATCCAGTTTGGATCGAGTGAATCGATCTGGGCCGTGGCGGTTGAAGTTGTGACGACCTGAGCCGGCATGGGCTGGGGCCCCGCACAGGCCATCACCAGCAGGCAGCAGGACAACCATGTCCTGTAGCTCGTCATAATCTACCTATCTCCGTCGTCCTCCAGTCGGGCGCGTTCAGCAGCGACACCAGTGCCGACGCCAATTCATTCCTTCCCGCACCTGTCCTTGCCGAAAATGATACTACCTGATCAGCTTCGAGTCCGAGCTGTGCGGTGAGCACTCTCAGCCGCTCGGCCGCCTGAGATGGCGACAGTTTGTCCGTCTTGGTGATGGCCACGATGGTTGGTACCCCGAGATCGGCCAGGAAGTCCATCATGACGAGGTCGTCACTTGTGGGGTCGCGCCGAACATCGAGCAACTGCACCACTCCACTCAACATCCGGCTTCCCGAGAGGTAACCCTCTATGAGCGGACGCCATTGCGCCTTTCGTGCTTTGCTGATGCGGGCAAAGCCGTATCCCGGCAGATCGGCGAGAATGAACTCACGATTCACGTCGAAGAAGTGAATCTCCCTTGTTCGTCCGGGTGTCGTACTCACGCGGGCAAATGCCTTGCGCCGCATGAGCAGGTTGAGAAGTGAGCTCTTGCCCACATTGGACCGCCCCACAAATGCGATCTCCGGCAGGTTCGTATCCGGCCGCCAGCCGCCAGCGGTCGTCATCGGCCCCAGATACTCGAGGTGCCGAATGACGAGCGGATCCGAAGTATTCACGCCGGCTGGCCCTGGCCGGCGTCCACGAACACCGGCTCGCCGCCTTCCATCGCGTGAACAGACAGGCCCGCCGGCACCCCGCGAAGTGCCAGCATCAGCACCTCATCCATGGTGCTGACCATATGCCACGTCACTCCATCACGTACGTCAGCAGGCAGGTCAGCCAGATCCCTGGCATTCGCATGCGGTATGATCACGTGCGCAAGACGATGCCGGTGCGCTGCCACACCTTTCTCCCTCATGCCGCCAATGGGAAGCACACGACCGCGAAGCGTGACTTCACCGGTCATTGCCACATCGCCCCGCACTGGTATTCCGGTGAGCGCGCTGGCAAGGGCAGTGGCCATTGCGATACCGGCCGATGGCCCGTCCTTGGGTGTTGCGCCGGCTGGCAGGTGAACATGAATGTCGCGGGTACGATGAAACTCGGGGGAGAGCCCCAACCGATTGGCATTGGATCTGATGTAGCTCAGCGCCGCACTCGCCGACTCCTTGATTACATCACCCAGTGTACCGGTCAACTGCAGTCGTCCACGCCCGGGCACGACGCTCACCTCTATCTCCAGCAGCTCGCCACCGGTGCTCGTGTAGGCCAATCCCGACGCCACGCCCACATGATCCTTGAGACTCGACTCTTCGCTCTCATACTGAGCTGTTCCGAGCAGGCCTGGCAGGTCATCCCGGCTAACCGTCACCGTCGTTTCGTCTGGCCAGTCCCGACGGGCCAGCTTGCGTGCGATGCGGGCAATGCGTCGCTCAAGGTCTCGGACGCCAGCCTCGCGGGTCCAGCCGGTGATGATCGCCGGCAATAGATCATCCGCGAGTATGACCCGCTCAGCCGGTACGCCGGTTGCGGCAAGTTGCCTGGGTACGAGATAGCGGCGTGCGATGGCCAGCTTCTCACTTTCCAGATAGCCCGGAAGACGTATGGTTTCCATGCGATCACGGAGAGCCTCGGGAATCCCAGCCAATGAATTTGCTGTGGTAATGAACAACACCCCAGACAAATCGTAGTCGACTTCGAGATAGTGATCGTTGAATGCACGATTCTGCTCGGGATCGAGTACCTCAAGCAAGGCGGCCGCAGGATCACCGCGCCAGTCACTGCCCAGCTTGTCCACCTCATCCAGAAGGATCACAGGATTGACCGACTCGGCACGCCTCATTGCCTGTATGATCCGCCCCGGCATCGAGCCGATGTACGTGCGTCGGTGTCCACGGATCTCGGCTTCGTCACGCACGCCCCCAAGGGCCATACGCACGAAATGGCGGTTCAGCGCTCTCGCAACGGACTTTCCAAGTGATGTCTTGCCGACACCTGGCGGACCAACCAGGCAGAGAATGGGTCCCTGTGGAATACTCACACGTCCCAAGACGGCAATGTGGTCGAGAATGCGCTCCTTCACTTCATCGAGACCGAAGTGATCTTCCTCAAGCAGGCGTTTCGCGAGTGCGAGATCCTTGGTGTCGTCCGTGCGCGTTTTCCAGGGCAGCGCGAGTACCCAGTCCAGCCATCCGCGCGCAACCGCTGCCTCTGGTGATGTCGGTGAACCGCGTCGAATACGCCGCAGCTCACGGCGGGCGCGGGCTTCCACCGGGTCAGGCAGGCCGAGCGCGGCGATTTGCTGAACGAGATCATCGAACTCGTCGCCATCGTCCTGGCCAAGTTCGCGGTGAATGATCCGCAGTTGTTCCTGAAGAAAGAACTCCCGCTGGTTCTGGAAGATCGAACCCCGAACCTGATCATCTATCCGGCGCTCGAGACGGAGCAACTCCACTTCGCTGGCCAGTACCTGAACCAGTTGTCCGGCCAGATCATCGAACGATGGTGCGGCGAGAAGAGCCTGACGTCGGTCGATCGTGATCTGCAGATGCG
>CAYSKN010000210.1:0-5126 GCA_964431565.1 uncultured Gemmatimonas sp.
CAGAACGACGATCAGCGTTGACATCATAGCCTCCATGTGATCAGTAGCCCAGCGACCTGCCGCCCGAGACTACCAGCCAGGAAGCACCATAAGCCAGTGCCAGCATGTACGAGAACTGGATTCCTGCCCACTTCCACCCAGTCGCACCACCACCGGCTTCACGTACGGTTATTGCAACCGTGCTTATACACATCAGTGCATAGACGTAGAACACCATCAGGCCCACGGCAATCAGCGGTGAATACACCGGCCGACCCGACGCATCCTTCTCATCCCGCAGGCGCTGAGTAAGCGCAGCTTCGTCGTCGCTGCCGACACCATAGATGGTTCCCATCGTCGAGACAAACACTTCGCGGGCAGCGAAGCTGGCTGCAATGGAAACTCCGATCTTCCAATCGTACCCCAGAGGCCGCACAGCTGGTTCGATGACGTGACCGATCCGCCCGAGGATGGAGTTCTCCAGTTGCAGCTCCTGCTGCGCCGGCTCGGGCAACAGCGAATCCGGTTGTGTCCTTGGGTATGAAGCGAGTGCCCACAGCACGATTGTCAGTGACAGAATCACCGTACCGGCACGCCGCACGAACAGCATGCACCGCTGGTAGACCGACACACCGAGTGACTTGAAGCTTGGCCACCTGTATGGCGGCAGTTCGAGAATCATCGGTCGTACGGGTCCTTTGAGCAGTGTCCGTTTGAACACCGCTGCCACCACGAGTGCGGTCACCGTACCCAACAGGTACATGCCGAGCATCATGGCACCCTGCAGGGTGAGCCCGGGAAGAAGTGCTGTGGCTGGTACGAATGCACCAATGAGTAGCGTGTAGACCGGCAGCCGCGCCGAACAGCTCATGAGCGGAACCACCATGATGGTGGCCAGGCGATCCTTCGGATCCTCGATGGTACGTGTCGCCATGATGCCCGGCACGGCACATGCGTATCCGGAGAGCATGGGAATGAAGCTCTTCCCGTGCAGACCCACCGAACGCATCACGCGATCCATGAGGAATGCTGCACGGGCCATGTAACCAGAATGCTCCAAGAGCCCGATGAAGATGAATAACATCGCGATCTGCGGCAGAAACACCAGGACGGAGCCCACTCCGGCAAAGACACCATCCACAATCAGCGAACGGAGGTCACCTTCCGGAATCACCGACCCCACCATCGCCCCCAGACTCGCTATCACAGATTCAATTCCGTCCTGAAGCGGCTCAGCCCATGTGAACACGGACTGGAAAACCACCGCCATGAGCAGAAGAAATATCACCGGACCCCAGACACGATGCAGCACTACTCGGTCGATACGATCGGAGAGACTGGTCGATTCAGGGCGAGTGTGCTTGACGGTGCGCGCGATGATTTCCGCGATCCATGCATAACGCACTTCAGATTCGAGGCGCGAGTAACGAAAGCCGGCAATGGTCAATTGAGTCCTGGCTTCCCTGACCGCCTCAGCCAGACCGGGAACTTCGGCGAGATGCGCATCAGTTCGCTCCACACCGAGCACACGCAGCGCTTCCATCGCTGCAGCACCTCTGTTGAAACCGGCATTCGTCAGACACGCCTCAACGGGTGCGAGAGTGCTCTGCACGGCTTGTGGCAGCGTGAAACGACGCTCCGGTGGTGGCAGCACAGCTGCCGTAAGCAGCGCCTGTTTAAGCGGTTCGATTCCCTCGCCGCGTTTGGCGACCGTGGGGACGACCGGTACACCGAGTTCGTATATCAGCTCGGGGATATCGATCTCGATGCCCTCGCTCTGGGCAACATCGAACTGGTTGAGTGCTATGACAACCGGAATACCCAGCTCAATGACCTGTCCGGCCAGGAAGAGATTGCGCTCAAGGTGGACAGCGTCGGCGACAACCAGCACCACGTCAGGCTGCCAGTGACGAGAGTCGCGCTGTTGCAGAACGTCCAGCGCAATCCGTTCATCGGGTGATCCAGCCGAGAGCGAGTAGCTGCCCGGAAGATCAAGGACGACGATGCGGCGTCCGTCTGGCCCCTTGAACGCACCTTCGACACGTTCAACGGTGACACCGGCGAAATTGCCAACCTGCTGCCGAAGGCCCGTCAGTACATTGAAGAGCGTCGTCTTGCCGGTGTTCGGGTTGCCTATGATGGCTACCCGGAGGGCACGATGCTCAGGAGGTGCAGCGTCCCGGGATGGAATTTGCTGGGTACTCACGATCTCACCCGCTGATGTCGCTAGATGAGCGCGACATCACTGAAGACATCTGCACAAGCGCCACTCAGGCGCTGGCAGCGAGCCGCACCGTGATGCCAGCTGTCAGAGCAGCACCAAGTGCCAAGCGCGTGCCACGGACATCAAGCAGCATCGCAGAGCGTGAGTCGATCACGTTTACTGGGGTGCCCTCGCAGAGACCCAGCGCACGCAGCCGGCAGGCCTCGTCGCCACTGCACTCGATATCAACGACGGTTGCTCGCATTCCAGCCCGACACCGGTTCAGCGGGCAGGTATGCCGCTCGGACGGCGCGTCAGCGAACTGCAGGGTGGGAAGTCGGAGAGAAGCCACGGCCTTTGCTGAGAATGGTTCTCGAAATTCGGAAGCTGATAATACCTCACTGGAGCGCCTTGTCGCAATAGGGATAAAGCCTATCGGCAATTGTATCCATTACCGAACGCAGCCGGCTTCCGCCGAGTACGGCGAAAGTTCCAGCCGACGGCGGCGGGGGTCGCTCCCGCTGGCCGCGTCAGTTTTCGCTTCGCCTGGAGGCCATCAGCCCAGCACCCGCAAGGGCTATCACCACCCCGATTGCCTGGGCCATGGTGAGGCCGGCCAGGAATCGGTCGTCCTTGGCTCGGAAGAGCTCCACAACAAACCGCTCCATACCCGCCAGGACGCAGTAGAGTCCGAATAGCCAGCCCTCCTTGTGTGAGTGCTTCCGGAATGCCCACAGAATGGCAAACATGCCGAACCCCATGGCCGTCTCATAGAGCTGCGTAGGGTGCACTGCCACGACCTCGGCTGGATTCGTACCTGCCGGGAAGCTTATGCCGAACTGTTCCGACATGACTGCTGCCGTGCTGGGTGGTGCACCCTGGGGAAACTGGGTAGCAAGAAAACCATTCCATGGCCGGCCGTAGTCATCGCCCACTGCCCAGCAGCCGGTACGGCCGACCGCATAACCGGCTGCTATCGCGATTCCGGCCACATCGGCAATTCGAAGAAACCTGAGATGCTTGAATCGGATTACTATGAAACACAGGACCACGGCGCCAATGAAGCCACCCCAGAAGACAAAACCTCCACGACTTAGGAACGCCGACGGGTCTCCGGTGAGAATGACGTAATAGGTCTTTGCACCGATCAGCGTACCTATCAGGGCAGCCATGATCAAGTCCGGTATTGCTGCTGCTTCGCTGTCATGTCCGCGACGCCAGAGTTCGCGCTGACAGATGACCTGCGAAATGAGGAACGCTGCCAATACCGCCAACCCGAAACCGGTGATCTCCAGCGGACCGAGTTGAAAGATGGTTGGCTGATGAACGATGGGCACGCGTCTGGAGGTGAAACGTGAACGGGGGTTATCCGAAACCGGAACGGTCCCGGATCAGCAGGGTCATGCGGAGCTTAGCCGACTCTCGTAAGTCCGGGGAGGGGAAGCGATGCAGTAGCCGTCATATCAGGTGCAGCAATTTCCCCTTTGCAAAGTCGGAATATGCCTGCTGCGGCGATCATTGCAGCGTTGTCGGTGGCGAGTCGTGGAGAGGGAGTGAATACGGAACCGCCCAGTGGAGTCACTGCACTGCACATAGCTTGCTGGAGGGCCGCGTTGCAGGCCACGCCACCACCCAGCACCACCCGGTTACGTCCATACTGCCTCACTGCACGTACGACCTTTGCCACCAAGGTGTCTATCACTGCCTCCTGGAAGCCCCGTGCGATACTGCCCCTTGCGTTGGTCAGCGTACCTGTTTCCTCGGACTGACGAACGGCGTGAAGCACTGCCGTCTTGAGGCCGCTGAAGGAGCAATCGTAGAAGTCGTCATCTGCCGGCTGTGCAGACTTGCGTAGCATGGGCCGCGGAAATCTGAAAGGATGGCCGCGGAGTGGAGAGGCTGAGGTTGCGGCCAGCAACTCGATGTGGCGTCCGCCGGGGTAGGGGAGGCCGAGCAGCTTGGCCACCTTGTCGAAGGCCTCACCGGCGGCGTCATCCCGGGTCTGGCCCAACAGGTGGTAACAGCCCCACTCAGGTACGTCTAGCAGAAGCGTGTGGCCACCACTTACGAGCAGCGCGGTGAAGGGGGGGCTTGCTTCAGGGTGTTCGAGGAGCGCGGCGAACAGGTGCCCTTCCAGATGATGCACCGGCACCAACGGCTTGTCGTAAGCAAAGGCAATCGCCTTGGCGTAGCTAAGGCCCACCAGCAGCGCGCCAACGAGTCCAGGTGCATGTGTCACCGCCACCGCATCACACTCGGCCACGGTGACTCCGGCGTCACGGAGAGCGGCATCCATTGCGGGAACGATACCTGCCAGATGCTGGCGGCTCGCGATTTCGGGGACCACGCCGCCGAAGAGGCGGTGCACATCCTGAGAAAGGATCACACATGATTCCAGCGTCACCTTCGCGACTGATCCCGAAACCACCGCGATCGAGGTTTCGTCACAGGACGTCTCAATGGCGAGTACGCGACGTACGATGCCGTCACCATCGGGTGTCGAGCTGGTCACGCGGTCATCCGGATGAACAGCCAGAGCGCAATTGCGAGGGCCAGTGCAACTACTGCGCGTACCACGGCCATGGGGTCGCGGCGCATATGACGGCCGTGATCAGGAATGTGGCTGAGCGAGCAGTTGCTCAAGGAGGCGTCGATTGCCCTCCGACGCCCAGTCGTCCTGCCCGATCCACTTTTTTCTGATCACACCGTCACGGTCGAGAACGAAGGTTTCCGGAACTCCAGTGGTGCGATAGATGCCCTGAATGGTGCCGGCGGCATCATGCAGGACCTCGAAAGTCAGTCCGTACTCCTTCACGAAGTCGCGGATCTTCTGCTCCGTGCCTGCCTCGTCGATGCTGACTGCCACGACCCGGAGTCCATGAGGACCAAGGTCTCTGAAAACCGCCTCCATACTGGGCATTTCGGTACGGCAGGGGATGCACCC
>CAYSKN010000211.1:0-5111 GCA_964431565.1 uncultured Gemmatimonas sp.
TCCTGACAACGGCGAAGCCGGTATGCGCCGTACACTCGGTGCGGGTGATCTGATCATGCTCGCGATCGGCGCAGTCATCGGTGCTGGCATCTTCTCCTCACTCGGCACAGCAGCCGCTGGCGAGACACTCGCAGACGGCACAGTTGTGCGCCTAGGCGCCGGTCCTGCACTCGTAGTCTCCTTCGTGCTGCTCGGTGCGGTGTGTGGCCTCGCAGCCCTGTGCTATGCCGAGCTGGCCGCGATGATACCACAGGCTGGCAGTGCATACGCGTATTCGTATGCCACTCTGGGTGAGATCGTCGCGTGGATCATAGGCTGGGCTCTGATCCTGGAGTATGCTGTTGGCAACGTGGCAGTGGCGATCGCATGGGCTGGTTACTTCACCTCACTACTATCGGGTTTCGGAATCGATCTGCCCGGCTGGTTGACACACGGGTACTGGAACGTCAAGGCGAGTGGTGACCCGGCCATCTACGGATTGCTCGAGACTGCTCCACGTATCGGTGATATCCCCATTCTCATCAATTTGCCAGCGTTCGGCATCGTAGCTGCAATCACGGTCCTGCTTATGCAGGGTGTGAAGGAAAGCACTCGCGCAAACAACGTCATGGTGGTCATCAAGCTCATGGTGCTGGCGCTGTTCGTTATCGTTGGTGCGCTGCATATCGATCCGGCCAACTACAAGCCATTCGCTCCCAACGGTTTCCGTGGTATTCATCAGGGAGCCGCGATTGTGTTCTTTGCCTACATCGGTTTCGATGCCATTTCGACTGCAGCTGAAGAAACGAGAGATCCACAACGCAATCTGCCGCGCGGGATCCTTGGCGGGCTTGCTGTATGCACCCTCATCTATGTGATTGTCGGAGCAGTGGCCACCGGTATCGTGCCGTACGACCAACTGCGCAGTTCCGATCCGCTGGCGCGCGCTCTGTCACTGGCGGGTCTCTCGACCGCAAGCTGGATCGTTGCTGCAGGCGCCACTGTCTCCATGGCTGCGGTGCTTCTCGTTTTCCAGTATGGCCAGCCGCGCATCTTCTACGCCATGGCACGTGACGGCTTGCTGCCGAAATTCGCTGCCAGGCTTCACCCGAGGACGCGTACTCCACACATAACGACGATCATCACCGGCGTGGCCGTCGCACTTGGTGCACTGGTTGCTGACGACGCAGCAACCTACGACCTCACCAATATCGGTACACTCTCGGCCTTTGCGGTCGTTTGTCTGGGAGTGCTCGTGCTGCGCATCCGCGAACCCGGGAGACATCGCCCGTTCCGGGTACCATTTGTGTGGGCGGTGACGTTACTGGGGGCCGGTGCATGTGTGTTCGTCATGCGGGGCCTGCCATCAACCGCCTGGAAAGCGTTCGCAGTCTGGATGGTGATCGGTCTAGCTCTCTATTTTGCTTACGGCGTCCGTCATTCGGTGCTCCGCAACCCTTCCGATAACAGCTGACACTCGATTTCATGACTCAGATTACGGCATCTGCCACCCCGACACCCAAAGGCAAGAAAGGATTCCTCGGAATCAGTTACGCGCAGTGGATACTCATCTCAATGGTGATCGGAACCATTGTCGGGTGGCTTGCTCCGGATTTTGCGCGTAATCTGTCGCCCCTGGCAAACATCTTCCTGCGCATGATCAAGTCACTGATCGTGCCGCTCATCTTCGCGACGCTCGTGGTGGGGATTGCCGGGCACGGTGACGATATGGCCAGGGTGGGGAAGCTGGCGCTCCGCTCGATCATCTACTTCGAGATCGTGACGACATTCGCTCTCGCGATCGGATTGATCGCTGTGAACGTGTTCAAGCCGGGTGTGGGACTGCAGATCACGTCCGACGCGGTTGCCACCGAGGAATTTCAGGCTCTGGCTTCAAAGACACCGACATTCTCCAGCGTACTCGAACATACTGTTCCGCAGAGCTTTTTCGAGGCTGCTGCTAACAACGAGGTGCTTCAGATCGTCTTCTTTGCCATCATCTTCGCGGTCTCGCTTGCCCGTACACAGGGGAATTCGAGGAAGGTGATGCTCGACTGGATGCAGTCGCTGAGTGATCTCATGTTCAAGTTCGTGGAGATCGTGATGATCTATGCCCCTGTCGGCATAGGAGCTGCCATCGGAGTGACAGTCGGGAAGAGCGGGCTGGATGTGATGTTCAGTCTCGCCAAGCTGGTAGGAACGCTATTTGTGGCGCTGATAGTATTCGTGCTCGTCGTTCTCCTGCCAATTGCACTGCTGGCAAGACTGAATATCAGACGTTTCTGGTCCCTGGTGGCGGAACCGTGGCTCATAGCCTTCACCACGGCATCGAGTGAAGCAGCGTTTCCGCAGGCGATGAAGGCAATGGAAGAGTTCGGAGTACCCGGACGCATCGTATCGTTCGTGCTTCCAACGGGGTATTCCTTCAACCTCGACGGCACCACGCTTTACCTTGCGATTGCATCGGTGTTCGTGGCACAGGCAGCCGGTGTGGATATGTCCATCGGTCAGCAACTGCTCATGATGCTCACCCTCATGCTGACATCGAAAGGCGTTGCTGCAGTGCCCCGGGCGTCATTGGTAATACTGTCGGGTACGCTCGCCCAGTTCGGATTACCGCTGGAAGGAATCGCGGTGATACTCGGCGTTGACGCAATCATGGATATGGCCCGCACCTCGATCAATCTGCTCGGCAATTGCCTGGCAACCGCCGTAATGGCGCGCTGGGAAGGAGAGCTTGATGAGACGATCCCCCCCATCGCATCCGCCTGACCGTTCAGTCAAGCGGATGCATTCGGACCCCGTTTGCGCAGAGGTAGTGTCCGTAGGGACAGGATGGATCAGAGTGCCTGACTTCGCGTGTCAGGCACTGCCTGCTTACCGACCGTGGGCCATAAGGCACCGGCCACTACGGTATGCTGACAGTTACCTCTAGACTTCCACACCCAGCAGCTTCCTGGCTCTCCAAACCGCACCACGGACTCCGTCCACTTCCTCTGCGCGTATGACTGCGCCCGGCACCGAGCTCTTCAGTCGCTGCTCTAGTCGCTTGCGGACCAGTGATCCGCGTGAGAGCAGGCCACCTGCCAAGGCAACCGGGATCGAAGCACGCTCGTCATGAAATGTGCGACGGGCCAGCGTCCGAATGTGCAACGCGAGCTCCTCCACACAGAAGCTGATCAGCGCATTGGCACGCAGGTCGCCCACAGCAGCCACTTGTGCCACAACGGGTGCCAGTATGGCGTAAGATGCCGGAGTCGCCAGCGCAGCCCACGGAATCACGTCTTCGATCGTGTCGAGTTCCAGTGCGGTCAGTACGGCGCCGGTGAGTGCTGTATCACCTTCGCGGCCATCGTGGGAAGCTGAAATCACACTGAGTGCTCGTCGTCCCAGCCAGGCCGCGCTGCCTTCGTCACCGACGTTCGGACCCCATCCGCCACACCGATCCTGCCGGCCATCCGGCGCGCGCGAAAACGCCACTGAGCCGGTGCCCGAAATGAGCAATACTCCGGGTCCGTCGCCGAATGCGTCATCCATGGCGATGGTGGCATCGGCCTGCACCGAAATGTCGTCTGCCACGCGCTTGTGAGCGAGCGCTGCCCACAAGGCCTTTGCAGCTCGCTCCTGACCTGCACCTGCCACCCCTGCAACACATACCGACGGATGAGCGGTCGGGCGGTCGGCCATTGCCAGTGCTTCGCCAACGAGAGCCTTGATAACATCAGCTGCAACGGACGCGCTCACCGTTTGCAGCGCGCTCGCCGCACCTTCCACACGTGCCAGTATCGTCCCGTCGCCATCGCACAGGAGGACACGAGTGCGACTGCCACCCCCGTCAACACCAACCACCAGCGGTGCCGTGTTCAGTGGTCCGGTATTCATGAATCAACTCCTTCGGATAAGCTGTTGCGAGCTGGTGCGGGGTGCGTAAACGAAACCAGCGCGCCGGTGACGAAGGTGAGCAGGGTGCCGATGAGCACATACCATGGCCAGGCGATCGAAGCAACTCCGGCAAGGATTGGATCGAGAGACGGAAAGACAGCGATGAGCTGCCTGGCAAAGACGACGAACGCCATGGCGAGAATACCCACGCTCATACCGAGTATTGCATCCCTCTGGTTGGCGCGCCTCCAGAACATCCCAAGAAAGAAGCCACCGAGGAGACCGCCCTGTGTGAATGACGCGATGGAGAGTGCGATTACCACCACGGGTGTCCCTTGTTCTCTGAAAAGAAGCGCACCGAAGGTGAGGGCAAGACCCCAGCCAAGCGCGAACAGCTTCCCCACCTTGAGGGTCCGTGGATCGTCCGCGGGTCTGCGGCTGATCGGTAGATAGATGTCGTGTGTGGATGATGCGGCCAGAGCGTTGATTGCGCCCGAGTGTGTGCTCATGGTTGCTGCAACGATTGCAGCAACTATGAGGCCGATCAGCCCGTGAGGCATTTGTTCGATTATGTATGTCGGAAAGATCGCATCAGCCGAGTCGAACGGACGTCCTTCGTACAACACCCACAGGCCGACCCCGACAAGAAGGAACAGCGTCATCTGGGCAAACACAGCGAAGCCACTGCCAATGATGGCCACCTGTGCGTCCCTGAGCGAGCGGCTCGACAGTAGGCGCTGCACTATCAGCTGATCTGCTCCGTGCGATGCCATGGCGAGGAACCCGCCTCCAACCAGCCCGGCGAACACGGTGTGCGGCTGGTCGAAACCAGTATACCAACTGATCACCTTGAGCTTGTCCGCACCGCCTGCCTTTGCCAGAATGGCACCCCAGCCTCCACTCACCCCTTTGCCGATCAGGATGATCGCCGAGATGCCTCCCAGCACGTATATGCTGGCCTGCAGCAGTTCAGTCCAGACAACGGCCTTCATACCACCCCGGTAGGTGTAGAGCACCGTGAGCAGTCCCAACACGAGAATGGCAGTTGGCATTGCATATTGACGGGGAAGTACAGGGCCGATGATGAGAGCTACGGGGATGGCCGTTGCGAATACCCTCACGGAATCAGCCATTCCGCGCGTCACCATGAAGACCACGCTCGCGAATCGTCGTGCTGCAAGCCCGAAACGAGTTTCGAGAAGTGCATATGCCGTGACCAGATTTCCCTTGAAGTAGCGCGGCAGCAGAGT
>CAYSKN010000212.1:0-5037 GCA_964431565.1 uncultured Gemmatimonas sp.
CAACGACACGATCATCATCTTCGATCGTGTTCGCGAGAATCTGAAGAAGCCACACAAGGGGGAATCGCTGACGCAGATACTGGACCGGTCCATTAATGGGACGCTGCCACGGTCCATCATGACTCACGCCACGACGCTTGCGGCCATCCTGGCGCTTCTTGTCCTGGCCGGTGAAGTCATCAGGCCGTTCGCGTGGGTGATGTCCTTCGGCGTGTTCGTCGCTACCTTCTCCTCCATGTATGTCGCCAGTCCGCTGCTCCTATGGATTGAAGCACGGTGGCCCCGTCAGGACGACACGGCCACGGCCCGTGCAGTACGAGCAAGTGAGTCGTTGAGTGCTGTGGCAGCGCGCCCCAGAGGCGCCAGCAAGGTACCGGCGCGCTGAGCGCGCCGGTACCTTGCTTCTCTATTCAGATATGGGCGAGATTGAGTTTGCTGACAGTCACGCTCATTTGGCAGATGCAGCCTTTGCAGGCGACGTTGATTCGGTGATCGAACGGGCCCGTGTTGCAGGAGCGCGGGCCCTCGTGTGTATAGGGGAGTCACCGGATGCTGCCGGACGTGCACGTGTCATCGCTGCCAAGTATCCTGCGGTGGTGTTTCACACCAGTGGCGTGCACCCGCATGATGCCCAGTCCTGGGACGATGTTCGGGATGCCGAGTCGGTACGTGAGGCCGCGGCGCTGGGAGCGGTTGCCGTGGGAGAGTGCGGTCTCGACTACCACTACGATTACTCTCCTCGTGCCATGCAGAGGTATGTGCTCGATGCCCAGCTGCAGCTGGCCGCCGATCTCGGCCTACCGGTGGTAGTGCACACGCGCGATGCCGAGGCCGACACGATGGATGTGTTGCGGCATGCCGCAGCAGCCGGTGTTCGTGGAGTGCTGCACTCATTTACCGGGACGGCCGGCCTCGCAGAAGCCGGGCTCGCGGCAGGATGGCTGGTGTCGTTCAGCGGAATCGTGACATTTAGAAGTTGGACCGACGAGGCGCTGCTGAGACTTGTGCCAACCGACAGGGTCATGGTTGAATCCGATGCACCATTTCTGGCGCCCGTGCCCAGGCGCGGCAAACGTAACGAGCCAGCGTGGGTGTCGTTGACACTGGCCAGACTCGCCGAGGCCAGAGGGACCACGTACGCCGATCTAGCGGCCGCCACCCTGCACAACACGAGGCAGTTCTTCCGATTGCCATCTGTTAGTGTTATCTGAGACCGTCAGCGCGGTTTCAGTTCCATCTCAACCTGGATCCCCTAACGATGTCCAGTCCTGCTCCACTTCACACCGATGGCGCCCCAAGAGCGATCGGGCCCTATTCACAGGCCATTTGCGCCAACGGGTTTCTCTTCACCGCGGGTCAGATACCACTTGATCCTGTGACTGGTGATTTTGTTGGTGCCGGTGACGTGGCTGCACAGGCAGAACGAGTGCTGGCCAATCTGGCTGCGGTGCTTGCCGTGGCCGGCTGCACGTGGAGTTCGGTGGTAAAGACTACTGTGTTCCTGCGTTCGATGGATGATTTCGGAGCTTTCAATGAGGTGTATGCCCGGGTACTTGGTGATGCGCGGCCGGCACGTTCCACCGTTGCGGTAGCCAACCTGCCACGGAATGCGAGTGTGGAGATCGAGCTTGTGGCAGCGCTCCCGTCCGCTTGAGAACAAGGTGCATTGGTCGGTGAACTGTACGATTGGCGCAATTGTAACCTTGTTAGTGACAGTTTCTTCTATGCTTGCGCCAAGGGTGTGCGCTCAGCAGCCTGCCGATTCGGTCAGGGTGGCAACGCCGCCTCCCGGTGCGCCAGCGCCATCGCCAGTGGTTTCTATTCTCGCCCGCAATCAACCGTCCGTTCGGGTTGATTCGCGCGGGCAACCACCGCTCACTTCCAGGCGGGCTTTTGTTTACTCGCTGGTGCTGCCGGGCTTGGGGCAATCCAGGCTCGATCGTGGTTCATCGGGTACGCTGTTCGCGAGTGTGGAACTGGGTGCGATTGTGATGTTGCAGCGCACGGCCGCTGACGTTCGTGAGGCACGGAGATACCTGACCGATACCTTGCCGGACAGATTTATCGTCGCCGAGCCTGGTTCCGGTCAGGCCGCTTCAGTTCAACCGAGCGGCAAGATTATCGGTCGGTACACAAGCGACCTTGTGCGTACTCGACGTCTTCATGCGGAGGACTGGATCGCAGTTCTGGCCTTCAACCATCTCATCTCGGGAGCCGACGCGTTCGTATCGGCGCAGCTGTGGGACATGCCGATCGCGCTCTCGGCCACGCCATCAATGCAGGGAACGATGTTGGTGGTGACGCTTCGATTCTAGCGTGGCGTCTGCGTCCACGACTCAGGCCGCGAGACCTGAGGCCGCTCCCCATCCAGGGTGACTCAGCCAGTCATGCGCGCCGAATGTAGACCCTTCCCGACACTCATGCCTCGCGGTAAACCTTGAGTGAGTGGGTGCTCAGTTGGAGGCAGCGTCACGCTTGGCCAGGAACGCACCTATTGCCGATCCCAGCATCGGGAGCAGGACCAGCGACAGAAAGCCAGCAAACCCCCGTGCGAGATCGTTTGCTCCCCAGTAGGCGGGAGGCCAGAATGCAGCTACAGTAACAATCGGGATGGAGATGATGTGACCGGCAAGGGCCCACCAGAATACAGCTCGCTGACGTTCGGTACGGCGCCTAAGCCCGTGACCCAGCCAGAGAAGCAGTGCTGGCACGCAGAAGACACCCAGCAACATGACTGCGACCCCTGTGGTCATCCTGCATCCCCTCCGTGCAACCCCCGGGCCGGACGCCGGCGGAGGCGAGGCATTATCCAGAGCCAATATCCGGTCGCCAACACGATAACCAGCGCCACCGCCGCGGCATCGCTCAGTAGAACCCATGGCGAACCGAATACCTCACCGGAGTGCACCTTCTCGAGGAAACTATCGCTCCTCGGCCCCACGTGAAGAACGCTGCCGTCGGTGAGATCCACCGTTACTTCGGTCACAGCAGCATCTCTGAGGCGCACCTTCACGTAACCGTCTCGGGGTCGTACATCCATACGGTCCACGTGTGCCAACGGGGCCGGCTCCGCGCTATCCTCCGTCGCAGCGCGCAGCCCAATTTCGGCAAGTTGCACCAGTGGAAGTGCTTCAGCGAAGGGAGCGGCGGGCGTGTGAGCAACATCGGGCATGAGCCCCAGCCCGCGCTTGTGGTTGAGAGCGATGCCCGTGATGGCGATTACGACCAACACGGTAGTAAAGACTACGCCCAGCCAGAGGTGCGCGTGAAATGCCCACCTCGCGTATCGTCGTCTGCGGGCATCGACCGACGAATCGGCGCTTCCCCTAGCGGGAGGTTTTCGCATGCTTGTCCTGTCGGGTGGGCTGATGACGGCGTGGGTCATGGAGTTCGGGTTGCGGTAGTGCTACGAGGGGCCGGTGCATATCGGGAAAATTCGCCCCGGATGTACTGATGCCGACTAGGGACTCGAACGCGAAACTTCTCCCGGCCAGCTTCGGCCTGCGGGTGCCTGCGCCATGCTTCAACATGGAGCAGAGAGCCCCAATGGTAGGGCTCGACAGCATGTCAGATGCGGATACAACCTAACGTGGTACAGACGTTACCCGCGTCGTCGATAGTGAACACGCTGCGGTAACAAGGCTTGTCCCGTGCCTGTCCGAGAGTTCGGCTACGATGCAGCAGCTACACGTAACGATCTGACTGGGGCGGCAGCTCATCACATTTCGCACACCTGTTAATCAAGGTTGTTCCAGCCAACCCGAAGAGCCACGCAGCGGAATCGCCAGTGTTGTCGAGGATGGCAAACCAAGCCAAGATATCCGCCACATCCTGAATCGCAACGACGGCGGGGGCGGCGGCCTCACTTCGGAGTGATGTCGATGGAAAGCCACGGCCCTCTGCCAGTCGCCAACGCTACTGCGGCAGCGAATGGGAATACGCATGGATCGACTCATGAAGTGGTGGGGTGAGGCAATCCAATCGTGCATTACTTCACGATACCGCAGGGTGTTTCGGAGGCCAGCCTCCGGCGCAGCGTTCCCAAGAAGCGACTTGGTATGACAGCGACGCTCCCCTCGGACTCCACGGGACGCATATGCGGCAGGGGTTCCGAAATGCGGTCTGTACGGGCCATGTGAGAAGCTCAAGCGTCCCGCGGCGGCCCCCTTTGTCGTAGCACTGCCACGGCACTCACCCTATCGATCGTCTCTGCCCCGCACCGTGCGCGCACTGATTCAGGAGGCATACTGTCGCACACATCGCCCGCACCGCCGATCGAGCGAGCAGCGCCCATGTCGGTCGGATATCAATGGCAGCGCCACACGTCAATCAGAGCGCAATGCCAGCTGCTGTTTCAACAACTGCAATACACGAAGGGCGCCCGCAAGGACAAGTCGTTCCGCATACTCAACGGCTCACTCTCACCCACGCTACATAGCGCGACGGATTCAGCTGCATGTTGTAGACGGGCTCAGGAAGGAGTGACAGGAGCTGTACCTGGTAACCAAGCGCCCTGGCGGCACGCGGTTGGAGATTCGTATGCAGCACAACCGCGGCTGACGATGCCTCGCACCCAGCCATGTAACAGCCAGGGCGTACGGAGAGCTCCACAGTGGCATCGCCAGCCCAGACACACTGGACGTTGATGGGGCACCGTGAATCAGCCGGGACGGCCGTGAGGGTCATCCATACATCGCCGATACGGACATCTGATCCATACGGAAGAGGCACCGAATCTGCTGCCTGCACAAGCGTGTAGCCAGTTGTTGCAATCGGTGCCACGCTTCCGGATCCGCAGGCAGCGCCAAGGGTGAGAAAACTCAGCAAGGCTATACTGGTGAGGTTTCCCGGTATGCGGTGAATACCCTCGAACCGGTGTGAATGATGAAAAGGCATCAGATGATTCCGGTCCAACAGAGAGATGACTGGAAGTCAGCAGAGACCATCAGAATCTGCCGATAGCATGATCCGCAATGCTTGAAGAATCTCTGCGTGTATCCAGGCTTATTATAGTCGTCCCGTACCCATTGCTTGCGC
>CAYSKN010000213.1:0-5028 GCA_964431565.1 uncultured Gemmatimonas sp.
TTCAATTCCGGCGGCTTCACGACCGGCTGTGGAACGGTTGGTGCTACCTGAGGCGCGGGTGGCTGCACACGCACGAACTGGATGCGTTCCTGTTTCACCCGTCCCCCGCTACCCTTGTTTCCTCCTCCTCCCCCGCCCGTTGGACCAAGCCCGCCCGCACCAAGCACGGCTCGTACGGTATCGGGTGATGAGAACGGCACCAACACCAACAGGATGATGAGAATGTGAAGCAACAGCGACAACAGGAAACTCCCGAGACGTCGCTGCCTGCCGAGTGGCAGCCCGACGGGCGGGCGATAATGTGGTCGAAGCTGCCTATCATCTGGCGCA
This sequence comes from uncultured Gemmatimonas sp., assembly GCA_964431565.1. GTDB lineage: Bacteria > Gemmatimonadota > Gemmatimonadetes > Gemmatimonadales > Gemmatimonadaceae > Gemmatimonas. Next base: position 331 of record CAYSKN010000213.1, read on the forward strand.
TCTTCAGCGCCTGATGTGAGCGGATGTTCGTCCATACGGTGAGTGTAGGGGCCTGTAGCAACGTAATACGGCGGGAGAGCCATGAAGGGTTCACCCGCCGTATGGAACACCGTAACCAAGTGGTGGGTGCCGGAAAGGCCCCACCCGAGAGATCACTTCGGTGCCACGCCTATGACCTTGACTCCTGCGCCGCGGGCCTGGTCCATTGCCCAGACCACGGACTCGTACTTAACCGTACTGTCACCCTTGACAAAGATGATCTTGTCCGGCCGGGGGTCGTAGATCTCCTTGAGACGATTGAAGAGACCAGCCCTGGTGACCTCTTCCTTGTTGATCGCAAACAGATCACCGGGCAGGACTTCAAGTACAATCTGATCCGGTGGCGCTTCCGACTTCTGCTCGGGCGGCTTCGGATCAGGAAGGTTCGTATCGATCGCCTTCCTACTCATGGGGATGATCATCATGAAGATGATCAGGAGCACCAGGAGCACGTCGATCATTGGTGTCAGGTTGGGATCGCTGTTTAGAGCCCCCTGTTTACCGACGGCCATTCCCATAGTTACTTGTCTCCCCCGGAGCCGGGCATCATCCGGTCACTCTCGATGAGCGATTCGGTCCCGGGTTTCTGGTCACTTATGAGCGCAGCCACACGCACACCGGCATGCGCAATGATGTCAAGTGCGTCGTTGACCTTGCCGTACGGAAGATCCTTGTGGGCCTTCACGTACATGATGTAGTCGTCACGCGGCCCGCTGTAGATATCCTTGACGAGGGTCTCGAGATCCTCGTTGTGGATCGGCTTCTTGTTCAGGTAGTAGCGCCCCTGATCGTCAATGCCGAGCACCTGATCAGCATCTTCTTCCGGATGAGGCTTGAGGTTCTGCCCCTCCGGTGGTGTGGCCGTGAAGCCCGCGTTGATCTGCGGGATCGTGATCATGAAGATGATGAGCAGCACCAGCATCACGTCGATCATCGGGGTCACGTTCGGGTCGGCCTTTACGCCTTCACCCCCAACATTAATGCCCATATCGTACCACTCCGTGATGATCCCGTCGATGTGACGCCCCGGGCGGGGCGCTCATCGACAGATCGCGTGAGACATCAGGCTTACTGCGAGATCGACTGCTGACCGGCGGTATTGAACTCACGTGTGAAACGCGAACGGCCAAACTCACCGGAGACACCCTTGATCAGGTAGTCGATCATTTCCTTGGACGTGTACGTCATCTCGGCCGTGAGGTTGTCGATCTTCGTCTGGAAGTAGTTGTACGCCCACACGCCCGGGATGGCCACCCCGATACCGATGGCCGTGGTAATGAGAGCTTCGGCAACACCGGCCGAGATTGCCGCGAGGCCACCGGAACCTGACGCCGCCATGCCCGTGAAGGAGTTGACGACGCCCATGGTGGTACCGAGAAGGCCGACAAACGGGGCCGTCGCGCCGACAGTGGCCAGAACCGAGAGGCCACGCTTGAGATCAACGACCGTCATAAGCATCTCACGCTCGATCGACCGCTCTGCGGTGTTGATGTCGGCTACCGTTACCGATCCGTCCTGGATGAGCGGACGGATATCACCAAGCGCACCGCCGAGTACACGGGCGACGTGCGAGCGCTTGTAGGTCCCTGCCAGGTTTACTGCTTCAGCGAGGTTGTCTTCTTCGAGAAACTGCGAAAACTCGGGCGCAAACCGACGTGTCTCAGCCTGTGCACGCCGCATCGACCACCACTTCTGGATGAACACGGTGAGCGTAAAGGCCGACATGATCAAGAGCACGTAGACGATACCCTTGGCGAACCAGCCCATCGTGTTGTACAGCTCCATCAACGACATGTTCATGAGAGGGATCTCCGCAAAACGGTAGGGGAATAATCAGCGATTGAGCGAGAACACGAACGGTTGCTGCACGAGCTGCTTGACCTTCCTGCCGCCCACTTCGGCTGGCAGGAACCGCGCACGCTGCAGCGCATTCCTCACTGAGGTTGTGAACAGGTCGTTATCCGACTTGAGCGCCTTGAAGGTGCCCATCTCGGCATGGCCCGTGGTATCCACCACAAACTGCGCCAGAACAGTTCCCTCGATACCTGCGGTGCGCAGCATCTCGGGATAGGCTGGCCCCTGCGAGCCAGGCGCCATGACGACGGGCTTCTCCACCTGGAAGTCGAAAAACGGCTGGTCGGCTGCCTGTGTAGGGGCCTTCTGCACCTCGACGCCCTTTACGACGGCCGCAACGCCACGACCTGAGAAGTCGGACTCATCGGTCACCTTTCTCGAGAGGTCGATATCTGGGATGACGTTGGGGATGTCTACCGGGGCTTCCAGCACGTTGAACGTCTTTGGTGGCGGGGGCGCCTCCTGTTGCGGAGGGGGCGTCTCCGGCTCGGGTGGCTTGGGCTCGTCCTTCTTCACCTCGACGAAGTCGATCTTCTCATCCTTCGGTTTCTCATTCACGATACCCGAGTTCTTCGTAACCACGATCAGCGCGAAGAGGATACCGGCGTGAATGATGATCGAAGCGACCGACCCACCCAGGCGCTTCTGCTTCTTCGCCTTCGATTCAAGCAGGTTATTGAACATCTCGCTTGTCCAGGGTGCGGGCTTTCGGTATCCACCCGGATTGATGGACTACCGACGAACCGATTTTACCCAACGGACATGAGCCGGCAATGGAAAGAAGATTAGGATCCCATTAATCCGACGTTAGTATTGCACAGCACATCATCCGACTACTGAGGGATTGACAAACGAAGAGGAAGGACTTTCACTCGGTCACAGCGCGCCATCAGTCCATGCTGGGACCAGGGTCTCGATGTTGACGATCGACTCGAACTCGCCGGTCATGCCGGATCCGGGTGCACCCGCCAGCGGCAATGTCACGGTGAAGGTGCTGCCGCGAGTGAGGCGCGACTGAACATCGAGCTTTCCGCCATGGGCCTGCGCGATCCACTGTGAGATGGCTAGCCCGAGTCCTACTCCACCACGTTCGCTGGCACGCGAGCGAACACGGTCGGCGCGCCAGAAACGCTCAAAAACGTGCGGCAGATCGGCCGCGGCGATTCCTATGCCAGTATCCGTCACCGCGAAGTATGCGGACACATCATCACGTGTAAGCGACATCTCCACCCGTCCTCCTGCTGGCGTGTACTTGATGGCGTTGGTGACAAGGTTGAGAAACAGCTGACGTAGCCGCGTGGCATCTCCGAGGACCTCCGCGTTGTCTATTACCGGAGCGTCAATGACCAGTTCCTGTTCCTCACCCAGGAAGTGAGCGGTTTCGAGAACCTCATATACGAGTGGGCCGAGTTCCACGGGCTCGCGGAAAAGATCGAAACGGCCTTCATCAGCGCGCGCGAGAGTAAGGAGCGAATCGACGAGGGCGGCCATCTTGGTCACCTGCTGAAGTGCCTCCTCGAGCGCGATTGCCTGCTCCCCCTCGGTCACAGTTGGAGACATCGCGTGTTCGAGGTCAGCGCGAATGACGGCCAGCGGCGTCTTGAGCTCATGACTCGCATCACCGGTGAAACGCCGGAGCGCACCGAACGATTTCTCCAGCCTGCCGATGAACGCATTGAGAGTCTCTGACAACCGCACGAGTTCGTCACCCGCAACCGTTACACTCAACCGCGAATGGAGTGAACGTCCGTCCGTTATGTCCTCAACCTGATCGATAAGCTCTTCTATTGGTCTGAAAGCCCGCCCAGCGATGGTGTATGCCACTGCCACCGACAGTATCAGCAGGAGTGGCGTGAGCACCACCATGGGACCAATGAGTTCCGGTGGAGTGAAGCTAATCGCACGCGTCGACAATCCTGCATAAACCCTGTAGCGGGCACTTTCTCCGAGAGGCACCGCACGCGCAGCAAGCAGGACTTCGTCAGACCTCAGCGCAATCCTGCGGAGCGAATTGTCGGTGCTCGCCTCACGCGCCGCGCCGCTGAAGATATCACGGTCACCCGTCTCGAGCCGCTGCACTGACGGCGAAGCATAGATGTCGTACCCGGTACTGTCCTGCACCAGCACGTATCCGTCGAGCAATGAGAGAAAAGCGCTCATCCGCATTCCGATGGAAGGACCAACGAGCCGATCACGCTGCGCCCTCACCGGTTCTGTGCCTGTGTTTCGTGCTACGTTTATTGCGCGGACGGCCTGATCAGCTTCCGCGCGCACACGTGCCTCCAGCTCGCGGTAGAGCGTCTGATGACGCACCGTCAGCAGGGTGAGCGAGAAGACGCACAACGTGAGCAGGAACGCTGTTGTCCACGCCAACGTCAGCCGGGCACGGATGGAACCCATTGACTATTCCGAGGCTCGGATCATGTAACCCACACCGCGAACCGTCGCGATCAGCTTTCTGTCTGAAGGGGCATCGATCTTCTTGCGCAGGTGATTGATCACCACATCCACGATGTTTGTTCCGGGATCGAAGTGATACCCCCAGGCATATTCCGTAATCAGGGTGCGGCTCATGACACGTCCCGCGTTACGCATCAGATACTCGAGGACGGTGAATTCTTTGGGTGTCAATTCGATGAGTACACCATCCCGATGTACCTCACGGGTGCCCTGATCAAGCGTCAGATCGCCCACTCGCAATGTCGGAGAAGCCAGCGCCCGCGGACGTCTCAACAGGGCTTCGGCACGTGCCAGCAACTCCTCGAAGGCAAATGGCTTGGTCACGTAATCATCGGCACCTGCCCT
>CAYSKN010000214.1:0-5016 GCA_964431565.1 uncultured Gemmatimonas sp.
CCCAGGACGCGCGGTAGGCATTGATGCGCGCAGCAATAGCGCGATTGACCTTCAGGAAAGCTGCTGGTGTTGACGCACTGGCAAAGCCTGGATTGAGCGTGAACGGGAAGGATGCCCCGCCGGCGCTCAGGCTTGCCTTACCGGCTTCCAATCGACCAATAACGTTGTTGAAGATAGAATCACGACCGACCCACGGCGATAATTCCCGCGGATCCTCCATGATTTCCACCGGCCCACCGAAGTTGCCGTGTGCAAGGACAACGTAGGAAAGCGAATAACCCGCGAACGTATGAGCGAACCCTACGGCAGCCTTCTTCTGCGCGTCGGTGAGCTTGGTGCTGCCCTCCACCGTGATCTGGAAATTGCGCAGATTTGCCAGATCGGAATAGTATCCTCCGAAGGCCGAATTGCCGGCACCACGGGTCGGATCCTGCGGTCCGATCAGGTAGGTGGTCGTGTTGCGCCCCTCGGTAGGCGTGTATGAATAGGCCTCTCGTCCTATGCGCGCAGTGAGGCTGATCCATCCGCCGAATGAGCTGCGGGCGCCCACAACAAGACCGTTGGCGACGAGCTGAAGCGCTCCCGGATCTGCAGCCACGACAGCACCCGTCGGGCTGTTGTAGTTGGGAACCGTGAGCCTGTCGGTGCTGCAGCCAGCGACGCCGAAGGCTGTGAGTGCAAGGGTAATACCGGCGGTCGGACGCATGAAAGATCTCCTCGAGGAGTCAGCAGCGCTGGGTTGTAAGTTGGGAGTTCTCATGACTCAGAACCCCACGCTGATGTCGAGGAAGAACGAGCGCGACGGAGGATACTGCGCGAGATCTACTATACGCGCCACGTTGTTGTTGCCGAAGTTGCTGGACTCGGGGTCCATGCCCCAGTAATCTGTCCAGGTAATGAGATTCCTTCCCGCAAGATTCAGACGCACGTTGCTGAGTCCACCAGCAATGCGACTGGTGATGCTCTGCGGCACGTTGTAACTCAGTGATATCTCACGCAGCTTGACGAAGCTGGCGTCCTGCACGTACACGCTGGCATTCTTTCCGTTATTCCATGTCTGGTAGCGATACTGACCAAGTGGGCGTGGGTCGCCATTGGGTGCAGGATTGTCGTAATCCCACGAGTTCTTGCCTTCGTCAAAATTGACCTGCGTAAGGTTCGACCGCACGCCGCCATTGGTCCAGTCGAACAGTACGTTAAGGGCGAACTGACTCATCCTCAAATTATTGGCGAATTGCATGGTGAACTTGGGCGTGGCATCACCAATCGCGCTCAGCTTCACGCTGCCATCATCGAAGGTCTTGTTTGCCCAGATCGCGGTGGTGGAGTAACCCTGCGTGATGTAGGCATCACCGTAGGCAGAACCGAATCCGGTGCTGGGCGAGCGGAACGTGGGTACCGGCAGTGAATCGATCATCTGCCGCACTCTGTAGAAGCTGGTGTTGGATGTCCACGTCAGCCGCTCCGTGGTGATCGGGGTTGCAGCAAGTGCAAGCTCCCAACCCTTGCTCGAGATGATGCCACCGTTGATGATCTGCTGGGTAAGACCCGAACTCGAAGGGAGCGGCGCCGTGAGCAGCAGGTCGCTTACGGTACGGTTGAAATAGGTGGCTTCGAGCGAGATGCGGTTGCGAAAGAACCCGACATCCATGCCGAACTCGGATTCTGTCATCGTCTCCGGCTTGATGTTGGGATTGCCGAGCGTGCTCGCAAGCCTCAACGAGTTCTGGCCATTGATCTGTGTGCTCGACGCGAGAACCAGGTCACGATCGCCGTATCGGGGCTGGTTGCCGGACCTGCCTATGGCAGCGCGCAGCTTGAGCTCGTTGATGCCGGCACCCAGATCGGGAAAGCGAAGCGACCCGGATGCCTTTGGCCAGAAGTACAGCTTGTCGCGGTCACCATTCACGCTACTGCGCTCGGCGCGCGTACCCACGGTGAGGAACAGGCGGTCGTTGAATGCCAGGAGTTCCTCCTGCCCGTAATAGGCCTGGTCGCGTACGGCGTTACGGGTCTGGAACGGAGCCATCTGACCTTGGTTTATGTTGGTCATGCCGGGTATGAGGCCCCTTGCGAGCACCCCGTAGTTGCCCAGCTCACGACCTTCCATCTGGAGTCCGCCGGAAGTTGTTGCGGAGCTTATGAAGCCCAGAAGGCCCGATGAGGAGGGTGTGAATCTCCACACCGCATTGAGTGAGGTGTTGATCTGGCGACTGTCTGCCGTCTGCTTGCGCGACGTGCCCAGATAACCATCCTGCGGCTCGTACTGCATGAAGTTAGGTGAATAGACCTGGTCGTCCTGCGTAAACCAGTCGATACCTGCCTGTCCGCTGAGCGTGAGCGAGTGTCGGTCATTCGTCAAGAGTGTGTAGTCAAGACGGCCCGAGCCCATCCAGCGGTAAACCTCGGAGTGATTCCTGGTGAACGCCACTGTCTGGAACGGGTTGGATGACGAGGATCCGCCGCCCACGAACGGGTTATTCGGATAGTTTCCGCTCTCGTCACGCGTATTCAGATTGATGACTGCCGGTGAATAACCAAAGAGATACAGCGGACTCACGTTGCTGCCGTTGTTGTTGCCGCTCATGCCACGATCATTGCCACTGCGGATGAAGGCGGTGCTGACATTGGCGGTAACCTTCGAACCGATCGCCTGATCGAGGTTGAGACGAGCGGTCTGGCGGAATGCACCGGTATTCAGCATGATGCCGGATTCGCTCTTGTTTCCGGCCCCGAAGAAGTACTTGGTAGCATCCGATCCACCGGTCACCGAGAAATTCGTTTCGTATGACGGGTTGTGCTGACCAAAAAGATCCTTCTGATAGTCGAAGTAGGGAGCCTGGTAGTTGTCCCGATATATCTTGGCCGCGGCATCGTACTTGGCTATATCGGCAGCACTGGGGTTGGCAGGCAGTGGCGCAACGTACTCGCTCACCAGCTTGTCAACCGTCTCGAACTTACGGGAGCCGAGGAGCTTGGCCGGGTTGGCATAACCAACGCTCTGCGTGAGGGAGTAGCGCGGCTTGCCCGACTCGCCACGCTTCGTGGTAATGACGATCACTCCGTTCGTTGCCTTGGAACCGTAAATGGCTGATGCTGCAGCGCCCTTGAGCACCTCAATCGACTGGATGATTGCGGGATCAAGGTCGGCGAGGCGGTTGGCCGGATCGTCCTGGTTGCCACCTGCGGAGAGAACGGCCGAGCTTCTTCCACCCTGGATGGCCGCGTTGGAGATGATAACTCCGTCCACCACATAGAGCGGCTCACCGCTGCCAAGAATTGAAGTCACGCCACGGATCTGGATCTGTCCACCGCCACCAGGTGCACCGGAGTTAAGGTTGATCGTGGCGCCGGGCACCTTGCCCTGCAGTGCTCCCTCAAGTGAGGCCGAAGGCGCCTGCACCAGATTTTCGGCCTTCACCACGGCCACGGCGGTTGCGAGGTTCGCCTTGGCGATAGTAGTGGCCTGGCCAGTCACAACCACGTCCTCAAGTCTGAGCGCATCGCGCTCGAGGACAACATTCAACGTGGCCTCACCCGCAGCGGCTGTGACCTGCTTCTGCTTGAAGCCAAGCGCCCGTACCTGAAGAACAGCCTCTCCAGCAGGCATGGCCAACCGGAAAGTGCCGTCGTCATTGGTGCGGGTACCCCTGCCCGGAGCACTGATGCCGGTCACGACGGCACCACCGAGCCCCACTCCACTGGCCTCGATGGTCACCTTGCCGGTGATGATCCTGTCCTGAGCTTGTCCGACCTGCGGCCACATGACTGCGACCGCAGCGACGAACACCCCCAACATGAAACGCTTCACGATATCCTCCGAATTGTGTTCGATCGCAATGCTGCACTGGGTATCACACCCCGCCTCCAAGGCTTGGGCGTAAGACCTGTCTGCACTCCAGCTTCACTCAGTTCCAGACCTCCTGGGTGTGGTGGTGGCGACACGTATCACTGCAGTGAATTGTGTCAATGTCCGTCCAGATTCCTGCCGCGGGCCAGAGGGCCCAGAGGTTCAACCGGCTGAGATGTAAACCAACCTGGAACGCGTTCCCGTCACAGGGCATGGTTGCCGGAACCAGGGCGATGCCAAGCGACCGCCGAAGCAATCGGCGTCACACGGCATCCCCAACCTCCTATTTGCTGCTCTTCGGAGTGATAGTTATCTGGCCCGCAGACTCACGTGAACGCAACACCGCCATTACCTCTTCCATTGTCAGAGGTGTGAACTCGCCAGAGAGAAAATCACGTATTTCGAGGGCGGTGAGCTTCCTGGGCAACAGAAGCCCCAACTCGGCGTTGAATTCGTCCGGCAGTGCGGGACCACCCTGACCCATACGTGGTCCACCACCGAATCCACCCTGTTGACCAGCGGGACGTTCGACTACATTGACCACCAGGTTCGCTGCTTCACGCTCGGCGGCGGTGATGATGGGCTCGACCGGCTTGACACCGCGCTGCGCAGCCTGGAGTTCATAGGCCGCCTTTACCTCGCCCAGCAGGACGTTGGCGCGCTGATCGACGAAAGGCAGGAAGACGGATGTGGATTTCTGGCCATCAGCCACGCTTGTCCACATCACGCTTGCAGTGCCAACCACCGCTTTCTCGATCCGGGCCTGATGCTGGATGGCATTACGCGCCTCCTTGTACGCCAGCGTCAAGGAGCTGGCATCGCTGGCGTCGGCCAGATAACCCAGACCTTTGAAATGCGCCTCGCCCATGCGCGCCACCCCACGACCCAGGTTCTCATTGAGCACACGGGCCGCCATGTCGTTCGTTCCCGTCGAGAGTACTGCAAGCGAACCCAGGCCCACGGCAGCAGCTCGCTTGTATTGCGTAGCATCCTGCTTGTCAGGAGTATCCTCCGAGGAGTGATACCACATGTCCGGCCATGTAATGAACATGACGGCCGGGATCCCGTGCTGCATATATGTCACGTGATCACTGGACCCGTAGTGCTTGTCGATCTTGATATAGAATGCGTCCTTGCTGCCATGAATCGCCTCAACCGGTTGACTG
>CAYSKN010000215.1:0-4978 GCA_964431565.1 uncultured Gemmatimonas sp.
ACCGGGGGCAAGCCGGCTCGCTGCTATGCGCTCACCGCCAACGGTGAGGAGTTGTTTCCCAAGGGCTACGCTGCCGCGCTTCTTGGCGTGATGGAGGAAATCAATGAGCACGGCGCGGAACCGCGCCAGTTGTCTCAACTCATGCGCTCAGTGGGCGACCGTTTTGCCGAGAGGGTTCCGGTACCCGCGCATCTGGAAGGAAAAGTTGCCGCGGCCGCCGACGCTGTTCGCGCACTGGGTGGCGATGTGGCCGTGACAGAAACGGCTTCCGGCTGGTGCATCAGCGGCCATGGGTGTCCGCTTTCAGCCGCTGTGGCAACACATCCCGAAAGCTGCGAACTGATCCGGGCAATGATTGCCCGTGTCAGCGGGTGTACGGTCAAGCCATGCTGCGATCAGGGCGCTCGGCCGAGCTGTTGTTTTGAGCTGACGCGACCATAGTCGAGACAAGACCCGCAGCACGGCAGTTACACCACAGATGACCCGGGACCACCCGGTTGGACCCTGGCTCCCCGCTCACCTTGCGCCTGTTACTGCCGCCTCGTTGAAGCAGCAGGCCTTGGGGCTGTAAAACCGATCTTGCCACGTGCTTCTTCCAACAGCACTGCTGGGTCGTACACCACTCCACCCTTAGTCACTAGGCGTACATTGCGCGTGTTACGGATGTCGACAAGAGGATTTCCATCGATCACGAACAAATCAGCCAGTTTGCCGCGTTCAATACTACCCAGCATATCGCCTGCACCCAGTGATCTGGCTCCGTTGATTGTGCCGATCTTGAGCGCGGCAGCTGGTGCAATACCGGCGATTGTTATGGCATGCAGTTCCCGATGCGCAGAAAAACCTGCCAGATATTCTCCGCGGCTTGGATTATCCGTCCCCATGGTGACGATGCCGCCCGCATCGTAGAAAGCCCGCGTGGTACGAAGCATGGCGAGGTAGAGAGAATCGAACAGCGGATACGCCTTGCGCGGCGGCTTGGCCTTCACCCACTCCTGCACCTCAGGCGTGAAGAACTTCGATTCGTCAATCCAGAAGTCAAATCCCGGCTTGTCATCCACGGTACTGAAATAGACGGGCGCCGTAATGGTAGGATCGAACGCAACCCTATTCTGGATGAACAGGTTCACGATGTCCTTGAACTCACGTGACGCTGTGTCAACCTTCACCCACGACGGATAGGCCGTCTTGTCCGACGTGAGCACATCGCCACCGAGAATGTGCTCCACACGATCAATGCCCATACGTACGGCATCGGCCGCGTTTGTCGTGTTGCGGAAACCAGACTCAAGATGTGCCGCAACGGGAAGACCGTGAGCATGCGCACGGTCTATCAGGGCCTTGAGATGCGGCGGGCTAATACCTTTGGCCTTGAATCCGCGAGCACCCAGCTCGGCCCAATGATCCACTTCACGATATATGTCTGCGGTAGTCGCGTTCACATTCCAATCTGGACGTGCAGTGCCGAAGTAGGGCCCAGAGTTGAAAATACGAGGACCGTGCTGCAGCCCTCGATCAATTCGCTGACGGGCGCCCATCATCCCCACGGGATCGTACTCACCCGCGGGAAACGTGGTTGTGACGCCGTTGGCAAGGAAGATGAGCGGGTTATATCTGTACTCATCCTGCCTTGATCCGTTGTCACCCAGCGTCATGTTGTAGTGTGCGTGCACATCTATGAGGCCGGGTAGGACGTACTGATCATCGGTCAGAGTGATGACTCTGGCACCTGAGGTATCCTGCGCAGCAAGGTTGCCGTCGGTAACGAGAAACTTGCCGCCTCTAATGACCAGGCCACGGTTGCGCTCCACACTGTCCGTGGTGGCGGTGAATAGCCAACCACCGCGGATAATTAGAGCTTGCTCCTGTGCATTTACCACCGATGCGGCACCCAGCAAGACTGCGGTTCCGAGCCGCAGACATTGACGGAGGTATCGCCAGCGAGGTGACATCATCACGGCACTCGTAGGGATCGTCGGGTCAAGTATTTGACTCACTTTGACGTTATTGTGGCTTCGACCAGTCGTGCTATCGCGCCCATCGTTGTCTGTGCCGCGTTGAATCCCAGTCGAAAATCAGCATCCGAGAACGTGACGAAAAGATCGGTAGCACGGTGCCAATGAGGATTGGCGCCACGCCCTGTCTCGTATAAGCGACGATTCTCGCGCATACTCACCGCCGGAACCAGATTCATGAACGGACTGGAGTCTGTATTGCTCATGGCATTGCCCATCGCCGCCGGATAGTCGGTAGCAAACAGACGATTCGCGTTCAACAGCGCGAGGGCGAGCTGGGCCGACCCTGCGGCCTGTGAAGAGTTCAGTTGGAATTCGATGTCGACATCGGCATCCAGCGCCTGCGCGAAAGTAACCGGATTACCGTGATCCCACATCATCATGTCGTGCTGTATCATACCAAGCCACCGGGGCTCCGGATATCTCCCGGAGCCGGCGGGTTCCTCCTTTCCCTGTAGGCCAGCGCGTTGATCCACATATGCCTGCGCGCCGTTCAGCCCCGTTTCCTCGTTGTTCCAGAGCGCAAACCGCACAGAACGAGCCGTCTTGATATCGGGAGATGCCAGCACTCGGGCGATCTCCATCACCACGGCCGTTCCGGATGCGTCATCGTTGACCGCCTCGCCGCCACCGCGTCCGTCCATATGACCACCGAGAATGAACATCTCCCCGGGTACCGTGCTGCCTATCTTCGTAGCGAACACCTCCTCCCGTGGCTGTGGGGGCCCGCCTTCGCGCGGCGTGTAGTTGTACCTGAGTCGTTCGGTCGTGTAGCCCCAGCTGCGAAGCTGCGCCTCAATCCAATCGTTGGCCTGGGCATTGCGTTCTGTGCCCTGCTCGCGATCGCCAAACTTCGCCAACCCCTTAATGATCTCCTTGTAGCTCGCAAAATCCAGGCGCGCCGCGATCTGTTGGATCATGCTGTCCGCTGGGGTTAGAGGCACGCCACCCAGCACCCCTGCTGGAATGGGTCGTGGCGCACCCGGCTGGCTGCCGGGTGGCCCGCCACCCGCTCCCGGACGGACCGACTGGACACCACTCTGTGCACCGACCTCGACTGCGCCCATGCCCAGAAGGAAAGCTGAGAAGGAGGTGAGGAGCAAAAACCGCACCATGATAGTCACCACCGCTCTTGTACGATCAACCATGGTGATCACATCCCTATGTTAGGGTTATTTCTGCGTTCCTGATCCGGAAGTGGCATACAAGTCATAGTTCCCCAAGCCTGTCCCTTATGGTTCAAGCCCGTTGGGAACGGCAGCTTGTGACGCAGCATATCGTTCAGACGATGGCCCTCACTGAAGAGCTGCCGACGACGCTCTTCCAGCACCAGCGCCATGATGTCTTGCGACTCATCCGCCGTCACTGCGGGGATATTCTGGCTGGCCCGCAGGCGGTTGATAGCGGCGACGGCTTCGGCTGGTCTTGCTTCAGCTATGATCAGTTGCGCCTCTCGCCATGATGCCATTGGAATTGACGAAGCAGCCGTGGAATACTTGTTCTGGTAGAAATGATCCGTTACACCGTCATTCCCTTTGGCTTTTGCGTCGGTCATGCTCACGCGAGGATCGGCTGCACCACCCGCTATGAGTCCGGTGTTATGCGTGGTTTCCACAGACAGATAGCGGTTGCGACGATTCAGGTTAAAGATGCGATTCTCTCGTCGCGCTTCCAGTGTTGAGTATTCAGCGTTCCAGACGAACCCAGCAGTTACCTGCTCAGCATCAGCCGCTGCACCTGTCAGGTTGTTTCGATCAAGACGTACACGCGCACGTCCTGCGAAAATCAACTGCCGCAGATCGGTTCGACCGGCCGCCTGTGCGAACGTAAGCGCCGAATCGAACTTCTGTTCGGCAACCGCAAGTATCTGCTGCGGCGTCATTAGCGGACCCTGATCCACTGCCATCTCGCAGTACCCTTCGCCCAGCAGCACATAGGAGTAGCCCGCGTACGCCGCTAGTATAGCGAGTTTCTCTTCCCTCTTCTCCACCTGATCGGCAGGAAAGGCACTGAGGCGCTGTATTGCGTTCTCGTTCATGTAACGCGCCTGCTGCAGTGGCGTGTAGGCGCCCAGGCCCGTGGCGTCGCGATTCGTGGGGCAGCTCCCAGTGATGGTCTTCAGTTCAATACCGCGCCACCCCCAACCGTTAATGTCCAGCCAGCTGGATGCATTTACATATTCGTTGGCCATTATTCCAGCAGTGATAACGTACTGTGAATACGCGCACTCAAACTGGCCAAGCGCACTGTTCATCAGCGTAATGGCAAGCGCGGGATTAGCCAGGTCAGCTTCTGCGACGCGTCCCGGATTGTCAACTTCCAGCAGTCCACCCCCACAAGCCGTGATGCTAGTGGAGAGTGCGAGCAGTACAGTCTTAAGTGTACGTTGGTAAGACAACAGGCCGCCGGAGATATCGACGAGGTCCCTATGAACCTCATGCGTGTTGGTAATCATCTGTCTCTCCTCAGAAGGTCAGACGAAGCGTCATCGTGGCACTCGCCGTGGGCGGCATCACCGTCTGGTAACCCACGGAAAGCTGGCCAGTACCACGGACCTCCGGATCCCACACTGTCATGCCTGCCAGCGGTTCACGGACGGAGCCGTCCCGCGCAGTGTTCCATCCATTCTGGGCTGTCCACAGCATAGAGACGTTACGAATACCGAGACCCACAGACCCGCGTGACGCGCCTACCCAGTTCGCCATCCGTTCAGGCAGCGTGTAATTGGCCGAGACTTCGCGCAGTCGTAGAAATCCTGCTTGATAAATGCCCGTCCGGTCATTCTCATAAATACGTGTGGCAGAGAGGATCGGATTATTCTTGAGGAGCACAGCTTCAGTGGTTGACTGATTGTGTGTAGCACGGATCTCGGTGTTGTCTTGGCTGTGGCCACCATTCCCTTCGATACGAATCGAGAGCTGGAGATTCCCGAAAAACGTGAAGGTGTTGCTCAGCCCCGCCTG
>CAYSKN010000216.1:0-4956 GCA_964431565.1 uncultured Gemmatimonas sp.
CCCTGACCTCTTGAATGCCATTCAAGCGCTCTCCCAACTGAGCTACGCCCCCGGGGCCGGACGCCCCCGCAAACGGCAGCCCCCAAAGGCATCCGCCAGCGAGGGCGTCAGGAACCGGCAGTCTAGTCGGGTGTATCTCCGCCGTCAAGCATGATTGGTGCAAAAAGACTGGCGCAAGTGTGCCCGAGGGGTATCTTGCATGGCTATGCCATCGGTGCCAATTAGGTGGTACCGTGTAGTCGCAACATCTTCCGCTGGAAGCACGTTGCAGTCTCAGGGAATAACGCTGCAATTGCTGCGTACGGATCGCAATCGCCTACGTTCGTATTCACGTTCAACCGACAGGGGTGTCATGTCACATCCCCCAGGTCACATAGAAATCCATGACTGAAGTCAAGCGGAAACGCCGCCGCACTGCTCCGGCCGGGATCGCACCCAGTGAGCCGGAACGCGATATTCTGGATCAGTACCTGTATGAAGTCAGTACCTACCCGCTCCTGAAGGCTGCCGAGGAGATCGAGCTGGCCAAGAAGATCCGTTCCGGAGACCAGGACGCTCTCCAGGAGCTGGTCAAGCGCAATCTCCGCTTCGTCATCTCCGTTGCCAAGAAGTACCAGAACCGCGGCCTGCCCCTTATCGACCTCATCGGCGAGGGCAACGTCGGACTCCTCACTGCGGCACGGAAGTTCGATCCGGATCAGGGCGTGAAGTTCATCTCCTACGCAGTATGGTGGATACGCCAGGCCATCCTGTCGTCGCTTGCACGTCAGGGCCGCACGGTACGTGTACCGCTCAATCGTACTGCAGATCTGTCCCGAATCATCAAGGCTTCGGAGATCCTCCGCCAGAAGCTCAGGCGCGAGCCCTCACCCGAGGAGCTCTCTCAGGTAACGGGCCTCTCGGTCGATGTCGTCCAGTCGCTGGCCGCACTCAATACGGGGGACGTGCGTCTGGATGCCCCCATGGATCCGGATGGCGATCGTTCGCTGATAGAACGGTTCGTGGCCGATGAGATGCCCGACACCGAGGAGGAAGCCATGAATCGCTTTCTCACCGACGAAATTGAGCAGGCCCTTTCCACGCTCCCACCGCGTGACGCGAAAGTTCTGCGCCTCTATTTCGGGCTGGAGGGAGGTCGCGAACATACCCTCGAAGAGATCGGCTCGATGCTTGGCGTAACACGTGAACGGGTCCGACAGCTCCGCGATCGGGCTCTCAAACGACTGCGCGAAGGTGATGTGGGACGGGCGCTGTCCAGCTTCGCCGCATAGGCTTAGCGGAGATACCAACAGCACATCTTCGCGGCGACCTTGCGCACCCGGCTTGATCCCGTCTGCTACTGAAGCCGGTCGAGGCGGCTGGCAAACGGGTCAGGAAGAGGCAGCCGGCAAGGAGACGGGCCACCCGAGGGTGGCCCGTCTCCTTTGGTATTGTGTCCCTCCACGATGTCCGGCCGAAATACTCGCCACTGACGACTTGCCGCTTGCTAGGGCGCCGACGCATGGCTGATGCCGAACACCCTCCCGGGTGATAAACTTGTGATTCCATGATCGAACTCAAGGATGTTCACAAGGCTTTCGGCCCCAAACAGGTACTCCGTGGCTTTTCCCTTCAGGTCCGGGAAGGCGAGACCATGGTCGTCATCGGTTATTCCGGCAGCGGAAAGTCCGTGGCCATCAAGCACATCGTTGGACTTCTCGAACCCGACGCCGGCGAGGTCTGGGTGGACGGCAAGCGTGTGGACATGCTCTCCCGCATGGAGCTCTACTCGCTGCGTGGCAGTATTGGCTATGTGTTTCAGTTTGCGGCACTGTTCGACTCCATGACGATCGGGGAGAACGTCGCGATGGGGCTGCGCAAGCAGGGCAAGCTGAGCGAGAGTGAGATCGGCAAGCGGGTGGCAGAGACACTGGATCTCGTCGACCTTCCCGACGTGCAGAACCGCATGCCGGCGGAGCTTTCAGGTGGTATGCGCAAGCGTGTGGGCATCGCACGCGCCATAGCCTTACGCCCCAAGTACATTCTCTATGACGAACCGACTACCGGTCTCGATCCGGTAACATCAGCTACGATAGATGCGCTGATGGTTCGCATGCGTCAGCACCTCGGCGTCACCGGGATCGTGATTACCCACGACATGCGGAGCGCATACACGGTTGGCACACGCATTGCCATGCTCTATGAGGGTCGGGTTCGTGCGGTTGGTACCGTACAGGAGATCCAGGAATCAACCGATCCCGTAGTAAGGCAATTTGTGGAAGGAAGGGCCACGCTCGAAGGCAGCGCACCACTGATCGGCGTTGCACCAATGTCTGCGGCTGCCTCCGGCCAGCGTTGATGGATTCCCGGCCCCTTTCCTCCCGTCCTTCGCGTGCCCGTCTGGAGACGTCAGCGGGAGGTGTCGTGTATCGCCTGAAGGGCGGAGAACCACATTTTCTTCTGATTCGCGACAGTTATCGCAACTGGGGATTTCCAAAGGGACACCTCGAGTTCGACGAGCAACCTGATACTGCGGCGATGCGCGAGGTGCGAGAGGAAACGGGTCTTGTGGACGTGACGCTCGAGGGCACAATAGACACCATCGACTGGTACTTCCGCTTCCGGGGCCACCTGGTACACAAGATCTGTCATTTTTTTCTGATGCACACCGAGACAGAGCGCACCACTCCACAACGTGATGAAGGAATAACGGCGTGCCGCTGGGTATCATTCGGTGAGGCTTCCGAGCTGGTCTCATATGCGAACGCCCGTGAGGTGCTGCGGCGAGCCTATCAGATGATACCCGACCCTCACCCCGGTTTGGATTCCGATTCGGGGAGGTCCTGGGATTCGTTGCCAGAGGGGACCGCCGGTCCGACGTCCCCATCGTGAAACCCGTGGTTTACTCACCGGATAACCCAGCGGGTGTGCCCAGTGTTCTCACGCTGCTCCGTCGCGATCGGACCCGGGCGCTCGTGCGTGCCGCTTTCCCGCGGCGTAAGGTGCATCTCATTTCGGTTCGCTCTGCCGGCGAGGTCGAGGCACGCCTCCTCGGCGAGCTGGTGGATGCGGTGATTGTCGACGGAAGTGCCGGTGACGACACGGCTAGTGTAATTGCGCGTGCAGGGGAATTTGCAAGCATCCCGTTCTTCCTCGTCACGACACTCCTCCCGGCCGATGCTCCATTCTTGGCACGGGCTGTCAATGCAGGTATCTCGGACATCCTCGTGGAAGGAGTGGACGACAGTGTTGCCCGAGATCTCGTCATGCGGCTGGCGTTTTCCACGCGCTTTGCGCGGGCACTCGGCGAACCTCCTCCCGTGCTTCATCTGGAGACTCAGCTGCAGCTGGCAGTCTGGCAGAGCGTGGTGAAGCGAGCCGGACGCCCGGTGCGCACTGATCAGCTGGCACGTGAGCTGCGGGTCTCGCGCGAGCATCTTTCACGGAGTTTTGCAGTGGGTCAGGCGCCCACCCTCAAGAAAGTCATTGATCTGGTCCGCCTGCTCGCTGCGGCGGAGTTGTCGAAGAACACGGCTTACGACGTGCGGGATGTGGCCAAAGTGCTTGGCTTCGCCAGCTCATCGCATCTGTCCGGCACCACGCAGCGTCTGGTAGGGGCCAGAGCGTCCAGCCTTTCACGCCTGCGTGCCACCGACCTTATCCAGCGCTTCAAACGACACGTTCTGATCGGTACCAGCCCTGCTGATGCTCCAACTCCACACTGAAAGACGGCGAATCCTGACTGTGCCACTTTTCTGTTTCGGCTTCGTCATTTCCGGCTGCGGTACGACCGAGGGGGCCGGTCGCCCCTGTGGGCGATATTCGTGAAGCCACCGTCCGGCTTGCCCTTCCCTGTTGCTTGTGATAATTTTCACAAGCTGTTTCCGGATTTTCACGACCGTCTACATAGCACCTGAATCATGGCAACCCAGACCGCCCTGCGTCCAGGCGAAATCAAGGACATCCTCCTCCGCGAGATCGAAGCGGCAGACCTCGCTGATCTCAATGTCGAGGAAGTCGGCACCATTCTCGAAGTAAAGGATGGAATCGCGCGCATCTACGGTCTGGCGAGAGTCATGGCAGGCGAGATGCTCGAAGCGACGTCATCTGAGACCGGGCAGGTGATTACCGGCATGGCGCTCAACCTCGAAGAGGACAACATCGGCGCCGTCATCCTTGGTGATTATCTGAAGCTCAAGGAAGGCGACGAGGTTCGCCGTACAGCGCGCGTTCTTGAGGTGCCGGTCGGTCCCGAACTGGTGGGCCGCGTCGTCGATCCACTCGGCCGCCCGATTGACGGACTCGGTGCGATCAACACCAGCACATTCCGCAAAGTCGAATCGCATGCGCCTGGCATCATAGTGCGTCAGCCGGTGAAGGAGCCGCTCCAGACTGGTATCAAGGCCATCGACTCCATGATCCCGATCGGGCGTGGCCAGCGCGAGCTCATAATCGGTGATCGCTCCACCGGAAAGACAGCAGTGGCCATTGACACCATCATCAACCAGAAGGGTCAGGGTGTCATCTGTGTCTATGTGGCCATTGGCCAGAAGGCTTCGACGATCGCCTCGGTAGTGGAGCGACTGCGTCAGGCTGGTGCTATCGAATACACGATAGTATTTGCTGAGTCCGCGTCCGATCCTGCGCCCATGCTCTACATTGCGCCGTACTCGGGCTGCTCGATGGCCGAGTACTTCATGTACAATGAGGGTAGGGCCACGCTCTGCGTGTATGACGACCTCTCCAAGCAGGCGGCCGCCTATCGGCAGCTCTCGCTCGTGCTTCGTCGCCCTCCGGGCCGTGAAGCCTATCCGGGCGATGTCTTCTACCTGCACAGTCGCCTGCTGGAGCGGGCGGCCAAGCTGCGCGAGGATGATGGCGTTGTCGACGGTGAACACATCCTCAAGCCCGGCGGTTCCCTTACCGCGCTGCCGATCATCGAGACACAGGCCGGTGACGTGTCCGCCTTCGTGCCGA
>CAYSKN010000217.1:0-4948 GCA_964431565.1 uncultured Gemmatimonas sp.
TCAGCTGGTTAGAGCGCTGCTTTCACACAGCAGAGGTCCGGGGTTCGAGTCCCTGTGCGCCCATGGCAATATGGAAAGTCCGAACAATCCTCAAGTTGTTCAAACGTGCGGCAGCTGATCGGCAGATCGCCTGCCGCACGTTTCTGCAACCGGTCTTGAGTGAGTGACACCAGCCGACGATTGAGCAGTTACTGCACCGCCACCAGTGGCTGAGCCGCCTGCCTCACCGTTACGCTCAACCCCGCCTGACGCAGCCTCCCGATCGCACGCTCATCGAGTCTGGCACGAAGGATGACCACGTCGCCCTCACTTTGCTGGTCCAGCACTTCGCCATCACGATACACATCGGCTATCAGGCGCCCCTCGGTTGCCGGGACCCGCACATCAAGCACGGGCCACCGACTGCGGACACTCCCAAGCAGCATGGTACGAAACGAATCGAGACCACCCGTGGTGATTGCAGAGGCAAAGACCGATCGCGGCATGAGGTTGGCTACACGCTTCCTTATGCCATCTTCAAGCTCAGCCGCCACGGCGTCCATCTTGTTCATTACGTACCACCTTGGCCGTTCGGACAGCCCAAGCTCGGCAAGCACGCCGTCAACGACATCCCGATGTTCCTCCCAAGCGGGATAACTTGCGTCAATGACGTGCAACAACAGGTCTGCCTCGCGCACCTCCGCGAGTGTAGCACGGAAGGAAGCCACGAGATGGTGAGGCAGCTTGCGAATGAAGCCAACTGTATCTGTCAGCAGCACGGTATGCCCGTCGCCTACATCCACCTCGCGCGTAAGTGGATCCAGAGTCGCAAACAACCTGTCTTCCACAAAAATGGTGCCATCCGATGCCAAGGCTCGAAGAATGGATGACTTGCCGGCATTCGTGTAGCCCACAAGTGCAACTCGATACTGCGCCCTACGTCCCTGCCTCTGCACCGAGCGAGCGCGCTCCACATCCACAAGTCGTTCTCGGAGCACACGAATGCGATGCTGGATCAAGCGTCGGTCGGTTTCAAGCTGCGTCTCGCCCGGCCCACGCATACCTATTCCGCCACGGATCTTTTCCAGGTGGGTCCACATTCTGGTCAACCGCGGCAGCATGTACTCAAGCTGAGCGAGTTCGACCTGCATTCGCGCCTCACTCGATCGCGCCCGCGTGGCAAAGATGTCCAGGATGAGCTCGGCACGGTCCATTACACGCGTATGCACCATGTCTTCGATGTTCTTGCCCTGTGCAGGAGTCAGTTCATCATCAAAGATGACTAGGGTCGCACCCAGCTCCTGGATGCGTAGCCTCAGTTCGTCGACCTTGCCAGAACCCAGGTAGGTGGCCGGATTGGGCCTATCGAGTTGCTGAGTGAGTCTGCCTACCACCTGTGCGCCGGCAGTATCAGCCAGCCGCGCGAGTTCCTCGAGGTGTTCATCCACGAAATGCCTGCTCACCCCGCGTTTGAGCGGGGCGCTGACAAGAATTGCCCTTTCGGCAGGCAGCGCCAGTGAAATCGGTTCTCTGCTGATGGTCTGATTACCGGTAATTGGGAGGGGGCTTCACGGGGTGCTAGCGGTCACGCCCGCTTACCGAGGAATACCTGCCCCGACGGTCGTAGGGCCTCGTGAAGTTGCCAACCGGCGTAGCAACGGTAAAGTCACCGCGCACGCGATAGTCGATGGTACCGGCGTTCAGAAGAGATCGCCCCGCCGCGCCGAGACCAGTATAGGTGAACCGTACTGGCAGTCTCACAAGGGCCGAGTCCTTCTGGGGTACCACGAACCTTCCATCAAGTTCGCCTTCCCCCAGCCTGATGGAATCGACATCCACCTGATAGGTCATCTTGAGTGCATCGAGCTTGTAACCATTCGGATTGTGCACCTGGAGCACTACGTCCACGCTGCCACCCGTGAGTCCGAGCCCCGTGATCGTGAACTCACGCAGTGTCACGTCAGGTTCTTTGAAGGATGCGCGGCCAAAGGTCGAGCACGCCGCAAGAATGCCCGCACCCAGCATCATCGTTATCATGGCCATGCGACGGACTGATCGTCCGGACACTCCACAACCCCGATGAAGGGTAGTCAGCAAAATATTCACACCTGGTCTCCTGACAATTCCTGATGATTGCCTTCCGTTTCTGCCGGCCTATCTCCCTGTGCCGAACGTGTACTCAGGGATGCCCACCATGCGAGGCGTTTGGCGATATCCCTTTCAAAACCGAACGGACCGGGTTCATAGAAAACCTGATCGCCCAGTTGCAATGGAAGGTACGACTGCGGCAGGTAAGCTTCCGGCACCATATGGGCATACTGGTACCCTTTCCCATAGCCGAGTTCCTTCATCAGTCGGGTGGGAGAATTCCGCAGATGCATGGGCACCGGTGCAGAGGGTGTTGTCCGTGCGGCTTCCTGAGCCTTGAACCAGGCCTCGTACACCCGAGCCGACTTGGGAGCTGTCGCGAGATAGACCACGGCACCGGCAAGTGCGAGTTCCCCTTCGGGCGTCCCGAGACGCTCATAGGCCTGCGCCGCTGTCATGGCGACGGCCAACGCCTGCGGGTCAGCCACACCAATGTCCTCGCTGGCCATCCGAACCATGCGACGAGCTATGGAGCGTGGATCCTCACCGCCATGGATCATGCGTGCAAGCCAGTAAAGTGCGCCCTGCGGATCACTGCCTCTGAGAGCCTTGTGAAGAGCCGAGATGAGATTGTAATGCTCCTCACCGGACCTGTCATAACGCGGTAGGCGGCACTGCATTGCACGTTCCACATCCGCCGCTGTGATCATGGCGCCGTCCTCCAACATGCCGGCGGCGGCCTCAAGCACTCCAAGCAGTCGGCGCGCATCCCCATCGGACGCGTGGGCCAGCAGTCGGCGTGCGGGTTCTCCAATGGTGAGACCACGATCGCCGAGCCCTCTCTCGCGCTCCTCAAGTGCGCGCGTGATCAGTGAATCCAGAGCCTCCGGTGCGATCGGCTCAAGGACCATTACCCGTACGCGCGACAGCAAGGCACCAGTGAGCGCAAACGATGGGTTCTCGGTGGTGGCCCCGATCAGGACCAAAGTGCCTGCTTCCACATGAGGTAACAAGGCATCCTGTTGCGCACGATTGAAACGGTGAATCTCATCCACGAACAGAATGGTTCCGCAGCCACTGTCGCGACGGCGCTCGGCTTCCTCCACGACCTCACGTACCCTGGCAACGCCGTCATTGACTGCTGAGAAGGAGACGAAGACTGCGTCGCCCGACCCAGCGAGAAGACGAGCCAGCGTGGTCTTGCCGACCCCCGGTGGCCCCCAGAAAATCAACGAGTCAAGCCGGCCACGCTGCATTACCTCTCGCAACGGCATGCCTATACCGATCAGGTGCTCCTGGCCAAGGAATTCCTCGACATTGCGTGGGCGCATGCGGGCGGCAAGCGGTTCGGCAGCAGTTGACGTGAAGAGAGACGCACCCGTTCTCCTCCTGGTCGTGCTCACTCTTTCACCTCCCGCAAGTCCAGCCGCTCCACAGCGGCCTTCAATGCCTCGAGGAGGGGCGCTGCCGCACGCAGTGTGCCTGGCCCGGCCTGATGCCAGTTCGGTCGCGGGAGGCTCTCCCGTTCGACAAACCCAAGTTCGTCCAGAAAGAAAGTCCACCGTGCCGATCGTGCCTGGATGATCAGAAGCAGTTCCGGGGTGAGAGTCAGTTGGTCGTCACCCGTATACAGTGACAGCTCCACACCGCCATACGAGGTCAGCTGCGAACGGAGGCTCCCCAGCACCTCACGCACATCGGGCAGGGCTATGAGATGCCCTTCCCAGCACAGGCCTGTCCGTCGATCTGCAACCGACACATCCAGCTCCGGATCGAGATAGAGGCAGCCAACGTGCAGGGTATCGAGGATGCGTTCAGCATGACTGCCGACAATGACCCGGTGAATGCCGTCGCTGATCCCATGCACGAACCAGTCCTGCTGCCGTCCGACATGGCGTTGACCGGAAGTGCTGAAGCCGCTCATTCTTTCCCCGACGACTCGGGTATGCGGATCAGATCGGCCGCCAGCCCGAGCAGGGCGTCACGAGCATTGAGCCGAGGGTCGATGATCACCTGATCCCGCAACCCCTTGAGAACACGACCGAGATCTGGACCCGGTGAAATACCGAGCTGCCTCAGGTCGTCCCCATCGACCACAAGGTCCGCTATTTCTATCGGGTCGCTAAAGGCTATTCTCATGAGTCGCCGGAACAGCGTTCGTAGGAGTATAGGTGGGATTCCAGGATCGCCTGACCAGTGTGAGGCAGCCAGGCGGAGAAAGGCATTGACACGCAGGCGGCCAATATCGGCTGCCAGCTGGCGCAGCGTGATGTCATTCGGAAGCGTGCCGGCCACAAGCATGGGCGTCAACCGATGGCCATGTCCTGTCCATCCCTCAACCAGTGCTCCAACGACCATGACCTCCTGATTGGAGGCCCTGAGCAGGCGGAGTGAGCGCTCCGCTTCCGGTCCGGTCAATCCGGAGAACAGGGCCGCCGTGCGCAGCATTCGCCGAAGCGGACGGGTCACGAGACCTGGCCTGGGCAACATGTCCACAGCTCGCAACGTCACGTCCGAAACACCGGCCAAGGCGGGAACCACCGCAGCGAAGGCTCCCGAATCCCGCCAGCGGCCGAACGCCTCTGACGGAAGACGCACCTGCTCCATGGTCTTATCGAGCTCCTGCTTCACGCGCTCAGGGGACAGACGCGTCAGATGCGGGGCACTCTCCACGATCGCAGTCCAGGTATCGTCATCAAAGGAAAACCCGAAGCGGCTGGCAAAACGTATACCTCGCAACGCGCGGAGCCGATCCTCCCGCATGCGGTCTGCAGCGACCCCCACGGCGCGCACTCTCCGTTCAGCAAGATCCTTCAACCCGTCAAAGGGATCGCGCAACACACGAGCGATGGGATCCCAGGCAATGGCGTTGATGGTGAAG
>CAYSKN010000218.1:0-4922 GCA_964431565.1 uncultured Gemmatimonas sp.
ACCTGCTCTCGAGCGGTGAGCGGGCCCTGGTGGCGCTCAGTCTGCTGTTCGGCATCGTCCTTACCAAGCCAAGCCCTTTCTGTCTGATGGACGAAGTAGATGCCCCACTTGACGACCAGAACATCGGTCGTTTCGTGAAGATGCTCAATGATTTCAAGTCACGGACCCAGTTCATCGTCATCACCCACAATCCACGTACAACATCGGAAGCCGCCGATGCAGTGTACGGTGTGACCATGCAGGAACCGGGTGTGTCGTCGATCGTGAGCGTGCGCCTGCGCAACGGCCCTGTTCTGGACCGCGGAAGCGAGGGCGCGGGATCGTCTGAGTCGGACCCGACATCCGAAACCGGGATCGAACCGGCCCATGCGGTATCCGATGTTACTGAAGACAGCGTCGCAAGCGATCCGTTCGCATCGCATCCATCATCGGCATGATATGGGCATTGCGTCGGTGTGCGACCCGGGCCCTGCTGCTTCTTGCAGCAGGGTTTGTCGTTGGTTCACTCGCGTCCCGGGCCACTCACGCCCAGGGCGTATTTCTTGAAGGACCATCGGAGATTCTGCTGCCAACGGTGACACCGGCCTTCAAGTTGCGCGCGGGCGGGCTTGGTCCAGCACGGCCTCTGCTGATTCAGCTGCAGATCTCCACCACTCCCGATTTCGTAGGCCTCGTGCTTGACAGCATGCTCACGTCGATGGACAGCGTTGTGTCCATTCAGGTGACACGACCACTGCCTTCGGAGACGTTGGTATACTGGCGAGCACGCGTGCGCGCGCTGGCTGGCCCGGCATATGAGTCTGCCGTCACCGGTCCCAGGACCGTGCCTGCATGGGTGACACTCGTGTATCCGAACTCGCCTACCGGCAACGGTATTGCTGTTCGGCGACCACGCCTGATATGGAGCAGCCCCCCGGTTACGCCATCGGCAGGTCCATGGCGATACGACGTGGAACTGCAGGAGGCCGGGCGACCAATGCTTGGTGTGAGAGGACTTACGGATACAACGTTCCGCCCTCCCACCAACCTCCAGGCCAACACATCGTACCGATGGACCGTGCGCGCGTGGCTGCCGGCTGGTGGGGCAGCGACGGCCTCGAGTCTGGGCTCGTTCGTCATTACGGATCCGCCGCTGCCTACCACCACACTGCTTTATCAGAACTTCCCCAATCCATTCCCCTCCACGTCGTCATTCAACACCTGTTTCTGGTTCGATATCGGAGAAGGAGGTGCGAGCGTCACGCTGGATATCCTTGATCTGCGTGGCAACATGGTGCGCCGCATAATTCCCTCTGCCGGCGACGTCATGAAGTTCGACGCGGGGCGCTACGGACGCGGCATGCCCGAATCGGACAGTAATTGCGACGGCAGGTTTGTCTGGGACGGTACCGCGAGCGACGGCCGTACCGTTGCGCCAGGGGTGTACATCGCACGATTTCGTACGGACAATGACAGGTCGACATTCCGCCGTATCGTCTTCCGCGGACGATAACGCTGGTTCGGTTCAGCGCCATGCCATCGGTCTGCGTCACAAGGGTACAATGCGACTCACAACAATAGGTACAGGAACCGCCGCCCCCCACCCCGCACGCGTCTCTGCATCACATCTGATGGAAGCGGGCGGTGTCAGGTTGTTACTCGATTGCGGAAGCGGGGCTGTGCACCGCATGGCGCATCTCGGAGTGGCATGGCAGACCATCACGCATGTGGCACTGACGCACTTCCACACAGATCATATTTCCGACCTGCCCCTGCTGGTGATGGGATGGCGATGGGGGCAGTTGCCGGCACGTGAGGCCCCAGTGACGATCTTCGGCCCGAGCGGCATCGGCCAACTCTTTGAGCGGCTTGCCGCGGTACATGGTTCCTGGCTTCTCTCGCCCGGGTTCCCGCTCACGGTGGAAGATCTCGCAGGCGACCAGGTCGTCAGACTGCCCGATGACGTCGAACTGACCACCCATCCGGTACCGCATACACCCGAGAGTGTGGCATATTCGATCCGCAAGGATGCCCGACGCCTCGTTTTCACGGGCGATACCGGCGTGAGCGATACACTCGGCGAGTGGGCAAGGGATTGCGATCTTCTGCTCGCCGAATGTTCTCTGCCTGACGCCATGGCCATTCCCGAGCATCTTACGCCGCGACAAGTCGGTGCATTGGCAGCGCAGGCACGAGCACGCCGACTCGTGCTCACGCACCTGTATCCGCCGGTTGAACTGGTGGACATAGGAGCCGAAGTGGCAGAGTGTTACACCGGTCCCACGATTGTGGCGAGCGATGGCTGGTCAACCCTATTCTGAGGATGAGACATGCTGGTCGTGATGCAGCCCAACGCTTCTTCAACCGATATCGATCGGGTGTGCGAAGAGATCGTGCGTCAGGGCTTCAAGCCTCTCACTCTGCCGGGTGAAGTTCGCACGGCGATAGGGCTTCTTGGTGATGACGCAAAGGTAGACTGGTCATACATCGAGGGGCTTCCCGGCGTTGCCAGCGTGCTGATCGTGCAGAAACCATACCGGCAGGCATCGCGCGAATGGAAGGCCGAAACCAGTGTGGTGGAGTTGGCGCCGGGGGTTCGTTTCGGAGGGAGCGAAGTTCCGATCATTTCCGGGCCCTGCTCGGTCGAGTCCGAGGAACAGATTCTGACCGCTGCCCGTCAGGTACGTGCCGCGGGCGCCGCCGCCCTTCGTGGCGGCGCATTCAAGCCGCGTTCCTCGCCATACGCGTTCCAGGGGCTCGGTAAACTCGGGCTCGAACTGCTGGCCCTGGCGCGTAGTGAGACAGGACTTGCGGTGGTTACGGAAGCCATGGATGAGCGTGGGGCCGATCTCGTGGCGGAGTACGCAGACTGCATACAGATCGGCGCCCGCAACATGCAGAACTACTCCCTCCTGCGTTACGTCGGCAAACTGGGAAAGCCGGTCCTGCTCAAGCGTGGAATGGCTGCAACCATCAACGATCTGCTGCTCAGCGCCGAGTATGTGCTCGCCGAAGGCAATCCCAACGTCATTCTGTGCGAACGCGGTGTTCGCACGTTCGACAGTGCAACCCGAAACCTGTTTGACCTGACCGCAATTCCGGTTGTGCAGAAGCTGTCGCATCTGCCCATAGTGGCAGACCCCAGTCATGGCACGGGGTTACGTGACAAGGTCATTCCCATGGCACGTGCGGCTGTCGCGGCTGGTGCTGATGGAATCATCGTGGAAATGCATCCTAAGCCGGATCAAGCCCGCTCTGACGGAGGGCAGTCCCTGTATCCGGAGCAGTTGGCAGAGCTCGTTGGTCAGCTCCGCACAATTGCACTGGCAATCGGACGTTCCATAACAGCGCTCGGCTGAACCACAGCGCGAAGCCGGGGTATCCTGAACCATGCCGACAATAGTCCGATACTCGGGAGCTCCACGGATGACACTTGCCATCATTGTGTTTGGCACGATGATGGCACTGCCGCGGGCTTCAGAGGCCCAGAGTGTCGCTCCGGGCAGCACTTCACAGGCTGCAGACGCTGCCTACGACCGTGTGGCCGGGGCATGGGCCGGTACGCGCACCCTCCGTGCCGACTTCGATCAGAAGATCACCAATCCGATTCTGGCCAAGACTGTCAGCTCACGAGGTGTATTCCTGCAGGAGCGACCCGGGAAGGTGTCCATCACGTTCACTCAACCGGCCGGTGACCGTATTGTGGGTGACGGGACATGGCTCTGGGTGTACCTCCCAAGCAGTGCTCCCGGACAGGTACTCAGGCTGCCTGCAGATTCAGACGGTGCCGTTGTTGCCGACCTGCTGAGTCAGTTGCTCGACACGCCGAGGCGAAGCTTCACCATTTCAGGTGGTGAACCATCACCTGTTGACGGACGGGCCGCGAGACGTGTGCAGCTCGTGCCGAAAAAAGTCGGCGCGGTTCCGTTTCAGAAGGCGGTCCTGTGGCTTGATGAACAGGAACCACGTCCTCTGCGTGTACAGGTGATAGATACGCAGGGCGTTGACCGCACGATTACGCTCACATCGTGGAACCCGCAGGTTTCATTGCCCGCTGATGCCTTCCGGTTCGCGGCACCCCACGGTGTGAAGATCACCACACAGAGATAACACAACGACTGTGGCACATGTTCACTGCCGCGTTGGTGCCGCCACCGTGGGCATGACAGGGCGGCCGAATACGTCGCGTGGGGTTCGTGCCCCTTCCAGTATCCGTGCTGCCCGCTGGAGTGGCACATCGTCCCGGGTCCGTCGAAGAAATTCGGCATCACCACCGAACGCCACACGGGTCATCTCGTAGCCGAGGGTCCTTGAGATCCATGGTGCGGCCGCATCAAATATTGCCTGTGGCGGTGCAACCCGGCGTCGCTCGAGATCGGCATAGACCGAGCCGAGCATGTCCATTGTCACCGGATCATCAGGTGACTTCATCTTCCGCTTCTCGATCTGGGCCTGCCGCGCGAGCGCGTCACGATAGGCACCCAGATTTCTGCCCATTGAACGGGCGAGTGCCTGTACCGGCAGTGGCAATATCGTGTCGCCCACAATGATGTCGGGAGTGATACCGCCACCACCGGACACCGTACGGCCAGCATCTGTACGGAATTGTGGTTTGATCGTGTCGGGCAGAGATACCGCGCTGGTGTCAGCTTCCACTTCTCCGTCGGCATCAATGAGAGGGGTATGGTTGATGCTCCGGCCGAGCGGTGTGTACCACCTGGCAATCGTGAGACGAAGAGCACCCCCCGAAGTGAGCGGATAGATGTTCTGCGCACTGCCCTTGCCGAAGGTTGGTGTACCGATTACGATGGCACGGTCATGATCCTGCAAGGCGCCGGCAACAATCTCCGACGCGCTGGCGCTCGAACGGTCGACCAGCACGGCCAGAGGCAATGTGGGCCACCGCTGTGGTACTGAGTCAGTGAACGTCTGGCTCACAGTAC
>CAYSKN010000219.1:0-4887 GCA_964431565.1 uncultured Gemmatimonas sp.
AGGGGGCGACAGCACCGAGGGACGTGTAGCTCTGTGGCTCGCTGATATCGATATTGCGATTGAGGAGTTGCGCGCCATGAGTGACTCTCGAACCGTTCATATGGTAGGGCTTCGGCTTGGTGCGCTCTTGGCGGGCGGAGCCGCAGCCCGACGGCACGACATTGACAGGCTGGTATTGTGGGACCCTCTGGCAAGCGCAAGCGAATGGGTGGATTCACTCGATCTTCATGTGGGTGAGACTGACTCGGGCAACACCGTGGAGATGGATAATCAACTTGTCTCATCCGCCCTTTCTGCAGACCTGAGAGAACTTACAGTAGAGGGCATGGTAGCCGCGCTGGCAGCTGCAAGCCCACCGGAGCGAACTCTCGTACTGCTTACACAGGGCGCTGAAGTCAGGAGTGAGCGTGCCCTTTCGAGCGTATCACATGTCACCGTCCGGCATCTGCAATCCGAAGCGCCCTGGCGGGAGGATTCGTCTATCTGGAGCGGACTTATTCCGGTTAATGCAATCGCGGCGATCACGGACTGGATGGCAACTTGAGTAAGGAGATTGTGCTGGAATTCGGCCCCTCACGACGATATGTGGGAATACTGACACACCCCGGAGGTGGGTCGGATGGGGTGCGCACGGCACTGTTACTTGCCAATTCCGGCATCATTCACAGGTCGGGGCCCAATCGCCTGCATGTGCATGTGGCACGGGCTTTGGCTGCACAGGGTACAGCAGTATTACGCTACGATCTCCCCGGCATCGGTGACAGCGAGACAGCGCCGGCAACTGGAGATGTAGCCCGTGACCAGGTATCAGGTACGCTGGCAGCTGTCGCTGCAATGCAGCGCTCAGGCATTGCCGATCGATTCGTGATTTTCGGCATTTGCGCAGGAGCCGATCATGCTTTCAATGCCGTGGCTGCCGATACGCGCCTTGCCGGAGCCATCATGGTAGACCCGACGTGGGTCTTCTCGACAGGCAGGCACGAACTGAATTCGGTGGCAAGGCTGGTCAGGCGTGCAGTACGGCCGCGTGTTATCAGGCGTGTTGCCGGTGCACTGATCTCCAAGCGAAGTGAGGCACTCAGAATCGTGGCTGATCCTTTCGCTCCGCAGCTCCTGCAGCCGCGGATAGACATTGATGAGTGGACCAGAACCAGGGATGCCCTTACGTCCCTGGCTGCACGCGACGCGAGGCTTCTCTTGGTCACTACCAGGCACAACAGCAGCGTGTATAGCTACGACCGACAGTTTGTCGATGCTTTTCGGAGCGTTCACGGCATTGATCGTGTTGTCGAGAGTGTCAGACGGACCACGGCGGCTCACACATTCACACGTGAGGTGGATCGGCGATTCATCGAGGAGTATATGGGATCGTGGCTTGGTCGACTGCCGGCTGCTTCTGGCACGACAACTGCATGATACCTGCCGGATCATCCTAACAAGAGCGCTGAAAGCCTTGGTGCCGCCGGTTCCTGACGCTCCGCACTCTGACGAAATCGTACTGGTCATCGCCACCCGTACGCCGGACACGGTTCAAGTAGCGAACTGGCGTGATCTGTTGCCCGAAAACGAACTTCAACGCATAGACGGTTTTCGCAGAACCCTAGATGCAGAACGGTCTGCCCTTGCCCGCATAATCGTCCGCCTGTCCATCGGATCCTGGCTCGGCATCTCTCCGATCGAAGTGCCGCTCATCATGAGCGCAACAGGGAGACCTGAATCACTCAGCGGGCATTCCATCAGTTGGGCTCATACCGATGACCTGGTAACCGTTGCGTTTGCCGCCTCCGGCAGCATTGGGGTGGATGTGGAGGCCATGCGAACAATGAATGATCTTCCACAGCTTGCACATACCTTCTGCCATGCTTCCGAATATACTGCTCTGATGGAATGCCCCGAGGAACGTCGTGAGTCTCTCTTCTATCGCCTCTGGACCAGGAAAGAGGCGTTGGGCAAAGCACTCGGAATCGGTGTCACTGAGCCTGATCGCCTCGGCTTTGTGATTGATGAGTTGGGAGAACCGCGCATACCGTGTTCGACCGGCGATGGGGTGGCATGGTGGGTTGAAGAGTATGCCTGTGGAGACGGTTACTGCGGCGCCATTGCATGGGACCGGGCACCGCGCCGGGTGCGTTGCTTATGCTGGATGGACGACCCAGCCTGATGCTCCAACCTGCATTCCTCAGATAATTCATCGGTTCGAACGTGCTGTCATGGGACAGCGCCACATTGAAGGTGTCGCCGGCGTATTAGTGGTACTGATGTCACTTGACTCGTAATAACTGGCTCAGCGCATCTCTCTCCACGACGGAGCGATCTCCACAGCCAGACATCCCCGCGGATATCGTCCAATCGGGAGTACGCAGGCAAAGGCGGCGACTGAATGAACCGGGAGATGGTTCACTCGCAGTGCCCATGACATTGTACTTGCGACCGTGTGTTTTTCACCACCGGCGCAGATGGATCCATTGTTGGTATCAGTTGAGCGTCAGCCCGAATCGCAGTGTGCGACCCGGCTGTGGCATTCCACACTGATCGTACACGGTCCTGTTGCCGATGTTGTCCATCGCGATCAGTGCGGTGAGTCGCTGGAGAATGCCATTGTTGCGCAGCTGGAATGACCGAGTCACAGCAGCATTGGAAACGGTCTGTGACGACAATTCAACCTGGCGGTTGAGATCAGGGTGCTGGCAGTATTGGGTACCGGTGTAGCTCCCCATAAGACTTGCCTTGAAGCCAGCGAGCATCGGTGATGAAATGGTGAGTGATCCACGTTGTTCGGGGGTGTGCTCAGCACGACTCTCGTTCTCAACGCTGCCGGTGAGTAGCTGGTCGTGCACACGAACATGCTGGATGGTGGCATCGGCGGTAATGGAAGCACCTTTTAGTTCTGCTGACAGCCACGATGCAATGAGTTCGACACCGGTGCTGCGGATCTCGTCGCGATTCACACGCCTGAAGAGCCGGTTGGGCAGGGTGATACGAACGACTCCGTCCTCGAGTCTGTGACGGAAGCCTACTGCCTGGAGACGAATTCCCTGCTCGGCCAGTGCGCCACCGTCGAGCGTGATACCCGCCTCGAATCCGAGCAGGTTCTCTGGTCTGAGATTGGGGTTTGGATCGAACCGGTTGAGTGCGCCGCTGTACAGCTCACGCAGGGCGGGGAAACGAGCTCGCTCGCTCAATGCCGCATGCAGGCGCACGCCGTCATTGACCATGAAGGTTGACCCAAGCCGCCAGCCGGTCTTGTGTAAAGCACCAAGAGGAGTGCGACCGCCGGTCTTGGGTGTACTGGCCTCGTCCCTGACCACACCACCGCTCACCAGTATGCGACCGGCTGCTGGCACTTCCAATTCCACACCGTAGCTGTTGAGTTCCTGTTCGTACCGTACGGCGGTTGCTGTGACAAGCTGTGCATTGAGTGTCTCATCGTAAGCGACCTTGCTCATGGTAGCCGCAACCTTTAGCTGCGCCGAGTACGCGAGGGTGTGCGTTGCCTCGATGTGTGCAATACTTACGCGTTCGTATCCCTTCTCCTTTGATGAGATAGTGCTGTAGCTACGATTGCTGTAGCTGTCGATATTGACGTTCTGTGTGGAACTGCCCGCGCTCACACTGACCGAGCCGTAGCCAAGTGGTGTACGCTGGACACCTGATCCCGCCGACAGAATGCCAAGCGTTCGTGACTGTGAGGGATAGCGCCAGTATCGTGGTGATTGCACATGCTGCTCCGGCGCCACGCCGCGCTCTGCGGTGTATCCGCTGCCGCTGACACCGAAGAAGGCGCCCGAGCCATGATCATACCGTACCGAGCCGAATCCGTCGGTTTGATTGAGGTCAGTATTGGTCCGCAGCTTCGGGTTTACTGATGATCCTGGGTCAGCGGCTCCTCCTGCGAAGCCGTCGCCTGGATCACCACCGGGCAGTGCTACGCCATCGCGCTTCCGGTTGGTGAGTCCAGCCCGAATACGCAGGGTGCCGTTTCCAGGCGTGAACGGGACTACGGCGGTTCCGGAGAGCACACGGCCGGAGAACTGATCGAACCCGGTACCTATGTGAATCGATGGCGATGCGGAGGCACCTCGTGGTAGTGGTGCGTTCAGGTCCATTCTGACCATCCCACCCACCGTGTTGGCCCCGTTGAGCAGGGACGACAGGCCACGCACCACCATTACCTGGTCCACTCCGGTAGTCGGCGTTATGGAGAGATCGGTGCGGGAGTCCCAGCCTAGGGATAGCGGCAGCCCATCAAGCATTATCGCTGGTTGCCTGGACTCGGAACCACGAACCGACAGCTCCATTTCGCCGCGGGAGTTCTGGCGGACCGTGACGAGTGATGTCTGCCGGAGAACATCGGCCAGCTCTGGAGCAGGCGGGAGTGGTATCGGCAGTGAATCGGGGCGGACAACCACGGTAGTTGCGCCACCTGTGACGGTTGGGGTGCGGCTGCCACGAACGGTTATTGGTTCGATGCTCTGTGCACTGGTATCACGAGCCGGTTGCTGGGCGTCCGCGGACAACCCCGCCACGGCTATGGCGAGGAGTGGCAAGGGCAGATGGAGTCTGGACATGCAGCAAAGATGTCTCCACCAACATCAACGTCCGATTAATCACCGAAAGCCGTCGGCACTCAAGCGTTGGCCCATCGGCTGCCAACCACCCATGATGGTCACCTCAATGACAGCCGACTGGCTCTCTCTGTCTGCCGTGACCTTCACTTCGGCTCTCCACTGAGCACTCCGTCAGTCCTCCGGGTGTTCTTGATCCTCCCGTTTCGCCCTACGGTACGCACCCGATTCACTGAGGGAGATCTTCCGACGCGCCGCCGCGGCAATGAAGCGGCTGAACAATGATGTGAGTACCCTCAGGATGCGGAACATCACTTCTTCT
>CAYSKN010000220.1:0-4882 GCA_964431565.1 uncultured Gemmatimonas sp.
TCGTGCCGAACCTCTTCGAAGCCAAGCCGGGTGATTTCATGGTGCAGGTACACACCATCCACTCGTCGCCGGCCGCGCCCAGTCACATCGCGGTGGGAGTACTGCCGCCGCCATGACAGGGCACGGCTGTCACCAGGTTGCCCGCACCAGCATGCCACCCTCCTACTTGCGCCAGTAGTTGTTGGCTGCCGCGACGGTCTGAAAGTTGATGGCAATGACCTGCGATGCAGCTGTGAGAGCGTCTGCATCATTCGCATATACAGGGCGCAGCTTGTGAAGCACCTCAGTATCGGGTTGTGTGTATTTTACACCGCGGCGGCTCAGGGTGATCGCGAGTTCGAACCCTTCCTGCGGGGTAGCGGTAATGAGCGTTGGCAGCCAGGCGTCAGCCATGATCAAGCCCTCCGATTGATTTGGAATAGCCTCCCGTCACCGGAGGCTGTTCCAAATATGCAGGATTGTCAGACTGCATGGCCACCCTGTCGATGCTCTGGCAGCTACCCGGCCCTGGGGGCCACGAACGTCAGCGCCCGGCGTGGGTTGTCCACCATGAGTTTGTGGATCACTTCCTCACTGATGCCCTGTCGGCGTAGCTCCGGCAGAAAGTATTCGGAGATGTAGGCAAAGCCGGTTCCACCGTACTTCCTGAGTTGCCCCTTGGTGCAGATGTCATGGCTCAGCAGGATACGGTCCTCGTAGCCGAGCCCGACAAGTTCGGCGATCGCGCGGGCAATCGTACGATCGCTGCGGTTGCCAAGCACACCATCAGGCCCCGTAATGACACCAAGCCAGTCGATCTGCAGGTAGACTCCCGTTTCCAGAATGCGTTTCACGAGTGGCATGTTTGGAGTCAGTGCACCACTGTGGCCCATGATGATCTGTTCCGGCCGCACACCTTCAGCGAGCGATGCACTTATGGAAACAAGGCGCTCCTCGTTTACACCGCCCGCGTGAAAGGTCATCGGTGCACCAGTGATACGACTGGCACGAGCACTGGCCCGAATGACCTTCATCTCGTTGGATGTGAGCGGACCGCCATCGATACCGATCTCGCCGATGATACCCGAACGTATGCCAGTGCCTTCCGCTCCCACTGTCACGTCGTGGACGATTATGTCGGTCAGCTCCGCCACCGTGCGCTGATCCATGTCCAGCGGATGAAAATTCTTCGTGTACCAGCTCGAACCCATCACGATCGACATGCCGGTGACATTCGACATCTTCACGAGGGCCTCGGGATCGCGTCCGAGACCAATGTTCGAAACATCGACAATGGTTTGTCCACCGAACTTCCTAAACTCCATGACCTCGCTATACATCTCATCGAAGTCGCCAAGGAACGACCCGCCCTTGACCCCACGCCCGTAACGAACCCGGTTGAGGTTGGCCATGTTTATCGGCTTCTCATACTCCTCTGCCTCACCCGGTGTGGCGAAGCGCGTTGGGCGAGGGGCAGGATTCTTGAAATCGATGAAGATGTGCTCGTGCATCAGTGCAGGCCCTATGGCGGATGGATCCATGGGGCCGAGAACCGTCTGAACTCTGCCGGCAAGATTCGGAATTACGACTGGTCGCTCGATCGATGCAGCAGGTATATCCGGCACAGCCGATGGCTGCTGGAAAGTGCCGACCTGCCACAGCAAGGCGCCTGACGCGGCGAGCGCGAGAGCTCCAGGTAGGATATCGGGTATCATGTGTTCTCCGGATCTACTTGCCGGTGAGCGGCTGCGGTGCCGAGAAGGTCAGAATTCGTCTCGGGTTTTCCGCGATCATCTGCTCGATCTGTGCATTGTCGACTCCTTTGCGCTTCAGATAAGGAAGAAACGATTCCTCTATGAACGAGTAACCAGTACCGCCGAAAGCCTTCCACCTGATCTTTGAATTGACATTCTGCGACAGCACGATGCGGTCGGCATATCCCGCTTTCAGCAGTTCAATGATCGCCTGCGCGACTTCGGAATCGATGGGCCGCGTGCGCGTCACGAGAGGCGGTTCACCGAGCATGTCAAAGGAGATGGTCACACCTCTGTCAAGCAACAGCTTGAGATAACTCACGTCGGTTGCCAGGTAATCCGAGTGGGCAAGAACAACACGTGACAGGTCGGTTCCCGCAGCAGCGAGAAGATCGAGCACCCTGGAATGCTGACGCTGATCTGCAGAGACGTGTAGAGTGATGGCGGCCCCGGTCAGGCGGCTTGCGTGACCCGATGCCTGAATAATCCGTCGCTCGGGCTCCGAGCTTGGATCGGCACCGATACCAATTTCACCGATGATTCCTGCCCGGATGCCGGTTCCGTCAACCCCCACTGAAATATCGCGTACAAGCTCGTCGGTGAGTTGGCTTACCGATCGGCTCTCGATGTCGGGTGGGTACCAACCCGCCGTGTACCAGCCAGTGCCCATCACTATGTTCACGCCCGTTATCCGGGAAACCCTCCTGAGCGCCTGCGGCTCTCGGCCCATACCGGTTCCGGTCAGCTCAACCACGGTACTGCCATTTTGTTGCCTGAACGCGGATATCTCCGAGGCGGCCATCCTCTCATCATTGAGCTGCCAGTTATCACGATTGAAGGCACCCAGCATGACGGCCGAGATGTTTCCCAATGCTAGCGGTTCGTT
Source organism: uncultured Gemmatimonas sp. (assembly GCA_964431565.1). Classification (GTDB taxonomy): domain Bacteria; phylum Gemmatimonadota; class Gemmatimonadetes; order Gemmatimonadales; family Gemmatimonadaceae; genus Gemmatimonas. The sequence goes on from CAYSKN010000220.1 coordinate 2,620, forward strand.
GTAGAGCTGCACGGCAGTAGCCCCGACCAGGCGCGATCGCCCTGCAGCCCGCCATCTTGAAGGCTCCTCATCGGGAATGACGAGGTCGATGAACATGTGCTCATGCATGAGCGTGTGCCCAAGCGCCGATGGATCGATAAGTCCGCTCACGGTCATGACCCTACCCGTCATGATGGTGGCGATGGGTGACTGGCTCTGTTCCGCAGGCGATACACGACGATGGTTCCCTGCAACAATGTTGTTCGTGCCGTGGCCGGCAAAGGGCAACAGAAAGCCAGCAGCTGTCGCGACGAGAATCCTGTTCAATGGTTGCGCGCCTCTAGAGGTGACTGTCCGGGCCCAGAAACTGCTGGTGGAAGGCCGTATTGCGCAACCGCTGCAACGAACCCAATATGACGGAAGAACTGCCGTGTCTGTCGAGTCGGGGTTTCTCAAGTGCGTTTCGGCCCTGCGGGGACGATCAGAATAGGGAGAATCTCATGAAGCTTGCTCTTGCTCTGGCGGGTCTGCTCCTGCTGGCTCCTCCCGAAATGGCTCACGATGTCGATGGTACCTGGGAGGGCGTCATCAATGTCATGGGTGGTGAGACGCCCGTTATATGGACCTTCAAGTCCGAAGGTGAGATGCTTACTGGTGGGGTGAGCCAGGCTGGCCGCCCTGTAATGCCCATCAAGGATGGGAAGATCGACGGTCATCATATTTCGTTCACGCTCGTGGTGGACATGATGGGTGAACAGTTGAGCATCAAGTACCGTGGTTACGTGGAGCCACCGTTGATCACTCTCACTGGTGATGCAATGGGGCAGGAGTTTACCTACCGGGTAAGGAGAAAGCCGTAACCTGCCTTCAGCGGGCTTCAACCAATCGGGCCGCGCCTTTAGACGCGAGATGGATCACCGGCGGTTGAACAGAACAGGGGGTTGGCTGCTCACATGCTTGCGGTGGCCACGGCTCCCCCATGCGGCGCTCAAGGGACGGGTATTCTGCACAGCACGGCGGGTACCCATCAATGGCGCTGATCAAGGGCCTTTGAAGTGCCGCGGATCGTGGGAGACCTTCCGGTATTGTCTTGTGCGAGCAGTGGAGGCGACGGAACTCGCCAGGTGAAGGCTTGACGGGAGGAGAACCAAACCCGATGATACTAGTCGGGTTTGTTGACTACCTTCCTGTGGAGACACCCGTGAAAGCACAACATATTGAGGCGACGGCCTTGCCTGGCGCCGATCTGGACATCAGTCGGATGCCTGGACACTGGCTCATGGCGCGTATGGGAAAGAGGGTGCTGAGGCCCGGCGGTCTCGAACTCACACGTGAGATGCTTGATGCGCTGGCCATTACATCGCATGATCCTGTTGTTGAGCTCGCACCGGGTCTGGGCACGACTATGAGAATGGTGCTCGAGAAGGGTCCGGCGTCCTACGTGGCGGTCGAGCGCGATGAAGCCGCGGTTCGTGCGGTACGGCGTGCCATCCCGCCCGGCAGGGGTGAGTGCCGGCAGGGAGTCGCTTCCGACACGGGGCTCGAGTCATCCTCGGCGAATGTCGTGTTCGGCGAGGCTATGCTCACCATGCACACCGCCAAGCAGAAGACTGCCATCATTCAGGAGGCATATCGGGTGCTTGTTCCGGGTGGCCGTTATGGAATCCATGAGCTTGGCCTGATGCCTGACGACATGCCGGAACCAGAGAAGGAAGCGATCCAGAAGGAGTTGTCTGATTCCATTCATGTGGGCGCACGTCCGTTGACCCTGAGCGAGTGGAAGCACGCGCTTGAGCATGAGGGTTTCGAGATTACCTCCGCTGTCACAGCGCCCATGCATTTGCTCGAGCCCGGCAGGCTGATCGCTGACGAAGGTCTTCCGGGCATGCTCCGCTTCATGTTCAACGTGTTGCGCACTCCCGGAGCCCGGCGGCGAGTGCGTGCCATGCGCGGCGTATTCAGGAAGTACGCTCCACACTTGTGCGGCGTAGCCATCGTGGCCCGCAAGAAGGCGACGGCCTGAAGTACTGAACCGTCTGGCGATTTCCCATTCCGTCTTGCGTTTCGGCTCCTGAGGTGTAGTGTCGCTCGCCAGGAGGTCTTGCCAACTACTTCCGTTGACGGCGAGGGTGAGAGATGAACTGGTGGGCGCGGGCTATGTTTGCCGGCCTCTGCAGCATTCTGGCTATGTCGGACACGACATCGCTGGTGGCGCAACCGGCATCGAGTGCTGAGAAGGCGATCCCGAAATCGCGCTTCTGGGATGAGACTAAGTTCTCCGAGC
>CAYSKN010000221.1:0-4825 GCA_964431565.1 uncultured Gemmatimonas sp.
CGCGGGGCGAACGCTGCGTCAGGCAGCATGGATGAAGGGCGTTCGGCTGCGGGTGCATCATGACGGTCACCTGTCCGGAGTGTCAGTCTGTTTTCCGGGTTGACCCAACCAAGGTTCCGGCAACGGGAGTGAGAGCGCGTTGTTCCGTATGTGGTGGCATAATCGCCATCGCTGGAGGGACACTTCCGGTGTCCGTTACGCCGATCGCCACCGGGGCTATCACGGCAGCTACCCGAGTGGTCAGGACCCGGACACCGACGGGTCCGATAACCCCGTCCATCACGCGCGTCGAGACTCCAAGACCCGCGTATACGGTTGACCAAGCCATGCGTGCGACGGCGGCGATCCGGACGCCGGCAATCACCGGCACAATGGCCACGTCTTCTGCTACACCGTCACAGGCATCCGTTCAGACTCCATCCGCCATCGCGGGAGCTCCGATCGAGACGTCCGCGGCGGGTACGGCGCGTGTCACACCTGCGTGGGCGTCGACAGCATGGTCACCGACCATGCCATCTCGCGGGGACACTCCGGAGCCTAGGGCTGAAGTTGCTCCCAAAGCCGTGACGGCGCCCGCAGGCCGTTCGGGTCCGGACGTTGAGGAGGTGGCCCGCACCGCTGTGGGGGTCGCTTCTCAAAGTGCGACGCTCAGTATCAGTGCACGGCAAGTGAGTATAGCCACTCCCGTTTCGGGAGGGCGATCGGCCGAGCGTCGTCATCTCAATCCATTCCTCAAGGCAGATCCTGCCCAGCGCGCCCGCAGGTTGGCGCGAGCCCTCGTGTCGGATCTAGTGGCCTATCATCCGGCGAAGCGCGAGGAAGGACTGCGCGAGGGCACCCTGCGGCAACTCTTCAGAGAGGAGATCAAGAAGAGTTACGAGGAATGTACCGAGCAGGTGGGGCGAGAGATTGCCGAGTCGGCTCCGTATTTTCAGGAAGCGCTCAATGACATCCTGGCAGGTGGACATCGGCTGTTCTGAACACCGGCAGAGACGATGGCCGCCGCCATCAAGATCGGAGGGACTGCTCGGCACACGATGGGAAGCTGGTCGTCTGACTGTCGTCAATGCCCTCTGTTCGATAAATTCAACATTCTCGGATGTTGGCGATACAGTGAGCTTTCTCGGGCCGCTTTCCGGTGTGGAGAGCGGCTCTCGTCGTAATTGGAGGAATTATATGCAGGACGGGGAACGCCCCAGGGTTCTGTCGCGGGCCGTAGAACGGCTTGCCGACATGCGGAGGTACCTTTGACGTCGAGACCAAGCGCTCGACACTGAGCGCCTTTGAAGAGGAGATGGCCGATCCTGCATTTTGGGAAGACCAGGAGCACGCTCGTGTAATTGTGCAGCAGGTAAAGGTGCTCAAGGGTTGGGTCGAACCAGCCGATGCCTTGGAGTCGCGCGTCAGGAGTGCGATCGAGATGGACGAACTCCTGACACTTGAACCCGACCCCGGGATGGACGCTGATCTCGACTCCGAGGTTCACGACATCGTATTGAACCTGGATGAGTTCGAACTCAGATCCCTGCTGCGCGGTGACGACGACCATCGCGACGCCCAACTGGAGATTTCGGCCGGGGCGGGCGGTACCGAGGCGCAGGATTGGGCGTCCATGCTGTTGCGCCTGTACACAAGATGGGCTGAACGCAAGGGCTTCGCAATCGAAGTGCTCGACATGAGTGAAGGTGAGGAGGCGGGAATCAAGGGGGCCGTGCTTGAGATCAAGGGACAGTATGCCTATGGCTTCCTGCGCCCGGAGTCAGGCGTGCACCGGCTGGTACGTATCTCGCCCTTTGATTCACAGGCGCGAAGACACACCAGCTTTGCATCGGTCTTCGTTTATCCAGTGGTGAACGAAGAGATCAACATCGATATCAGGGAGGAGGACATCCGTATGGATGTCTTTCGCGCATCCGGTGCCGGCGGTCAGCACGTGAACAAGACGTCGTCTGCAGTACGCCTGACGCATATTCCCTCCGGCATCGTTGTCAGCTCCCAGCAGGAGCGTTCCCAGTTCAAGAACAAGGCAACGGCCATGAAGATGCTCAAGAACCGCTTGTATCAGATGGAGGTGGAGAGGCAGCAGGCAGTAAAGGCAGCTTTCGATGCGAACAAGCAGGACGTAACCTTCGGCAGTCAGATACGCAGTTATGTCTTTCAGCCGTACACCATGGTCAACGATCATCGCACCGAACTCAAGATAGCTGATGTTCAGAAGGTGATGGATGGTGCGATCGACCCGTTTATCAGGGCATACCTCAAGCAGGAGAGTACAGCCGCCACCGGGAGCGGACTGTCATGACCGATCAGGTTCGGCATGACCCGGCCGACGAGAATGAGAACGGAGACCGGGAAGATCTCAATTTCCTGATGAGGGCGCGCCGGGAGAAGCTGGAGCGGCTTCGTGCGGCTGGGGTCGAGCCCTTTGCCTATTCATGGGACCGCTCACACAGCTCGATCGAGGCAATCAGTGCTCTCGGCGATGTCGGAGAAGGTGTCGCGGTTTCCGTTGCCGGGCGTCTGGTCTCTTGGCGCGGCCAGGGCAGGACTGCCTTCGCACATCTTGCCGACCTGGACGGTCGTGTGCAGTTGTACTTCCGTCGTGATGAGCTGGGTGAAGATCTGTTCGCGCAGCTGGCATTGTACGATCTGGGAGACTGGGTTGGTGTGCGCGGCTCAATGATGCTGACACGAACGGGTGAGGCCACCGTCAGGGTCTTGCATGTGGAATTGTTGTCCAAGTCTCTGCGGCCACTGCCTCTTGGCAAGGAGCAGATCGTGGACGGTCGGCTCGTTCGCTACTCGGCGTTTTCTGACACCGAACTCAGGGCACGGCAGCGGTATGTCGACCTAGCGGTCCACCCTGAAGTGCGTACCCTGTTCCGTGCGCGTTCATTGCTTACGCGTGCAATCCGGGATCATCTTGATGACTTGGGTTATCTCGAAGTGGAAACACCGGTATTGCAGCCTCTGTATGGCGGTGCTGCTGCACGTCCGTTCGTAACGCACCACAATGCCCTGGACATGCAGCTCTACCTTCGGATTGCAGACGAGCTCTATCTCAAGCGGTTGATCGTCGGTGGTCTGGAGCGTGTGTACGAGATCGGCCACGACTTCCGCAATGAAGGCATCGACCGGACCCACAACCCCGAGTTCACGATGCTCGAGTTCTATGAGGCGTATGCCGACTACCACACAATGATGAAACGCGTGGAGGCGCTCATAGTAGCAGCGGCTGGTGCCATCGGAAATATCCCGGGAATCGCGGAGAAAGTGCCTGCCTTCACCACACCATTTCCGCGAATTCAGTGGGTGCCGTCTCTGTCACAGGCGGCAGGTATTGATGTCATGGGTGTGGACGAAGGCGAACTGCGGACAATTGCGGAACGTGTTGGTGTTCAGAAGGTAGGAACACTCAGTCGTCCAAAGGTGCTCGACGAGATGTTTCAGGTGCTTGTCGAATCCACCATAGTGTCACCTACGTTCGTGCTGGACTACCCTATTGAGCTCTCCCCTCTTGCGAAGCCCAGACGTGGTGGGCCCGAGGGCATCACCGAGCGATTCGAGTTGTTTGCAAGCGGGAAGGAACTCGCCAACGCGTTTTCGGAATTGAACGATCCCATTGATCAGCGGGAACGCTTCGAGGCTCAGGCACGTCTGCGCGAAGCTGGTGACGACGAGGCAGGCGGTGTGGACGAGGACTATCTGCGGGCGATGGAGTATGGCATGCCACCCACTGGTGGCGTCGGAATAGGTCTCGATCGGCTGTTCATGTACCTGACTGGCACGCAGAACATACGCGACGTCATACTGTTTCCGGCCATGCGCTCCGAGTGACGAACACACACCATACCGGATGACCCTGTGACACGGCTGGAATTTTCGATCGCCTGGCGCTACCTCCGCAGTCGGCGCGGGTCGCGGCTGCTGTCACTGATCAGTGTGATAGCCATCGGTGGTGTGCTGGTGGGTGTCAGCGCGCTCGTTGTGATCATGGGTGTGATGACCGGTATGCAGGAGGACATGCGCGAGAAGATCCTGGTGGCGAGCCCTGACCTGAGGGTGCTGCCATACGGTGACGAAATGCGGATGACCGACTGGCAGCCGCTGTTGGAGAAGGTACGAGCATTTCCTGGCGTGGTGAGTGCGGCCCCCTTCGTGTCCACTCAGGGCTTGGTACGCAATCTTGGTGGTTACATGACCGGCACGGCGGTGGTTGGCATCGTGAGTACCGGTGAGGAGGGCGACGACGTAACGACGATTCGCAAACATCTCATTTTTGGGAACTTCAGCTTCAGAAAAGATGGGGTCTTATTGCCTGGAGCCGTGTTGGGCAAGCTCCTCGCTTCCAGGCTCAATGCGTTCCCAGGAGATACGGTTGTACTCCTAGGCGCAGCCGGGCTCGACATGAACGCTGCCACCGGGGCGATTGTGCCGCGGGCTGACAGCGTGGTGGTCAGCGGCGTGTTCGAGACCGGCATGTACGAGTATGACGACGCCTATCTCTTTCTTTCACTCGCATCAGCCCAACGATTCGCCGGCCTGGGAGAGGATGTGAATGGTATCTAGGTGCGCGCGGTGGATCGCAGGAAGACGCCTCTGATAGCGGACTCCCTGGAGCTGGCACTCAATGAGCCCGTTCGAGCGGTTGACTGGCAGGAGAACAACCGATCGTTCTTCCAGGCGCTCAAGCTCGAAAAGCTCGGTATGGGAGTGATCCTCCTCCTGATCGTACTGGTTGCAGCATTCAATATCGTGAGCACTCTTACGATGGTGGTGGTGGACAAGGGCCCTGGCTATCCGGTCCACCCCGCGGGCGCCTTCG